>CAXQQM010000222.1:0-28281 GCA_964226055.1 Robiginitalea sp. | reverse complement strand
GATTTGGCCGTTCGGCCCAATTTGCAGGAGTGGGAGGTATCTGGATCACGAGCTTCAGCGAGTAATCCAGTCTTATAAGGTCAACACCCGATACGTCTGCCGTGCAATTTCGAGTTCCTCGTCCGTGGGGACCACCCAGACTTTTACCCGGGAGTCCTCAGATTGAATGGACTGCATGCCCGGCCCGGGATCCCCGTTCCGGGATTCGTCGAGGCGGATCCCGAGAAATTCCATGTCTTTGCAGACCAAAGCCCGCATACGGGAAGAATGCTCCCCGATCCCTGCAGTGAAAGCAACACCGTCCAACCCGTTCATCGCAGCTGCATACGCGCCGATATACTTCCGGATTCTATAGGCTGCCATTTCCAGTGCCAACTGGCAAGCCGGGTCGCCGTTTGCAGCAGCCCCCTCGATATCCCGCATGTCGCTTTTCCCGGTAAGCCCAATCAACCCACTCTCCCGGCTGAGGATTCGTTTGACCGCCTCGAGCGGATACCCCAGGCTTTCCACCATATAAAATATAATACCGTGGTCGATATCCCCGCTCCGCGATCCCATGACCAATCCATTGCTGGGGGTGAACCCCAGGCTGTGGTCGATGCTGACGCCACCCCGGATGGCAGTGGCGCTGCACCCACTCCCCAGGTGCAGGCACACGAGTTTCCCGTCTTTGGGGAGGTGCGGCTCCAACTTCTGGGCGATATACTTGTGGCTCGTGCCGTGAAAACCGTATACCTGCACCCCGTGTTCCCGGAACAGGGATTCCGGGATCGCATACCGCCTGGCTTTCATCGGGATGGTCTGGTGGAAGGCCGTGTCGAATACCGCCACCTGCACGGTCTGCGGAAAAAACGACTCGGCCTGACGAATACCCTCCAGGTTGGCCGGGTTGTGCAAAGGAGCCAACCGGGACAGCTCGGCAATGGCTTCCCTGACTGACGCATCCACAATGGTGGTACCGGTAAACCGCGTCCCCCCATGGACCACACGGTGCCCAATGGCAGCAACGGCATTCGCATCCCGGAGCACCCCGGTGTCGGGGTCCAGCAAGGATGACACGATTTGCCGCAGGGCTTCCTTATGATCGGTTGCGGCGAGTTGCCGCTCGTATTTCGCTCTGCCTGAATCGAATTTCAGGAGGGCATCCCCTGCCCCAATCCGTTCCACCATCCCCTGGCAAACCCGGGTTTCCTCCGGCATCCGCAGGACCTGGAACTTCAGGGAAGAGCTTCCGGAATTCAAAACGAGGATCACGCGGTTCATGTCGGCTTGATGATTCATTTTCAGAGTTGCTGGGCCTGGATGGCGGTAATGACTACGGTGTTAAAAATATCGTCCTCCGTACAACCCCGGCTCAGGTCATTCACCGGCTTGTTGAGGCCCTGGAGGACCGGGCCGATGGCCAGGGCACCAGTTTCCCGTTGCACGGCTTTGTAGGTATTGTTGCCCGTGTTCAGGTCCGGAAATATAAAGACTGTTGCACGCCCGGCTACCTCGGAGTCGGGCAGTTTGCTGCGTCCTACTTTCAGGTCCACGGCGGCATCGTACTGGATTGGGCCCTCAACCTTCAGGTCGGGCCTGCGTTCCCGCACCAGGCGTGTGGCTTCACGCACCCGGTCTACATCTTCGCCCTGACCGGAACTCCCCGAGGAATAGGAAAGCATCGCCACCCTGGGTTCAATCCCAAAGGAGGCAGAGGTATCTGCGGAGGAAATGGCAATCTCGGCGAGCTCCTCGGTGTCGGGATTGGGGTTGATGGCACAGTCGCCAAAAACAGTCACCCGGTCCGGGAGACACATAAAAAACACGGAGGAGACCAGGTGTACGCCGGGCCGTGTCTTGATGAACTGCAGGGCGGGTCGGATGGTGTGCTGGGTAGTGTGGGCCGCCCCGGATACCATGCCGTCGGCGTGCCCCTTATGGACCATCATCGTCCCGAAATAGGACACATCAGACATCAGGTCCCGCGCCATGGTCAGCTCCATATTCTTGTGTTTACGCAATTCGTACAGCGTGCTGGCGTATTCCTCAAACTGCGGGGAATTGCGCGGGTCCAGGAGTTGCACCTCCCCGGGAAGTTCCAACTCGAGCTGCCGGGCCTTTTCCCGGATCTCTTCAGGTCGCCCCAGCAACGTGAGCCGGACAGCCTGGTACCTGGCGAGTTCAACAGCCGCCCGCAGGACCCGCTGGTCCGTACCTTCCGGCAACACGATGTGTTTGACATCCGACTGGGCTTTTTTCAGCAAGTTGTACTGGAACATCCTCGGGGTGATGCCATCGGCCCGGAAAGTGACCAACCGCTCCGCCAGGGCATCTTCGGGCACATAGGCCGAAAAGTCCTTCAGGGATTGTTCGATCTTCAGGGTGTTCCCGGCGTAGATCCGGGGTTGGATCGACCCGATCCGGTTGGTGACGGAAAAGGTACCCCCCTGGACCGAAACGATGGGCACCACCTCCGACAATCCCTCGATCAGGCGGATAATCGTTTCCTCTGGTACGAGGCCGCCGGTGAGGATGATCCCCGATATGGACGGGTAATTTGTTGAAAGGTTCGCCTGCAGGGCTCCGAGGATAATATCGGCGCGGTCCCCCGGGGTAATCACCAGTGTGGCTTCCACCAGGTGCGTCAGGTAATTCCTCAACTGCATCGCCCCGACCCCAAAATGCGCAACCTGTTTGTCCAGGTGCCGCTCTCCGAACAGGACCTTCCCGCCCAGGGCGTCTGTTATTTCGCGCATACTCGGGTTGCCGAGGACCGGGTTCAGGGGTATGGCCGCAGTCAACACCCCTTCCGGCAGGTCCGCATGCATTTGATCCAGGACGAGCTGCCGGTTCTCTGGACGGATTTTATTAGCAGCAACCAGGAGGACCTCCACCCCTTTATCCCGGAAGGAATCGCAGGCCAGTGCCAGGGAATTGATAAATTCCTCCAGGGTTTTGCCTACACCGGTGGACAGGATGACCGTCGGGATACCCAGGTTTTTGGCCAGGAGCACGTTGAAATCCCATTCGATGATCGCCCCTTCCCCGGTAAAATCCGTGCCTTCCACAAGGATAAAATCAAATCGACTTTCCAGGTCCTTGTATTTCTGAATGATCGTGTCCAGCACCTCGTCTTCCCGGTTCTTACTGGTTTTTTGGACCACCTGGCTACGGGTACACGCATAGGCTTCCTGGTATTTCATGGGAATTTTGAAATGCGACAGGATGGTAGCGATATGGTTGTCCTGTTTGCCGTCGGGATAGTCATCGATGATCGGGCGGAAATACCCCACCCGTGCCATTTTCCCGAGCAAGAGACGCATTAATCCCAGGGAGAGGATGGATTTTCCGCTATTGGCCTCGATGGTAGCCACGTAAATACCTTTGTTCATAATTCCAGGACTGGTTTTGTCATTTGCAAATTTAGGACTTAAGCGAGGGGGATGAAAGTGCGCCGGGCAATTCTTTTGGCCCGATGGCTCGCCGTGGCAATCGCTTGCCCGGCGGATTGCATGTCGGTATCACATATCCGGATCGCTGGTATCCGGTACCACCAGGAAGGGGATTTTCACATGGAAGCCGATCTGGTCGATATTTTGACGGACGAGCAGTCGCTCCAGAAAAGAATGCCCCCGGTTCATCATCACCAGCAGATCAATGGGATGCTCCTCGATGAACTGGAGGATGGCTTCGGGGAGCTTCCCGGCGGGTTCTTCGACAATTTCGTACTCGATCTCCTCCATACAGCGCTCCAGGTGGCGCTTGTTGTCCTTTTGTGCATCTGTAAGCCCTCCTTTATCCAGGATGTGCAGGATCAGCACCCGCGAGTCATGGGCCCGGATGACGTCCAGGGCCGGTTTGAGGTCATCCCTTTTGTAGTAGCTCAGGTAATCGCTCGGCAAAAGCGCCATCCGCGGGGGGCGGTATGTTGTCTGGGAGGGAATGGCCAGCACGGGTGTCCGGGTTTTGCGTATCACGTGAACGGTGTTGGATCCCAAAAACACCTGTTTGGCCCCGGTGGCTCCCTGCGTCCCCATGACGATCAGGTCAATCTGTTTGCGTTGGACAAGCTCCCGGACTTCGTCGGTAAGCGTATTGAACGACGACACGAGTTCGAACCGGTATCTCGGGTTTTGGTACTCCTTCTTAATATCCTTGAGGGTTCGCTCCAAACCGCGTATCGAAATATCCACCCCTACATCCGGGATACCGCTGATTTCGGGTCCGCCAGTCATATAATCGATGCGGTAGAATGCAGGCGAATAGACATGAAGCAGGTATAAGGTGCAGGTTTCATCCTTGAAAAAAAGCAAGGCGTATTCAATAGCCCGCCAGGCGTTTTTCGAAAAGTCAGTGGGTATCAGGATATTTTTCATCGTTCCGGAATTAACTTCCTGTAAAGTTATTTCCGAACCAACCGGCAACCTATGATAAAGATCATTTCCGATTCGCAATGTTATGCGGATCTTTAGATAATAACCCAATGATCATGAAACAGTTCGCATTATTACTCGCTATTATGGGGCTGCCCTTGCTGGCAGGCGCCCAATCCATTCAGGAAATCAACCGCCCCACCCTCGGGGACCTCGATGAGGTAACCCGCTTCCACGAAGGCCTGGCAGCAGTCAGGATGGGATCTGAATGGGGCTTCATCGACGAAGAGGGATTGCTTGCCATCAAATTTCGTGACGATTTGGTATGGCAGCGGAACCCGAATCCGGAAGCCCTGGGTGTAAATAGTATCCCTTATCCGCGTTTCAGTGATGGTCTGTGTCCGGTGATGGTATCCGGGGATGACGGCATCCCGCTCTATGGGTTTATCAATACCCAGGGTCAAATAGTCATTGAGCCCGAATTCCTGAACGTCTCTGAATTTCAGAATGGCCGTGCCGTGGGAATTTACTACAAGAAGACTTTCCGCGGAAAGAATAATTTCCAGCTGAATATCTACGACCATACGTTTACCGAAGTAGTGCTGAATCAAGCCGGGGAAATGATTTGGCCGCTTGAAGAACGCCAGAACATCCTGATGGATGCGCGCAGGTATCAAACCCCTGAAATTCAAGCCCGCATATTCGAAAACGGCCTGATCGCCGTCAAGACGGACCGGGCCCGTTGGGAGATTCGCAAACTGGACTTTGAAGGGGGCTACTGAATCGCTACCAGATAGTATCCATGGGATAGACCGTACCGTCAAAGAGTACAAGCGTGCCTTCCTCGGCCCAGATCGACAATTCGTCATACGGGGTTTCAGGAAAGTAGATGTCGGTGAAATTCAGGATGCCCCGGTCGGCAAAAATTTCGATGGACGCGGCATCGAGCAGGATCCGGATGTCCAGGCTCTCCTGGGAAAGGTCCACGTCGGCCTTGTGGGGCCCTTCAAAAAATGCGTCGGAGAAACCTGTGGGCCCTGAAGCCGTACGGTCCACCGTAACGGTTCCGGCAGATCGGTCGAAGGTAACGGTGAGTCGGTCACCGCCGGCATTTTTCAAAACCAGACCGAATGAACTGGCGGTGGTATTTTCCAGGTCCACCAGCAGGGAGATATCGCATTGGGCCGGGCTGAAGTCTCCTTCGACCCGTATGCTGTCTCGCAATTCCATGGGCAACTGCACTTCGGCCCCGCGCAACCCGGTAACGGCAGGGACGGGCAATGCACTCAATACAAGCTCCCCCGAGTCCTCTGCCAGGCTCAGCATCCTGGGTACCGTCATTGCGGATCGCCACGCAACCGTCGGCACCTCCTGGGCGTACTGCCAGTTGGACATCCACCCGATCCCCAGCCGGCTGCCCCAACCAGTCGGGGCGTTGTCCCAGGTGACAAAGGCATAATTGTCCGCTCCGTGGTCCAGCCACTTCTGGCCCGCCGGGTCAGCAGTAAACACCGTCCCGTCGAAATCCCCGACAAAGTAAGACGTCCCTGTCCCCCCGGAAGGTCCCTCCTGCTGGATACTGACTATCAGGACCCATTTGGCCTCCCGGGTGCCGGGCACACGCAATGGGAAGAGGTCCGGGCATTCCCACAGGCGGGTATCCCCTTCAATCCCGAAATCCGACAGGTATTCCCAGTCTTTCAGATTGGCCGAGGCGTACAACCTGACCCGGTCGTAAACGGCCAGGACCATGATCCACCTTTCGCTTTCCCCGTGCCAGAATACCTTGGGGTCCCGGAAGTCGCGAACCCCCGTGTCATTGGACAGTACGGGATTTCCTGCATATTTGGTCCAGGTCCGGCCCTTGTCCAGGCTGTATGCAATTCCCTGGTACTGGAAATCATCGCCCCCGGCCGCTTCAAGGATGGGGTTGTGGTAGGTATATACGGCTACGACCGGCGGCTCGGAACCGTTCCCAAACCCCGAGGTGTTTTTATGGTCCACCACGGCGCTCCCGGAAAAGATATAGCCCAGGGAATCGGGGGCCAACGCCACGGGCAGGTGCTTCCACCGCACCAGGTCCGTGGAGACAGCGTGCCCCCAGTGCATTGGCCCCCAAACCGTGCTATCCGGGTAATACTGGTAGCTGAGGTGGTATTCCCCGTCCAGGTAAAACATCCCGTTCGGGTCATTCATCCAGGCTTCCCGCGGGGTAAAATGGAATTGGGGCCGGTGGGGCTCGTTATAGGCATTGGCCAGGGAGGAGTTTCCAGGAAGTTTCCCATTTTGTTTTTCTCCGCAGGAGGCCAACAAAATGAAGGGCAATAGCAAGTAAACGATCCGTCCAATGGATGCCCTCTTGATACCATGTCCTCCTGGCAGGAGGCGTTGAATTCGACAGAAAAAATGTAGCATATCCGGTTAGATGTACCTAAAAATACACTATTTACCGAATTACTGTTTAATCACCCGGAATACCGACGGCCCGCCGGACTCCCGATCCATACGGACAAGTAAAAGGCCGGTCTTCAGGGATGTCAGGTTGAGCTCCACGCGCTGCATGCCTGCAGAAATATTGAATGTGCTTTGCAGGAGCTGGCGCCCGACCTCATCAAATACAGTTATCGTAAGAGGCCCGTCCATATCGCCGACAAAAAGGTTTAAAAAGTCAGAAACCGGGTTGGGCGACACACGCCCAAGGGGTTCAGGAGAACCGGCAACCGGGTCCAAGCTGTCGAGATCTGCGGAAAAACCTGTGGCACATGGGTTGGCATTGGAACCATTGGATGATTTGAAGGCACTCTTGCATCCGGGGGTTATGACCTCCCACTGAATGCTGCCGCCATCGGTGTAAACCTCAAATGTATGGATCCCGGGTTCGAACAGGGAAGGGGCTTCCCCGACAATATATGCATTGCCCTTGAAGCGATTTTCCCGGGTGCCGAAAGGAATATAAATGGGTGTACTGGTTCGGTTTTCGAAAGTAACCTGCAACCGGGTAGTAACCCGTGGCTCCCCATCCAGAACCGATGGCGCCTTGCACATATCGACAGCCTTGATCCTGTCGTTACACCCCACCAACGGATTAATATACAACACGCCATAGGTCTGGGTAATGTTATAATTATCATACCCTGTGAGCCCATCCAGGTTGGCACGGACTTCATACGTTCCCGCCAGGGGCAGCCCCGTGACCAGATTACCCCCGGAATCATAGAGGGAAAAACTGGTGATTGCCGGGGTGCTATCCCCACAGACCAGCCCGGTTGCCGCAATCCCGAAATCAGTGGGAATGGGATCACCCAGTCCGATGAACGCGGTACCCAGGGACAGATTCAGATCGGCTTTTTCCACCGTCAGGACCCCGTCTATGTAGGTCATTAGGTAATTATCCGGCTGAAATAAGGGATCCGCTGCAACGGTCACCCCCACCGTGCAACCGTCGGAAGGGCTAAACGTCAGGCCGGCAAAGATTTCGGCCGGGTCCTCTTCGTAGGGCAGCGCCTGGGCATCCAGTTGATAGGTAAATTCGAATGGGCCCGTATCCCCGTATGCAATCGTGGCATCGTCCATAGTCAGGGTAAGTTCGAACGGATTCACGGTAAACAACCCGGTATTCACAAAATCGATGGTATAGTTACCGGATGCGCTTTCAGTACTTGCCAGGATCGTATAGGGGCTTCCCGGAACATCACAAGTTTCGCAGGCGGTGAACTCAAGCCCATCCGGGAATATTTCCTCCAGGGTTTCCCCGTATTGCGCCCCCATGATCTCCACGGAAAATACGGGCTGTTCATCCCCATAGGTGGCTGCGGCATCCTGGGTAACCACCGTGAGCGGAGCGGGCAACACTTCGAAGGGAATAGGTTCCGTATAAATTTCAAAGTTACTATTGACTACCCCCTTGCTGGGAACGATCCAGTTTGTCCCAACCCCAAGACCGGTTATCAGGGATTTTGGGAATATCTCAGGAGAAGACGGTTCGGGATCGGCAGGGTCCGCGGAAATATCATCCGTATTGAAAACCACCACAGACTGCTCCAGGGCGCCACGGATAGGTCCGGCCTCACTATTGGCAAGGACGCTGCCATTGGCCAATACCGTACCGTTAGCCAGTGTGGTGGTGCCATTGGCCAGGACCGTACCATTGGCCAGGGTCACCCCGTTTACCAGGAATGTCCCATTGGCGAGCACGGTGCCGTTGGCCAGGGTAATCCCATTGGACAGCGGGGTGCCATTGGCCAGAAACGTCCCGTTGACCAGCATCGTCCCGTTTGCCAGGAGCGTGGCATTGGCCAGCATCACCCCGTTGGAAACTGAAGGGTCTGCATTCTCCAGGCTCCTTGTAAAAGCATCCGCACCGATACGGATGAGCGGTACGGTACTCGGATCACCGGATTCCAGGGAATACCCCGCATCCAAAACGGATCCCGCATTGCTCACGGTAGACTCGGTAACATAGAAGGAACTGTTAGCCAGGGGGGTCCCATTCAGGAAATAGGGCTCCCCATTGACCAGGGTCACCCCATTGGCCAAAAAAGTGCCATTGGCAAGGAACGTCCCGTTGGGAAGCGTGATATCATTGGCCAGAGTCACCCCATTGGCAAGCATGACGCCATTGGCCAGGAGGGTGGCATTCAGGTGGGAGTCCTCAAACGACTCGGCCACAAGCGGATCGATGTTTTCAGGTGATGCCCCGGGTTCCCCATAGGAATAATCATATACGATCTCCGGGATCGGGTCCCCATAGGTGAGTGGTCCGGGCACCTCGGCAGAAACCGTTACCGGCATGGCCGTCACAAAAAGGCTGGCACCCTCCACGATTATATTATAGAGCTCTGCAAACCCGGGATCCGCGTTTTCCTGGTCTACCTCCAGGTTGATGGAATAGATACCCACATTGGAAGAGGCGGTTGCATTCGATGTCATCGATACCGGGAAAAGCGTCGCGTCCAGGAACATATCCAATTCGTCCTGCGGCAGTGGTTCGGAGGTTTCGGCATCGAGTACGGTTATGGCAAATTCGGGGTTATCCAGGCCGTAATATCGGGAGACCTCAACGGGTTTGACGATGACGTCGGTTCTTTCGACTTCGAAGAAAGTGAGTGGGTCGGATGTTCCCCCATCCGAACCATTGGTCCCTTCCTGGGAATTGGTGACCACGTAAATCTCGCCCCCGGATCCGAAAAATTCCGGGATGGCAACCGTCAGGGTCCCCGGGTCCACAAAGGTGGTTTCAAGCGCTTCCCCGCGCCAGTATACCTGCGAAGCCCCATCTACAAAAAACTCCCCTTCCACCAAAAGCGTAAAGGAGGCATCCCCGGGTAAAAATTCCGGGTCCTGCGCAAGTAAATCGTCGATATTCAAGGCAATGAGATTCGGGCTGGGATTGGAAAATGCCCCAAGCGCCTTGTCAGCACGGACAAAGCCGTAACCGTTGGTATAGTCAAAGCCGGGCGGCCCCATATCCTGGGCCGTACTGGTAAGCAGGCTCCGGATTGTCAGGTTGGGATCCGTGCTGGTGTCCAGGCCCGTGTTCTTTTTTTCTTCCATGATCAATGCAGCAACTGCCGCTACATGTGGTGCGGAGGCCGAAGTCCCGAAAAAATTCGGGAGGCCATTGCCCTCGATGTCCGGGGCCCCGAAATCGACCGAAGTATCACCGCCGGTCGGGCCCATCAGGGTCGGTTGCATACGCACCTGCCCTGCGGTTTCCGTGCCCCCCCGCGATGAAGATTGCTGGGCAGTCAGCACCCCGCCAAAGTTCGGGGTATTGTCGTAGCGCACGGCCCCGACCGCCATATTACCCGATGCATTGGCATGCCCCACCAGTGTGGATTTGTCCAGGGCTGGCACGGCATCGAATTCCCCATCGTTCCCGGCCCGGAAAACCACGTATTTGAAATCCACGGGGGTGGATGAGCTTCCGGGGGCACGTTCAATCAGGATATTGGTTGTGGTTGGCTGGAGGACAATAAAGTACATGAGTTCAACAGGGTCGCCCCCCAGATTGTTCCAGTTAGATCCGAACTGCAAAATACCCTGGTTGTTGGAAAGATAGATATCTAGGTCCGTCAGGGAACCGCCTTCCCCGAGGGAATAATGATTGTCGTCGTACTGCAGACTGATCACGTAAAATCCGGGGTTCAGGGTTAGCGACTGCAAGTAGCTGCCGCCGAAGTCGTGTCGGTTTTCATTGGGTGCCGGGGATGGGGTGAATACGCCCTCATAGGAGCGACGGCCAAAATTCCCGGCTGATGAGAACACCTCGACGCCGGAAGCTGCGGCAGCATCTACGGCCTGGGCCAAAACTCCGTCCCGGTAAAATGGCTCCTTTATATACTGCACATCATCCACAATAACCTGGCATCCGGCAGCGATCAGATCGGCGTATTTAGACGCCATATTGTACTCGGATAAAAAGCCGGTGGTGAAAAACAAATTCGCCTCAGGTGCCACATCATGGATCAATTGCAACATGGCCCTCCCCTCGTCACTGCCACCACCCGACAGATCGTCAAGTACATTAACCGGAGTTGTGAATTGCGGATTCTGGGGTCCTGGGAGGTCCTGGTTCTGCTGATCGATCACATAGCGCCCCAGGTTGTTGAAACTATCCGAAATCACCCCGATTTTTATATCCTTACCGGTCACTTCCCAGCCCAGGCGTCCTGCAAAAGAGCCCTGGGCGACATCCCCCTGGGAGGTGATTTTACCCGGGATCCCCTGAGAACCCTCGTAAACGCGGTTTACATTGTCCGAAACATCCAGGACCAGCAAGTTTGAAATAGGAACGTAGCAGACGACTGCCTTTTGTTCGTCCCCCGGATCGAAAAAATCCGGCAGGAAGTCCGAGGCCGTCACGCCGATGGACGCCAACTCCGCGAGCAGGCTGGCATAACGCCCTTCCTGTACGACTATTTCCACCAGCACTTTATGGTTGAGGATCCTGTAAACAAATTCGTTGTACGTACCTGCGGGAGCGGTCGGGTCATAGTTGTTGGCAAGTGTCTTCAGGGCATTGCTTAACTTCCCGAATACCTTGAATTCAAAGTCAAATGCGTATTCTATATCGCAGTTGGTAGTGGCACATCGGCATACCTCATCGATTTCTTCAAGGGTACTGGGCATGCCGGGAAGGCCAGACCCATTATTGGCGAAATAATATCTGATTGTCGGGTCCCAACTACCCGAATTATTCATGTTCCCACTCAACACCTTTATTCCGCCCGTTCCCGCGAGCAACCCAAAATTGTTAAAATTCCCGGATAACAGGCTAAAACAAGCATCTGAAAGTGTAATGGAAGAATTGTTAACCACATTCCCGTCCTTGATCACGAGAGAATTGGTCAATGTCATTTCCCCATCCACATTCAGGACACCGGGGCCAATGGTAACTGTTGAAGTGGTAGCACGGAATTCACCCCCCGCGCGTATGTTGAGATTGCTGTTATTGTTAAAAGTTGCCTGGTTTACCACCAGGACGCCTCTTCTTAAAACATTGATGGGAGGGTTCCCGTAATAATTGATATCGTGGTTGAGGACTACGGTACCGGAAATATTGGTGTCCGGATACCCCGTAGAGCAGTTTCCATTACTGCAGGTCCAGGCTTCAGGGTCCTGCCAGTTATCCGACAGGCCCGTGGTGGTATAGTTTTGGGCGAATATGGCAGGTCCACCCGCCAGAAACATTAAAAACAACATTTGACGGATTCCGGCAGTCGGATTGAAGGTTTTCATAGGATCACAGAATGAACGCACTAACCCTGCAAAAGGGTTGTAGGAATATTCATTCGACTCGGGGAGAGTTTATTCCTAAATAAGCAGAAAACCCTGATAACTAAGGGCTAAACAGCCATTCAGCTAACCGAATATACGCGAAACAAACCAATTTGGGTTGAAAGCAACCGAATAAGTGTTGTTATTATACGCTTGGTCAGAAAAAGCGGATGGATGGTCGGGATTTCCGTATAAATGGCGCGTAGGCCCCGCCTAAGACAATTATTCCTAACTTTAGACAACAACCGACCACTGAATGTATGAAGACAGACCGCCTGCTACCGGAAGACAAACTCGAAGTCTACTGGGCAACCATCGGATACATTAACGGGCTGAACCGGACGTCCGAAGTCAAGGCCGGCCTGATAATTTCTTTTTACGGTTTACTGCTGGGGGTAGTCCTGGAGGTAGCCACCTCCGTGGAAACCGGCTTTAGGGCCAGCACCATACTCATTGCCATTCTGGCGTGCTTTACTTTTTTTGTCTGCCGTTCCATTTATTACAGTTTTAAGTGCTTTCTGCCGCAGATCGAAACAAAATTCGATAAGAATATGTTTTTCTTTCACGACATCATCACCCATTACGGGGATATCACGTCGTTTTCCGACCGTTTTGCCGATTTGCTGAACGATGAAAAATCCCTTTATGGGCAATTGGGGGCGCAGATTTACGTGAATTCACTGATTGCCACCAAGAAATTCAGTGATGTCAATAAATCGGTAAGGAATTTGGTTTACAGCTTTATCCCGATGATATTGGGGGTTATAACCATCGTGGCCGAGGCCATACTGTATTAAATTTATTTGGTTGACGAAGTCGAAGGGGGGGATGCCTTTTTCCGCAACTTTTCCAGCACCTTGCGTTTGTTGGCCACGCGATGTTGGATCGCCCAGTCCGTATGGTATTTGTGGTTCTCCAGGAAACGGATTTGAACGTCGATCCATTCCGCCTCATTTTCAACAACCCCAAAATGCAGGAATTCCTTATAGAGCCCCGTGCTTAGGCTATCGTAATCCTCCCGACCCAAATAATCCAGGTCCGCGTCCGCCAAAATTTCTTCATACAGGTTTTTGGGGTCCTGAGGCACTTTTGTAGCGCGAATCATCCCCGCAATCACCCGGATCTCCTTTTCCGAGTATTCACCCCTCAGGAGTGGAGTCACTTCCTGGATACTTCGCTCTTCGTGCTCAGCCGGGCCCTGTATATAACCGTAATCGTGGGCTACTGCTGCAACCCGGATCAATTCGGCAATACGCGCATCAACCATATAATAATCGATATAGTGATCGCATACATTGGCCACATCGATCGTATGGGCGAGACAATGGTAGGTAAGGTAACCGGGAAGCTTCTTTCCAAGTTCGTCAAGGATCCGGTGACATTTGTCGGGATAATCGCTACGATTGGCCAGTTCCATATAAATAGGCTTCGGAAGGTTTAAGCTATAACTAAACCAACCTGATTATATTGCATTTTATCCGACCGGATCCGGATTCGCTGAAAAAATACACAACTTTGCCCACTGACACAATTTGATCCGACTAGTTTTTTATCGCTTCACTTACGGACTTCTCGGCCGAATCGCGAGCGCCGGCCTCCTGGTCGGCGTAATACATTCGAAGTATTTGCCCGTTTTTAACCTCGATTTCTCCCCGGAACGTAAAAGGACACGTATCTTTAAGTATCTGATAGGTATTCTCAGAAACGTTTATCCGTCCTTCTTCGGAATTCGACTCCATGCGGGCGGCAATGTTTACCGTACTTCCCCAAATATCATATGCGAATTTTTTTGTGCCGACAACCCCGGCAACGACCGGGCCGGAATTCAAGCCGATCCGAACCTTGAAGGGGTAAATGCTCTTCGGTGGATTCAATTCGGTTTCCTCCACGAAATCACGTATGGCGAATGCTGCATTCAGCGCATCCCCGGCATGGGTCGTATTTGCTGTGGGCAGCCCCCCGGCACACATGTAGGCGTCCCCGATAGTCTTAATTTTTTCCAGGTTGTACCGATCGATGATCGCGTCGAAATTCTTAAAGTAGTAGTCGACGCTCCGCACCAACATCTCCGCCGAAATCCGTTCTGCAATGATGGAAAACATCTTAAAGTCCGTAAACAAAACCGTTATCTGTTTAAATTCCTTGGTTTTGATATACCCGTGCTCCTTCAATTCCTCCGCGGTCTCCTTTGGCAGAATATTCAATAAGATCATCTCGGACCGGTCCTGTTCAAATGCCAACCGGCGATTGGATTTACGCACATAGAAGTAGAGGAAGATAAATACGGCGATAATGATCCCGAATAACCCGAGGGTGATAAAAAGCAACTGCTTGGCTTTGGCGTCCCGCTCTATCTGAACCTGGTTGAGATCGTTCTGGGCGTTCAGCATCTCAATCTGGTTTTCCTTTTCCTTCATGTCCAGGCGGAAATTCAGGTTGGTGAGCCTTTCCCGGTAATCGACATTCCTGAGCGAATCGTGAATTCCTGCATATAACTGCTGATACGTATAGGCATTGCGGTAATCCTCCAGCCGCGAATAAGTCCTTGCCAACCCATCATAGGCGCGCTCCTGCATTTCAAGTACCCCGATGGACCTGGAGATATCCAAGGCATTTCGGAAATAACCGATCGCTTCTTCGTCATCCCGATTGGCAAGTAGTGTTTCCGCCAACCCCAGATTGGCGCTGGCCTCCTCCATTCGCGCGTCCGTAGACCGCGCGTACTCCAGCGCCTGTCCGTGAAATCTTTCGGCAGCATCATATTGGCCCAACTGCCTGTAGGCGTCGCCCAGAAAGTTCAGGGCAGCTGCCTCATTCCCATTGATTTCCCTGAGGACTTCCAGTGCCTCGGTCAAATGGGGGATGGCAGCCCGCGGATTGCCGCGCTTCAGGAACAATTCCCCGAAATTCAAATTGGCAACGGCCAGACCTTCGGGGTAATCTATGGCCCGGAACATCAGTGCCGACCGGTGCAGGTTCTGCTGGGCCTGACCGAAGGTGGTAATGTTATCCCCGTACATTGCGCCAATATTCAGGTAAGCCGTACCCATTCGGAGGGTGTCTGAAACCGCCTCGGCATTCTGCAGGGATTTTATAAAATAGTCCAGGGCAGTTGGGGTATCTCCCAGCTTGTAGTAAATAGTCCCCAGGTTGCTCTGCAGGTTGCTCACCCCCCTTAAATCTCCCGCAGCCTGGTAAGTGGACAGGGCGAGCTTCCAGATATCCAGCGCTTCGTCAAAGAGGCCCTGGGCATTTTTAACCAGGCCAATGATTTTGAACCCTTCGGCTCTGCCAATTTCGAGGTCGATGGATTCGGCAAGTTGGATTGCCCGGCGGGAGGTGGCCAGGGAGGAATCCTGATCGGTAAACCGCAACTGGTTGGCAGTCCGCAACAATTCCCGCACCCGGATAGAATCTGCTTCTTGGCTTTCGGGGACGTTTTCCACATTCCCTCCGGATGAATCCTGCCCCCGGAGAGAAATCGCCAAAAGGAAGGCGGCAACCCATAATATTCGAATCATAGAATTTGGTTTACCGGGGGAGGCAATGTCTTGAACTACTTAAATGTAAACATAAATACCAAGTACTGAGGATCATCCAGCCGGAATTTGGTCCGGGCAGCCAATTTTGCTGCCGGATTTACATATAAATTTCATAATTTCTGGATCAAAAGCGCCTCAACTCACTCAAAAACAACAATTGAACCCATCGCCAACAGGATATTCAGGCACGCCCCTTTCCCGCAAACTCGGAATAAAGGAGGGGATGCTTGGGGTAAGGCGGATTGGAGCGGCCAGAAATTCGTCGTGCCACTGAAGGATCGCTGAGGGCTCACTTAAATGGGGAAATAATGGTGTGAATGTGGCAACTGCTGGGAACAAACAAAATTTTTGATGTATCTTTTTTGGAAGATTTACCCAAAAACAGCTGCCATGAAAAAACTGCGAAAGGAAGATATCTGCCAGGAGGTCTTTGACCTGTACGACGCCTATGCCCACAACCAGCTGAGCCGACGCCAGTTTGTGGACAAACTGTCCACCTATGCCGTCGGTGGTATTACAGTCATGTCCCTGCTCAGTTTTATCACGCCGGATTACAAGACAACACTGCAGGTTTCCCAGGACGACGCCCGGCTCAAAACGGAGTACATCACCTACGAGTCGCCCGAGGGAGGTGGCACCATCAGGGGGCTACTCGCCCGGCCGGCAGATACAACCGGGAAACTTCCCGGAATTGTCGTGGTCCATGAGAACCGGGGCCTCAATCCCTATATCGAAGATGTTTGCCGGCGGGCGGCGCTCGAGGGGTATATCGCCCTGGCACCAGACGCCCTCACACCCCTGGGTGGTTATCCGGGGAATGACGATGACGGCCGTGCCCTCCAGCGGCAGCGGGACCGGTATAAGATGCTGGAAGATTTTATCATGGGCTTCCGGTATTTGAAATCGCACGAACAAAGCACCGGGAAGGTCGGAGTCGTCGGTTTTTGTTTCGGGGGCTGGATCTCCAACATGATGGCCGTCCGCCTGCCCGACCTCGGGGCAGCTGTGCCCTTTTACGGCGGCCAGCCGGATGCCGAATTCGTCCCGGATATCCAGGCACCCCTGATGCTGCAATACGCCGGGCTCGATGAACGTGTCAACGCCGGCTGGCCGGCTTATGAAGCGGCCCTGCAGGCCCATGACAAAGACTACGCCGTCCACTTTTATCCCGATGTCAACCATGGTTTCCACAACGATACCACCCCGCGGTACGACGAGGAAGCCGCCAAACTGGCCTGGGAGCGGACGATTAACTTTTTCAATTCAAAGTTGAAGTAACCCGGGGCCCGGGAAACCGCCTGCCCCTGCGGGATCCGTAACCGGGGAACCGGGACCTGTGTTTATTTGGAACTCCTGTGGATTGCCTCTTCTGGAAAGGGAAACAGGATGGTCGAGTTCTTTTCCGCCGCGATGTTCGAAAGCGTTTGGTAAAGCCGCAATTTAATGGCCGACGGGGACTGGTCGATCATCTTGCCGGCAGCCAGCAAGGTCCCGGCCGCCTGCTCCTCGGCCTGGGCCAGGATCACCCGGGCCCGGCGCGAGCGTTCCGCCTCGGCCTGGTTGGCCATCATCCGCCGCATGTTTTCGGGTAATTGGATATCCTTGATCTTCACATCCATGATATCGATCCCCCACCCGGCTGTTTCCTGTTCCACGGTAATCTTGATATTATTCCCCATTTCCTCCCGTTTTGAAAGGATCGTATCGAGCTCCACCTTCCCGCAAACATCCCGCAGGGCAGCCTGGGACAACTGGGTAATGGCAAAATTGTACTCTTCTACTTCCAACACCGCTTTTTCAGGATCCCTTATCCGGAAGAATACCACGCCGTCGATGCTGCAGGGGACATTGTCTTCGGTCATGACTTCCTGGGAAACAATGTTAA
Source organism: Robiginitalea sp. (assembly GCA_964226055.1). GTDB lineage: Bacteria > Bacteroidota > Bacteroidia > Flavobacteriales > Flavobacteriaceae > Robiginitalea. Next base: position 10,720 of record CAXQQM010000222.1, on the reverse strand, counting down.
TCGTAATGACACGGATGTCCACCTTCTGGATGGTTTCCACCAGGGGAATGATCCAGCGTAAGCCGGGTTGAAGCGTTTTTACATACTTACCAAAACGGAATTTCAGGGCCCGCTTGTATTCATACACAATCCGGATTCCGGATAGGACAATCACCAATAATAAAACGACAAAAAACATGAGAGGGTTCATAACAACAGGTTTTAAGGGTTAACAGCAGGCTACCGACACCGGCACTTGGTATCCGATTGGTCTACGTTCCGGTCTTTTGGCCTGTTTATCTGTAATTTACGCACTTCCATGCTATTACCGGTAGTATCCGTCGATTTCATTAGATTTGGGAATACCCGTAAATAATCCCGCCATGAAAAAGAACCGCACCCGCCGTTGTATTCAGACAGCCACCCTCTGCTGTTTATCCCTGCTTTTCGGGCTCCCTGCCAATGCGCAGAGCGCGCCCTACTCAGGCCCTATAATCGATATGCACGTCCACGCCTACCGCCAGGCGAGCCGAATGTTCGGGATTACCTATCAAAATCCACTCACCGGGAAGACCTACGCTACTACGCCTGACCTTGCATCCCACAGGGAATGGACGTTTGAACAAATGCGAAAACACCGTATTGTCAAAGCCATGGTTAATTACCACCCGGACTGGTATGACCAGGACCCTGACCGTGTCCTGATCGGCTTGGGGACCGGTGAACCGGATTCCCTCCGGAGGATGCACGAGGCGGGGCGATTGCATATAATGGCGGAAATGACAGCCTTTTACGCGGGCCTCCAGGCCGACGACCAGGAATTGGAACCGTATTTTGAACTGGCGGAATCCCTGGGGATCCCGGTGGGGTATCACATCTATCCGGGCGGGCCTCCGGGAGGCATGTACATGGGCTACCCCGGAGTCCGGGCGGCCAATGCCAATCCGATGCAGATCGAACGGGTTCTGGTGGCACACCCAAAGTTGAAAATCTATATCATGCATGCCGGCTGGCCCTATCTCGAGGATATGAAAGCCCTGATGTACGCCCATCCGCAACTCTATGTCGATATCGGGGTGATCAGTTGGGCCCTGCCCCGGGCCGAATTCCACGCGTATATCAAAGGCCTGGTAGATGGGGGTTTTGGGAAACGCATCCTATACGGGACAGACCAGATGGCCTTCAAGGGCTCCTTTGACCAGGCCATTGGGAACGTCAATGCGGCCGGCTTTCTGAGCCTGGAACAAAAAGCGGACATTTTCTACAACAATGCGGCCGAGTTCCTGGGTCTGAGTCCCGAGGAGATCCGGGCGCATAAAAAACAGGGGGGAAATGGCGAGTAGAACCGGTGAAGGTCGCTTTCTGCAGGAGCGGCAGTTCCACCAGGTAGCTCCCCGTTTCATAAAAAGCATAGTTGAGAGCTAAGAGCAACAGGCAAAGGACCCCCGGGTGGCGGCCGTCTCAGACGCTGCTCAGATCTTAAAACTAAACCCGTCCTCGGCGACCTTCCGATCGTATTTGTCCTTGTCGAAGGTATACAGGTACGCCCCTTTCCGGGCGACGGTCATGTCCTTCTCGTCCAGTTTGATCAGTATGTCCAGGGAATTGATTTTGTTGACAAAATTCCGTTTGTCGAGCTTTTTATCCAGGATGGATTCATAGAGGGTCTGCAACTGCCGCATGGTAAACTTTTCCGGCAGGAGTTCAAAGCCGATAGGCATGGTAAGTGCCCTGCGACGGAGGCGGGAAACCGCCTTGACCACCATTTCGTCGTGGTCGAAAATCAATTGAGGCGCTTTTTCCAGGTCGAACCATTGGGCGGCTTCCAGCTGCACGCCTTCGAACTGGTGGGATGCCACATCGATCAGCGCATAATAGGCCACCGAAATCGTCCGGTTGCCCGGGTCCCTGTCCACTTTGCTGTATGCGTAAAGCTGTTCCATATAGATATCGTGCAGGCCAGTCAGCGTTTCCAGGACGCGGGCAGCGGCTTCGTCCAGGTTTTCATCCTGCTTGAGGAAGCCGCCAATCAGGGACCACTTCCCTTTTTCCGGTTCCAGATTCCTTTTAACAAGCAGGATTTTAAGCTGGTGTTTATCGAAACCGAAGATGATGCAGTCGACAGCCAATAGCACTTTATCCTCCGTTGTATAATAATTCAATTCCATACCCGAATGCTGGCCTGACCGGGAAAATACCTGGCAGGGTGTTGATGAATTTTCGGAAAAAGTAGCGTTTTTTTCCTTATTTGTTAAAAATAGGTATTTCAAAATCTTTTTTTGATTAACTGCGTCAGATTTCTTACATTAGAAATGTAGATAAAACACTTCTGTGTGATTCCCGGAATGAATTCATACCGGAACTGTTTGAATTAGTTTTTTTAGTTTTAGTTAAAGGTAAGGGCCGTGTCTGTTTCACGGCCTTTATTCTCACCAACCACCATTAACCGACATCATGTACAGATTCGCTCTCACATGGCTCTTGGCCCTTTGCTGTCTGAGCAGCTACGGCCAGCCGTCCGATACTTCCATCCTTTTTTCCGAACCCGAACAAGCGGAAACCATCAGCCGCCATATCTACGGGCATTTTGCCGAACATCTGGGCCGCTGCATCTACGACGGGTTTTACGTCGGCGAAGGGAGCCCCATCCCCAATACGGCAGGAATCCGCAATGATATCGTCGACGCCTTGCGCGCCCTGGAAATCCCCAACCTCCGCTGGCCCGGGGGTTGCTTTGCGGACACCTACCACTGGAAGGACGGGATCGGCCCGAAGGCGGATCGGCCCACCATCGTGAATACCTGGTGGGGCGGGGTCACCGAGGATAACAGTTTTGGTACGCACGATTTTTTGAACCTCTGCGAATTACTGGAAACCGAGCCCTATATTTCCGGGAACGTCGGTAGCGGGACCGTACAGGAACTTGCCGACTGGGTGCAATACACGAATTTTGACGGGAAGAGCCCGATGTCCGATCTCAGGCGCGAAAACGGCCGGGACAAACCCTGGAAAGTCAAATACTGGGGCATCGGGAACGAAGCCTGGGGATGCGGCGGCCATATGCGGCCCGAATATTACGCGGACATCTACCGGAAATACGCCACTTTCCTTTCAGACAGTGGGATTGAAGGCGGGTTATACAAGATCGCCTCCGGGGCCAGCGACGACGACTACAACTGGACCGAGGTCCTGATGAAAAACATCCCCCATAACATGCTTCAGGGGGTGGCCCTCCACCACTACTCGGTCATTGACTGGAGCGAGAAGGGTTCCTCCGTGGATTTTAACGAAAAGGAATATTTCCAGACCATGCAACGCTCCTGGCTGATGGAGGAGCTGATCGAAAAACATACGGCCATCATGGACCGGTATGACCCGGATGGGCGCGTGGACCTGGTGGTAGACGAATGGGGCGGCTGGTACGATGTCGTCGACGGCACCAACCCGGGATTTTTATACCAGCAAAACACCATGCGGGACGCGATGATAGCGGGCCTGGTACTGAACATTTTCAACAACCATGCAGACCGGGTAAAAATGGCCAACCTCGCCCAGACCGTCAACGTGCTGCAGGCGGTGATTTTGACGGACGAGGAAAAAATGCTGTTGACTCCCACCTACCACGTCATGCATATGTATAAGGTGCACCAGGATGCCACTTTGCTGGCAACCGAATTTGAATCGCCTGTATACACCCTGGACGGGGAGGAGCTCCCGGCGATTTCGTTATCGGCCTCCCGGGATGACCAGGGGAAGGTGCATATTTCCCTTGTAAACATCGATGCTTCCAGGAGCCACCCGGTATCCCTCAACCTGAAAGGGCTCGTCTCCGGCGATATGGACGCGGCAATCCTGCGCTCCGGAAACTTACAGGACCACAATAGCTTTGACAATCCGGAAAAGATCAAGCCGGTTTCCTTTAGGGATTTCCGGTTTCGAAACGGGATGCTGACTACCAGCCTGCCACCGTTCTCCGTCCTGGTGTTCTCTGAAAACTGACGCGCCCCCGGAACCGGCAGGCAACTAACAGGAATGCCGCCGCAAGTAAATAAGTAGCCATGGAGCAGTATGTTATCGGTTTGGACTTCGGAAGTGATTCCGTCCGCGCCCTGCTTGTGGATACGTCCGACGGGAATGAAAAGGCTGCTGCCGTATTTGAATATCCCCGCTGGAAGGCCGGTGAATTCTGCGACCCGTCTGCCAACCGGTTCCGGCAGCACCCCCTGGACCATATTGAGGGGGTTGAGGCCACTATTTGCGAAGTCCTTCGGAAAAGCGGTGCCTGCCCCGAGGCGATTAAGGGTATCTGCATCGATACCACAGGCTCCTCCCCGATCCCTGTTACCCAGGACGGAACACCCCTGGCGTTGCAGCCCGGGTTTGAAGAAAACCCGAATGCGATGATGGTACTCTGGAAAGACCACACTGCCCTGGCCGAAGCAGATGAAATCAACGCCCTTTCGCGTAGCTGGGGCGGGCCGGATTTCACCCGGTATGTCGGCGGGATTTACTCCTCCGAATGGTTTTGGGCCAAGATCCTGCATATTGTGCGGGAAGACGAAGCCGTAAGGGAGGCTGCCTGGTCCTGGATGGAGCACTGTGACCTGATGACATTCCTCCTTACGGGTGGGAAGGATCCCTCCGGATTCAAAAGGAGCCGGTGCGCCGCGGGGCACAAGGCCATGTGGCACGCTGCCTGGGGCGGGTTGCCTGATGCGGCATTCCTCTCCCAGCTGGATCCCTATCTGGGAACATTGCGGGGCCGTCTGTACCGGGATACTTTCCCCTCCGACCAGCTGGCCGGGCACCTGAGTGCCGAATGGGCGAATAGACTCGGCCTGACAACCCAAACTGCCCTCGCCGTTGGCACCTTTGATGCACACGCCGGAGCGGTCGGGGCCAAAATCGAAGAAAACACGCTGGTACGCGTAATGGGCACTTCCACTTGCGATATCATGGTATCTCCGGACCCAGGGCTCCGGGAGCGGACGGTGCCGGGTATATGCGGCCAGGTAGACGGATCGGTAATCCCGGGAATGTCCGGGCTGGAGGCCGGGCAATCGGCCTTCGGGGACCTCCTGGCCTGGTTCCGGGATGTCCTTTTATGGCCTGTTGAAAATGTGGTCTGCCATTCCCAGGCACTCACCGAAAAACAACGCGCGGCCCTGTTGGCTGATGCAGCAGCCCGGTTGATCCCGGAGCTCACGGCCGCAGCGGAGCAAATCCCGTTATCGGAAAGCCTGCCCATTGCCCTGGACTGGATCAATGGCCGGCGCTCCCCGGACGCCGACCAACAAGTCAAAAGTGCCATCACCAACCTGACCCTGGGCAGTAGCGCCCCCCACCTGTTCAAAGCCCTGGTCCACGCCATCTGTTTTGGTTCCAAAAAAATCGTCGACCGGTTTGAGGCGGAAGGGGTGTCTATCGATGCAGTTATCGGGGTTGGCGGGGTAGCCCGGAAATCCGGCTTTATCATGCAGACGCTGGCCAATGTGCTGAACCGGCCCATCTCGGTAGCCGCCTCCGACCAGGCACCGGCCCTGGGCGCGGCCATTTATGCAGCTGTTGCAGCCGGCATTTATCCGGATGTCCCCACCGCGGCGCGCATCATGGGCAGCCCGGTGGAGGCAACCTACCAGCCGGAACCGGTGGCCGCCGCCGCGCTGGAAAAAGAATTTGGCGTTTACGAAAAACTGGGGGCCTTTGCCGCCTCCCTGACCCGGAATACCCGAATGCACAAAATCTAGATATGGCAGGTTTCCACGATGCTCTTAAGAACGAATGCTATCAGGCGAATATGGAACTCAACGCCCAGGGCCTGGTTCTACATACTTTTGGGAACGTCAGTGCGGCCGACCGGGGTCGCGGCGTTTTTGCCATCAAACCCAGCGGGGTGCCCTACGAGCAGTTGCGGCCGGAAGATATGGTGGTCCTCGACTACGACGGCCAGGTAGTGGAAGGGAAGCTCCGGCCCTCCTCGGATACTGCAACGCATGCCTTCCTGTACAAGAACTGGCAAGGGATCGGGGGCATTGCGCACACCCATGCCACATACTCGGTTGCCTGGGCCCAGGCCCAGCGGGATATCCCCATTTTCGGCACGACGCATGCGGACCACCTGACCCGGGACATCCCCTGCGCCCCGCCCATGGCAAACCGCCTCATCGAGGGCAATTACGAGTACAACACAGGTGTGCAAATCCTGGAGTGCTTCCGGGAAAGGAATCTTTCGCCGGAGGAAGTAGAGATGGTCCTGATCGGAAACCACGGGCCCTTCTGCTGGGGACGGGATGCGGCCCAGGCCGTCTATAACAGCGGCGTCCTGGAAGCCGTGGCGCAGATGGCCTACCTCACCCTGCAAATCAACCCGGGGGCCACCAGGCTCAAAGACGCACTTATCAAGAAACACTTCAACCGGAAACACGGCGACGATGCCTACTACGGTCAATAACCAACCACACCCAAAGCAATGAAACCAACCAACAAGGAACTTTGGCTTGTCACCGGCAGCCAGCACCTCTACGGACCGGAGACCCTCCGCCAGGTAGAAGCGGACGCGCGGGAAATCGCCCACAGCCTGAACCAGTCGGATCACCTCCCCATTCCACTGGTTTTCAAACCCGTGGTGACCACCCCGGACAAAATCACATCCCTTTGCCGGGAAGCCAACAACGATGGGGATTGTATCGGGATAGTCGCCTGGATGCATACATTCTCCCCGGCCAAAATGTGGATCCGCGGGCTCGGCGAACTCCACAAACCCCTCTGCCACCTCCATACCCAATTCCACGCCGGCATCCCGTGGGACTCCATCGACATGGACTATATGAACCTGCACCAGTCGGCACACGGGGACCGGGAATTCGGCTTTATGACATCGCGCATGCGCAGGTCGCGCAAAGTGGTAGCCGGCCACTGGAAGTCCGGGAAGGTCCAGGAGAAACTCGGAATCTGGGCCCGGGTGGCCCTGGGGGTCGATGCGCTCCGGAATATGAAAGTGGCCCGCATCGGCGACAACATGCGGGAGGTAGCCGTAACAGAAGGCGACAAAGTGGAAGCCCAAATCCGTTTTGGTGTATCCATCAACGGGTACGACCATTCGGATATTACCCGTCGTTTAGAAGACCTGAGCGAGACCCGGGTGGCCGAACTCGTAAAAACCTATGAGGCGGAGTACACCCTGTCCCCCGCCCTGCAACAGGATGGGGCACAGCGGCAGGCCCTGATGGATGCTGCGCGAATTGAACTCGGGATTCGCGACTTCCTGGAGGAAGGCCGGTTTTCCGCATTTACAAATACGTTTGAAAACCTGGGGGCATTCCGGCAATTGCCGGGTATTGCCGTGCAACGTTTGATGGCAGACGGCTTCGGTTTTGGCGCCGAAGGCGACTGGAAGACAGCCGCCCTGGTGGCCGCCATGAAGGTCATGGCCTCCGGGCTGGAAGGGGGGACTACTTTTATGGAGGACTACACCTATCATTTTGGCGAAGACAAAAGCCTGGTCCTGGGGTCTCATATGCTGGAAATCTGCCCCACCATCGCTTCCGGGAAACCCCGGTGCGAAATCCACCCGCTACGGATCGGCGGCAGGGAAGACCCTGTGCGCCTTGTCTTTAATTCCCAGCCAGGGCCGGCGATCAACACCTGCCTGATCGATATGGGCAACCGATTCCGGCTTGTCGTCAATGAAGTGGAGGCCGTCGCCCCGATGGCGGACCTGCCGAAACTCCCGGTTGCCCGGGTATTCTGGGACCCGAAACCGGACCTGGAGGCAGCGGCCACCGCCTGGATCCTGGCAGGGGGCGCCCACCATACGGTATATTCGCAGGCCCTGACTACTGAATTTATGGAAGATTTTTCCGAAATTTTCGACATCGAATTGCTCGTTATCGACCGGGATACCCGGATTCGGGCATTCAAGGAACAAATCCGGGCAAACGAAGCGTATTTTCACCTGTTCCGCCACGGGATGTAGGCAGCATCCCAGCCGGGCAATAGGGTACGCTGGAATATCAGAGCCGCCAGGGCCAAACGGCAACCGGATTGGACAAACCAATGAATAAAAACAACAACCGATGACCTCAATTCCACGAAACTGCTTCACGGCCCTTCTGATGTGTGCCACCCTGCTCCTGGCGACGGGCTGCCGGGAGGGGAACAAAGCAACCACCCCGGAAGTTGCCGAAGAAAACGCAGGCGACAAACCGCATATTGAAATCCAGCCGTTCGGCCAGCTCAAAGACGGTCGGGAGGTTACCCGCTATACCATGCGGAACGCCTCCGGCATGGAGCTGCGTTTTATAAATTACGGCGGGATCATCACCTACTGGTCGGCCCCGGATGCGAACGGAAACTACCAGGATGTCGTCCTGGGGTTCAACAGTTTGGAACCCTACCTGGAGGGGCACCCGTTTTTCGGGGCCTTGGTGGGGCGCTATGGCAACCGGATCGCCGGTGGGGAATTCACCCTGGACGGGGAAACCTATTCGCTGGCCAAAAACAATGGGGATAACCACCTGCATGGAGGGGTTAAGGGATTCGACAAAGTCCTGTGGGAAGTTCGGTTGCCGGACGGGCCGGAAAACAATACGGCTGTCCTTACGTACACGAGCCCGGACGGGGAAGAAGGGTACCCGGGAAACCTGGACGTGGCAATCACCTACACACTCACGGAAGCCGGGGAACTGGATATCCAATACGAGGCCAGGACGGATGCCCCGACTATTGTAAACCTCACGCAGCATGTATATTTTAACCTTTCGGCCGACTTCTCCCAACCCATCGGGGACCACGTGCTTACCCTGCGGGCCGGTGCCTACCTGCCCGTTGACGAAGGGCTGATCCCAACGGGCGAAATCCGGCCGGTATCCGGGACGCCTTTTGATTTTACGGCGCCCAAACCCATCGGGGAAGATATCGATGCGGCAAATGAACAAATCGCTATGGGAGGAGGCTACGACCATTGCTGGGTACTCAGCAATCCGGACGCTGGCTTCCGTCAATTTGCCACAGTGGTACACCCGCCTACCGGGCGAAAGCTGGAGGTATCCACCGATGAGCCCGGGGTGCAGTTCTATACGGGCAATTTCCTGGACGGGTCGCTTCCCGCCAAAGGAGGCGGGACCTACGGGAAACGCAGCGGCTTCTGCCTGGAAACCCAGCACTACCCGGACTCCCCCAACCAGGAGGCATTCCCTTCGGTGCGGCTGGATCCCGGACAGACTTATCGCTCCCATACGCGCTTCAGACTTTCAACCGACACACCTCATACAACCAATTAAACCGATACCGCCATGCAAATGCTCGATTCCCTGGATTGGGTAACCATTTCGATATATTTTGCCATCCTGCTGGGGATTGCCGTTTGGGTGATCCTTAAAAAAAAGGACAATACCGAAGACTACTTCCTGGCCGGCCGTAACGTCGGATGGTTTGTGGTGGGCGCTTCCATTTTTGCGTCCAATATCGGTTCGGAACACGTGGTTGGCCTGGCGGGTACAGGGGCCAGTGACAAACTCCCGATGCTCATTTATGAAATCCACGCCTGGATCGTCTTGTTGCTCGGGTGGGTGTTCCTCCCGTTTTACGCCCGGGCCGGGGTCTTTACCATGCCCGAATTCCTAGAGAAGCGCTTTGATGCCCGCGCGCGGTGGATCCTGTCCGTATTTTCTATTGTGGCCTATGTGCTCACCAAGATCTCCGTGACCATCTATGCCGGGGGCGTGGTGGTCTCCGCCCTCCTGGGCATCGATTTCTGGACCGGGGCGATTGCCACCGTGGTCCTCACAGGCATCTATACCGTCCTGGGCGGGATGCGGGCCGTCGTCTACACGGAAACCCTGCAGGCGATTATCCTGGTGCTCGGTGCCGCCGCCCTGACGGTCATCGGATTGGACCGTGTGGGCGGCTGGGAAAGCATGCGGGAAACAGTTTCCCCGGAATACCTGAATATGTGGCGGTCCGCCACGGACCCTGACTTCCCCTGGCCCTGGCTAATCATCTCGAGCACGATCGTGGGGATTTGGTACTGGTGTACGGACCAGTACATCGTCCAGCGGGCACTGACCGCCAAAAACATCAAGGAGGGGCGACGGGGCACCATCTTTGGCGCCCTCCTCAAACTGATGCCGGTCTTCCTGTTCCTGATCCCGGGCGTAATCGCACTCACACTGAAAATGCGGGGAGAACTGCACTGGGACAACCCCGACGAGGCGTTCCCGGTGCTGATGAGCAACCTGCTCCCCTCCGGACTACGCGGCCTGGTAGCGGCCGGGCTGCTCGCTGCCCTGATGAGCTCGCTGGCTTCCGTATTCAACTCCTGCTCTACCTTGTTCACCGTGGACATCTACAAAAAGCTCCGGCCGGGTACCCCGGAGAAAAAGCTGGTCCGCACCGGGCAGATAGCCACGGCCATCGTGGTGGTCATCGGGATTATCTGGATCCCGATCATGGCGAATATCTCCGGGGTCCTGTACGAATACCTGCAGAGCGTTCAATCCTATATCGCACCGCCCATTGCGGCGGTATTCCTGTTGGGGATCTTCATGAAGCGGGTCAACGCCCAGGGGGCTTTTGTCACCCTGATTGTCGGATTCCTGGGGGGTGCCCTGCGTATCTCCCTGGAACTCGCCAAGGACCACCTGGAGCCGGGCAGCTGGCTGCATACCCTGGGGGCCGTGAATTACCTGATTTTCGCGGCCTGGTTCTTCTTGTTTTGCATTGTAGTATTGGTGGGCGTGAG
>CAXQQM010000221.1:0-7536 GCA_964226055.1 Robiginitalea sp. | reverse complement strand
GCGCCGAGGATGGGCGTGGTAGCCGGCTGGTCCACGAATTCCCCGTCCGCAGTTTCGGGAAACCCCTGGGGGCTGCGGCCAATCCGGCGGGAATAGAACACATTGTCCGAGCCAAAGGTGTTGCCCGCCTGGGACGGGGACACGGGGTAGTCAAAAATGTTCTTGTTCTCGATAAAAAACGGGCGCTGTTCGCGGAAAAAGATCTGGAACCCGTCCAGGGCAATAGCCGATGGATCGGCTTCCACCTGTCCGAAATCCGGGTTGATGGTCAAGTCCAGGGTCAGGTCGTTGGTTATGCCAATCTTGGCATCCAGCCCCCCGGTGAGGCTGGTAGCGCTCCCGTCCTCAAAGGGGTTCCCCGCCTGGGGTTCAAACGTCTCGCTCTTGGCCACCGTATAGGGTTGGATTTCCAACTGGTTTTGCGACTCGATATTCCTCAGGCCCGTTAGCAGGCCGAATTCGCTGGTAAATCCCGGGGTATCCACAGGGAGTCGCTGCCAGACCGACCGCTCCTCGTCCCGGAAGAACCTGCGCATCACCTGCAGCCCCCATACCTGTTCCGGGGCCTCGCTGAACTTCAACTGGCTCATGGGGATACGCATCTCGGCAGTCCAGCCCTCCGCATCCGTACGGGTCTTCACATACCAGATAGGGTTCCAGGTATCGTCTTCGTTGTTCCCGTTGTTGGAGCCAAAGACATCCCCTTTAACCCCGGCCGCAGACACGATAAACCCGAAGTTCGTCCGCTTGTCGTGGTAGCTGTCGATAAAGATGCCCACCCAGTCCCCGTCAAAACCGTCCCTCCTGGAGAGGCGTTTGACGATTTTATCCGGTTCGGTGTCAAAGGCCCGTATTCCCACGTACAGGTTCTTGGCGTCGTAGAGGATTTTGAACCGGGTCTGCTGGGCCGGGGGCGTGTTTTCGTCTGGCCGCTGTTCGATAAAATCCCCGGCCCATTCCACCCGCGTCCAGACCGGTTCATCCAGAATACCGTCAATCGCAGGGGTGCTCTCCGCGCCGATTGCAGTAGTGATATAGGTGCGTTTCGGGACTTCATCGGCAGAAACGGCGCTGGAAGGAGGTTCGGGTTCCGGGATTTCAGCGGTATCCTGCCCCCGGGAAAGGGCGATAATGCCCAGTGTACACAGCAGGGCTGTGGAGAATCTGGTCATGGCTGTCAGTTGATTGATGTCTGTAATAAAAGACCCCGAAAAAAGTCAACTGTTACAAGTTAAACCGTAATTTAGCCGCTTTTAACACTGCCGCCCCGCAGCGCCTGAAAAAGATGCAGGCAGGCAAAAAAATATTGCCGGACAGGCATTTGTAATTCAACTTATTAATCGTACATTTGCAGCCCGTTATTCGGGATTGAAGTGTTTAATGCATAAAAGAAATAGGTAGTGGATACATTAAGCTACAAAACCAAATCCGCCAACAAAAGCACCGTTCAGAAGGAATGGCTGCTGGTGGATGCCGAGGGGCAGACCCTGGGAAGGCTCGCCTCCAAAGTGGCCAAAATCCTGAGGGGAAAGTACAAGCCGGACTTTACGCCTCACGTGGATTGCGGCGACAACGTCGTGGTGATCAACGCCGAGAAAATTTCCCTTTCCGGAAATAAATGGGATGCCAAAGAATACATCCGGTATACCGGCTATCCCGGCGGCCAGCGCGTCCAGAATGCGCGCACACTGCACGAGAAAAACCCGACTGCACTGGTCGAGAAAGCCGTCAAGGGCATGCTCCCGAAAAACCGCCTCGGGGCCGACCTGTTCCGGAACCTGCGGGTCTACGCAGGCGAGCAGCACGACCAGGAAGCACAAAAACCCAGAGCAATCAATCTTAACGACCTTAGATAATGGAGGTGATTCATAAAATCGGCAGGAGGAAAACAGCTGTGGCACGGGTATATGTTTCCCAGGGCAATGGCTCCATCACTGTGAACAAAAAAGACCTGGCGGAATACTTCCCGACGGCAACACTTCAATACAAGGTGAAACAACCTTTCACCCTGACGGAAAACGAAAACAATTACGATGTAAGCGTCAACGTATTTGGCGGGGGTATCACCGGGCAGGCGGAAGCCGTGCGCCTGGCACTTTCCCGCGCTTTGTGCGAGATTGACGAGGAGCACCGGGCCACCCTGAAGCCGGAAGGCCTCCTGACCCGGGACCCGAGAATGGTGGAACGCAAGAAGTACGGCCAGAAAAAAGCCCGGAAGAAGTTCCAGTTCTCCAAACGTTAATACCCTGTACCCCCCGCCGCAGGCAGGGGGTACCCTTTATATTATTTCAATAACCCAAGTTCCTTGAAACGATCTCTTCGGAGAGACTAGTTACCCCCTGATCCGGAAATCCCGGGACAGGGACCCATTTAGTTTAGCATCTAAATGGCGGAGGCATGTACCATCCTTACGGATCGGGACTACCACTCGGCCATTGCTCATTCAAAGAACGTAAACTAAGTTTTCAAAAATGGCTGTAAAAGCTGAAGTAAAAGACCTGTTAGAGGCTGGGGTGCATTTTGGCCACCTCACACGCAAGTGGAATCCCAACATGGCTCCCTATATCTACATGGAGCGCAACGGGATCCACGTTATCAACCTGAACAAGACCGTCGCCAAGCTGGACGAAGCTGGCGAAGCCCTCAAAAAAATCGCCGCTTCCGGGCGCAAAATCCTTTTTGTCGCCACCAAGAAGCAGGCCAAGGACATCGTTGCCCAGAAGGTAGCCGAGGTGAATATGCCGTATATCACCGAGCGCTGGCCGGGCGGGATGCTGACAAACTTCGTCACTATCCGTCGGGCGGTGAAGAAGATGGCTTCTATCGACCGGATGAAAAAAGACGGAACCTTCAATACACTTTCCAAAAAAGAGCGCCTGCAGGTAGACCGGCTCCGCGCCAAGTTGGAAAAGAACCTCGGTTCCATCGCGGACATGACGCGCCTGCCGGGTGCCCTCTTCGTGGTGGACACCATGCGGGAGCACATCGCCGTGAAAGAGGCCCAGAAACTGAACATCCCCATCTTCGCCATGGTGGATACCAACTCGGACCCGCGCCCGATCGATTTCGTGATCCCTGCCAATGACGACGCCTCAAAATCCATCGAGGTGATCATGAGCCAGGTGACCCAATTTGTCGCCGACGGGCTTGCCGAGCGCAAATCCGAAAAATCCTCCGAGAAAGAAGGCAGGGATGCCGATACGGACGTGGTTGAAAAAGCCCCGGCCGTTGCCAGGACCGAAAAGGAACCGGCCCCGGCGAAGCAGACCAAGGAGATTGAGTCCGCACCGGTGGTTGAGAAGGAAAAGCCAGCTGAAAAAGAGGTGAAGGCCGAGAATGAAGCGGAGCCTGAAACCGTAAAATCCGACTCCCCGATCGAACAGCCGAAAGCTGCTGAGAAGGAGCAAAAAGAGGAGGAAAAAGCCCCGGCCAAAAAAGAAGCCGCCGCCGAGAAAGCGACCGATAGCAAAGCCGAAGACCTGACGAAAATTGAAGGAATCGGCCCCAAAGCTGCCGAAGCCCTGACCAATGCCGGGATAAGCACCTATTCCGCCCTGGCCGGCACCAAGCCGGACGCCATCAAGGAAATCCTTACGGAAGCCAGTTCGCGCATGGCGCACCTGGATCCGGAAAGCTGGCCGAAGCAGGCCAAAATGGCTGCTGACGGGAAGTGGGACGAACTCGGAGAGTGGCAGGAAAAGGCCAAGGGCGGGGTTGAATAAACCCGCTTTCAGCCAGGAATATTTTATTTAACAAAACGGGGGGTTACCGCCCCCCTCAAATTCATAAAGAACATGGTTAAGATTACCGCCTCTGAGGTAAATAAATTGAGAAAATCTACCGGTGCAGGCATGATGGACTGTAAAAATGCGTTGGTGGAAGCCGAGGGAGACTTCGACAAAGCCATCGAAATCCTTCGTAAAAAAGGTCAGAAGGTGGCTGCCAAGCGCGCAGACCGCGATTCGTCCGAAGGAGCTGCCATCGCCAGGGTCAATGATTCAAACACCGAAGGTGTGATCGTTTCCCTGAACTGCGAGACCGACTTTGTGGCCAAAAACGATACGTTTGTATCCCTGGCCCAGAAACTGGCAGAGATCGCCCTGGACCACAGCAGCAAAGAAGACCTGCTAGCCGCCGATTTCGGTGGGCTTAGCGTACAGGAAAAGCTCATCGAGCAAACCGGCGTTATCGGCGAAAAAATCGAGATCGGGGATTTCCGCCGCCTCAGCGCTCCGTATGTAGGCTCGTACATCCACGCGGGGAACAAGATTGCCACGCTTGTGGGCTTGTCCGCCGAAGTGGACGGCGCTTCCGAGGTGGCCAAGGACGTGGCCATGCAGGCTGCCGCCATGAACCCGGTTGCCCTGGACGAGAGCGGGGTGGACCAGGAGACCATCGACAAGGAAATCGAGATTGCCAAGGACCAACTCCGCGAGGAGGGCAAGCCGGAGGCGATGCTCGACAATATTGCCAAAGGCAAGCTCAAGCGCTTTTTCAAGGATAATACACTGGTGAACCAGGACTTTATCAAGGATAGCAAGATGAGCGTTGCCCAATATGTGCAAACTGCCGGGAAAGACCTGAAGGTCACCGGTTTTGAGCGCGTTGCCCTTGGGTAAACCGCGCTGTATCCACAGTAAAAAAGCCTCCCCTGCCCGGGGAGGCTTTTTTTATGCCTCGTCGCAAATTCCGTCGGCCGGTACAAGCCGTGGATTATTCGGGCACCTTCTTCCCTACCCCTTCAACCAGGCCTCCCTGAGGCGCACAACCTCAGCCGGGGCTTCCGGGTCGGGCTGGATCAGCAGTTCGGACACCGTCGGGTTCCCCACAGTGCCTTCCAGGACGACTTCCTCCCCGTCCCGTTCCACCACCATGCCCACCTCGGTTTCCGGGCCCCAGCCAAAGCTCTGGCCGATGAGCATCCGCATGGCATTGAGGGTCACCTCCGTGCCATTGATGCTTTTCAGGACGTCTCCCCCCTGAGCGCCCAGGCCGGTGAAGAACGTATTCAGCGGAATGTCGCTGCGCAGGAAGATGTGATCCGTATTGTCCGGGTCTACATCGATAAAGGGCATCTGCGATTGCATGTCCTTCAGGAAAATCCCGCTTTCAACTTCCTGCTCCCCAAAATCCAGGCCCACTTTATCCAGGTAGGCCTCGTAGTTTATCAGCGTGTTCCCGATGACGTGCGCCTGGAAAAAATCCCGGACCTCCGGGTAGGTCATCCCCACAATTTCATCAAAGAGGGCCTCGTCCCGGAACGGGGTATCCTCGTCGTATTTGGCCGAGAGTTCCTTCATGAGCGACAAGACGCCGTACGTGCCCCCGCTCAGCTCCCGCAGCCGGATATCCAGGGCCATATTGATCAGCGCCCCTTTTTCATACACGTTGGCATACTCTGCTTCGTAAGGCTCCTCCAGTACATTCCGGCTCATCTCGGTAAAGGAAAGCGAATCGTTGTAATTGGAGGCATTCCGGATTTTAGTGACCAGGCGGCGGTAGAAATCCTCTTCGGTAATCAACCCCTGGTGAATCTGGAAGAGGTTGGCAAAATACTCGGTGGTCCCTTCATACATCCAGAGGTGGCGCGACATTTTCGGGTCGTTATAATCAAAGTACTGTATCTCCTCCGAATGGACATTCAGGGGGGTGACGATATGGAAGAATTCATGGGATATCACGTCGACCAATGCCTCCTCGAGCTGGGCAGCCGGAAGCTGTTCCGGAAAGACCCCAATGGTGGAACTGTGGTGCTCCAGGGCCCCAAAACCGCGGGCGTCGTCGCTGTCGAGTGTCGAAAGGTAAAGCAGGATGTTGTATTGCTCCGTGCCATCGATGTCCCCCAGGAAGGTTTTTTGGGCCTGCATCATCCGCTCCATGGCGGGTTGGAAGGAAGCAGCCGAATACGTGCCGTTGGGGGAATAGACACTTATATTCACCGTGATATCACCCACCTGGAAGGAGACCGGCGGCTCCCCGGAAACCTGGATCGGGTTGTCGATAACCTCAAAGTACCGGGAGGCGCTATAAACCATCGTCCCGTCTTCACCGGCTTCGCCACGGAGGGATGTGGACGGATACAGCCCCTCCGGCATCCGGAGACTCAGCGTATAGGGTTGTTCCTTCAGGCCCTCAAAATAGCCGACAAACCCGTGGAGGTTCAGCATATAGTGTTCCCCGGCCAGGATATTGGTCCCCGCGGGGGAAAACGGGGCCGGGTCCCCGACGGATTCCACGTCGTAGGTGTCATTGACGTAGTAGGTGATACGGTCCAGTTCCCGGGCGCCGGAGATGGACCAGGTGTTGTCGTCCACCCGGACCACGGGCATCGGGTTATTCTTGTAGTCAAAAGCCGCAAGGTCCTCCACGTAACGTCCGTAGTTATCCTCGCTATAGGTGCCCGGGACCGTCTTGGGGATATAGAAGCGCACCTCCCCTGCGATAAACGCCCCGGGGTCCAGGGAAACGCGCACCCGGTCATCGCTTACCTCCACCAGGTCGATGCTGGCCTCAATGGGGGTTTCCCCCGCGGTCGGGAGGTTTCTGGTGGCGCTGCAACCCACCAGTAGGATGGATAGAATCAGGTGGTAAAACCGAATTTTCATAATGTATATTGGATTTTGGCAAGGATATAGAAATTAATCGTGATTCCCCCTGGTTTTTAGATTAATTTGGCACTTTAACGGGGCCTCAGGGCCCATACCGGCTAATAATTTTTGATTATTTTTGTTCGCAAACCAAGCAACACCCCATGCAGTACAAACGAATCCTTCTAAAACTCAGCGGCGAGGCCCTGATGGGCGACCGGTCTTACGGCATTGACCCCAGCAGGCTGGCCGTGTATGCTGAGGAAATACGGGCAGTTGTCGAAAAAGGCGTGGAGGTTGCCATTGTCATTGGCGGTGGAAACATCTTTCGCGGGGTGGCCGGGGCGAGTAACGGGATGGACCGCGTCCAGGGAGACCACATGGGGATGCTCGCCACCATCATCAACGGCCTGGCGCTGCAGTCCGCCCTGGAGGACAAGGGGCTGGATACGCGGTTGCAGTCGGCCATCAAGATCAATGAGGTGGCCGAACCCTTCATCCGCCGCCGCGCCATGCGGCACCTGGAGAAGGGGCGGGTCGTCATTTTCGGCGGGGGTACGGGCAACCCGTACTTTACCACAGATTCGGCAGCGGTGTTGCGCGCCATCGAAATCGAGGCAGACGTGATCCTGAAAGGGACCCGGGTAGACGGCATCTACTCCAGCGACCCGGAAAAGGATAAATCCGCCACCAAATTCGACAGTATCAGCTTCAAGGATGTCCTGAGCCGCGGCCTGAAAGTCATGGATACCACGGCCTTCACCCTGAGCCAGGAAAACGAGCTGCCGATTGTCGTATTTGACATGAACAAACAAGGAAACCTGATGAAGATCGTTTCCGGCGAGAATATCGGAACGGTTGTCAACCTGTAATGGGTAAATGCAGTTAATACCATGAACGAAGACATTCAATTTATTCTGGACAGTACAAAGGAGAACATGGACAATGC
>CAXQQM010000220.1:0-10150 GCA_964226055.1 Robiginitalea sp. | reverse complement strand
CGGGATCCGGCCAGGCGCCACTCGGGCAATCGAAGCCACCCTGCTGGTTCAGGGCCAGCAAAGGCTTTATTGAGCGGACTAACCCCATTTCCCGGAAACTGTGTTCCAGGGCTTTGCCAATAGCCGGTACTCCCGCGGCGTATTCCTTAGGGGGCTCCAGGCGGAGTCCCGTAAATTCTTCCGGGCCGCGGACCCAAACATCTCTCGGGTCTTGTCCTTCCATACCGAAAGATACGACTTCTACCTGTTTGGGTCATTGATGCCCGCCGATCGGGCGCATTTTGCAACGTGAAGGCTCCGCATACACCGCCGGCTGACGTATCTTTAGCCAAAAGAAGAAAAATGAAAAACCTGCTACGGGCCATCCTGGCCGGGATAGGGGCCAAAAAAATCGGCGGGGGCAAGTGCGGGTGCATCGGCACCGTCGTTGTATTTCTGATCCTCTATTGGCTTCTGGGTTATGTATTTGAGGTCTTCTAGACCCGGTTGAACGGCGTAATCCCTGCTGGCGTGGTCGTCATCCGGAGCATGGGAATCCCTACCTTTGCCCGCATGGAGAACAATCGCGGGAACCACACGGAGTTCATCGCCCTGATGGCGGCACTCATGTCGATTGTGGCACTCGCCCTGGACGCTTTGTTGCCGGCACTGGACATCATTGGTATCGCGGTGGGTAATGAAGATCCCGCGGCCAACCAGTTGTTGATTACCCTGTTTTTCCTCGGCATGGGTACGGGCCCGCTCCTCTTTGGCCCGATATCGGATAGCGTGGGACGAAAACCGGTGGTCTATATCGGGTTTGCCATTTTCATCGGAGCCAGCGCCCTGTGTGTCATGGCCAAAAGCCTGGAATTGATGATTGTGGGCAGGATCCTCCAGGGTATGTCCCTCTCTGCCCCCCGGACTATCAGCATTGCCATGATCCGGGACCGCTTCAGCGGGGATTATATGGCGCGGATTATGTCATTTGTAACCGTGGTTTTCATCCTAGTCCCCGTAGTGGCACCCGCTTTTGGCAAACTGGTACTGGACTCCCTGGGATGGGAGGCTATTTTCTACCTGCAGGTGTTCTTCAGCCTGCTGGTTTCCCTATGGTTCTGGAGGCGACAGCCCGAAACGCTCCCCCGCGAAAACCGGAACACCTTCCGTTTCAATCGCATATTCAGCGGTTTCCGGGAAGTTCTCGCCTACCGTCGGACCATGTTATTTACGCTGATCTGGGGATTTATCACCGGCTCGTTCCTGGTGTACCTGAGTACCTCCCAACAAATTTTTGAAGTGCAGTACCAGATGCCGGAAATGTTCCCATTCCTGTTTGCCGGGCTGGCCATTACTATCGGTACGGCAACACTGATCAACGGTTGGCTGGTGATCCGGTTTGGTATGCGACGCCTGATCACCGTTTCCCTTGTGGGTTTTACCGTTAATTCGCTGTGTTACGCCCTGTTATTTGCCAATGGGAACAACCCGCACATGGCTTTTTTAATGGTATTCCTGGCCCTGCAATTTTTTACCGTAGGCTTCCTTTTCGGAAACCTCCGTTCCATGGCTATGGAACCACTCGGCCATATCGCCGGGATCGGTGCTGCGATAACAGGATTTATAGCGACCCTAATGTCCGTGCCCATCAGTGCGTTGATCGGCAGTTTTGTAGTGACTTCCGCCCTGCCGCTCTTCCAGGGATTTTTTATTTGCGGAGCCCTGTCCCTGGTCCTACTGACCTATAGCAATTACCGCTTGCGACGGGCTGGACGACTGGCGCGGTAGGCATCGGATTCTTGTAGGGGTACTGCATGGATTTCGTTAAAAAGCGAAGACCTCTGCTGATTGAGCCGTGGCAATTGCCCGGGATGTGTATCTTTGCGCTAAATTGGAATGGCATATGCTGATATGGGTACTTTTTATAGCCCTGATAGTTATTTTTCTTGCCCTGGACCTGGGCGTCTTCAACAAAACAGACCACATCATCCGCTCCAAGGAGGCCGCTGCCTGGACGAGTCTTTGGGTGTCGGTCGCACTGGGGTTCAGCGGGGTGGTTTACTGGTTGTTCTCCGAAGGGATGGTGGAAAACCCCACCGGGCTGACCCCGGGCAACGCAATGCTCAAGTACATCACAGGGTACCTCATTGAGCTATCCCTGAGCATCGACAACGTATTTGTCATCGCCGTAATCTTCTCTTCCTTCTCAATCCCCCCGATTTACCAGCACCGCGTGCTGTTCTGGGGAATCCTGGGGGCCATTGTTTTCCGGGGGATCATGATCATTTTCGGAGTGGCATTGATCAATAAATTCGATTGGATAATTTACGTTTTCGGGGTATTCCTGCTGTATACCGCCTACAAAATGCTCCGTTCCCATGAGCAGGAGTTCGACCCGAAGAAGTCGCTGGTATTCCGACAGGTGAAAAGGATTTTCCCGGTGACTTCGCATATGCATGGTCACGATTTTTTTATCCGGCGAATGGGCATCCGGGCTGCTACCCCCCTGTTTGTCGCCCTGGTAGTCATCGAACTGACCGACATCCTGTTTGCTTTGGACAGCATCCCGGCCATCCTGGCCATAACGGCCGACCCCTTCTTGGTGTTCAGTTCCAATATCCTGGCCATCCTCGGGCTGCGGTCCATGTACTTTTTAATATCGCGGATGCTGCAGAAATTCCGGCATATCAATTACAGCCTGGTGGTGATCCTGGCCTTTGTGGGCCTGAAAATGTTATTTGCCCACCAGGTAGAAGTGCCCGAATGGATTTCCCTCTCGGTCATTGTGGTCAGCCTGGGAACCGGTATCCTGACGTCTGTTTTAACATCCGACAAGCCAGACGGCGAACTGCCGGGGCCGGACAAGGATGTGCCGGGCGCATAGATCAGACCCGGGCATCCCGAATGTAGGCAAAAGTGTCGTGCTGTAGTTTGCTGAATACCTGCTGGAGTTCAGGTGGCAGGGAGCGATTGTCCGATTGCCGGCAAGCCGAATCGAAGCTGCGCAACCGTTCGATCAGGGAATTCCGAATAATAAATTGCTGTTCTGTTCGGGGTTCGCAGTGATAGCCAGCGATCAGGGCACGCAGATGTCCGGATTCCCGCAGCAATCGCTTGATCCGCTCGCTTCCCGGGATGCGGCTGTCCCTTGTGCCGTGTTGGTTCGTGAGCGTAGACATAAACTGGGAGTTTTTGGATTGCTATGTATAAAAGTTACGAATTTTCTGCCATGTTCGGATTTCCTTACCTAAGGATTTCCCTTACTTATCTTTTCGTTAACATATGGAGGGCTTCCCCATCTCGCAATCCGGCGCATTTTACAAGGCGGAATATTTGGAAAAGGGGCCCCGGGAATGTATCTTTCTCGTAAATAATGGATATGGATATCAATTTTGAATACGACGGGGTCAAGGCGAGCCTGAGACTCGAGCAAATGGCTGGTAAAAAAGTCGAAAAAATGGTCGATAAATACGATTTTATCGTAAGGGCCGATATCTTTTTCAAAAAGGAAAATACCTCCGAACCCGATACGGGTAAAATCTGCAATATCCGGTTGAGTATTCCCGGTCCGCGGTTATTCGCGGAGGCCAGTACGGGGAGTTACGAGGCTTCCATCGCCGAGGCTGCCGATGATTTAGAGCGGCAACTCCGCAAGCGGAAGGAAAAAATGAAAAGCCGGTAAAGGCCGGGTGTTTAACCTATTAAAATGCAATGAGCGTTTTGGCAACTGACGACAAGCAGCTTACACTGATTTACAATTCAGAAACCCGATTGGGAAAACAGGCTTTGGGGTATCTCCAGGGCTCCAACAAGGCGATTCAGGACCTGGATATTTCCAAAACAAAGCTCGGCAATACGCTTTGGGTGAGTTTGAAGGATCGGCTCGACAAGCCGTTTGACGAATTACTGGCTGTGGACCATCCCGATGCCCCGGATACGGGGAGCGGGAACCTGCACCCGGATGACTGGCTGAAGATGCTCAATGAGAACCCCGTATTGTTGCAATACCCGATTGTGGTTAGCGGGGATCGCATCGGACAGCTCAGCACCCCGTCCGAACTCGTCCAGTTCTTCGAGGCGAATTCGGCCGGGCTGGACGAATCCTAGCCGCGCTCCCTGAAGGGACTATTCATCGGCCTTCAGGGGTTTTTTAACTTGGAATCGATAACCCCCAGCGCATCCGCTACGGTGCCCATCTCCTGCATATCCGCATCTTCCAGGCGGATATCAAAGCGATCCTCAACATCCAGGACAATATCCACCAGATGGGCCGAATTGATATTCAGGTCGGCCACCAGGTGGCTGTCCGGGCCTACCGCATCCGGATCCACATCTTCGGGCAGGTAGGGCCGGATAATTTGCTGCAGGGTTTCGTAGTGCGGGTGTGTTTTCATGGGCGTTCGTTATTTGGATCAGGGTTCCTTGGGCCCTGGGTTGACTGGGCTCAGGGTTGCTTGGGCTCCGGATTGTTTGCTCTCAAGGTTGAAATCGTCTAAAAATAATACATGCATTCACATCGCCGAAACCGAAACTGGCTTTTGCCACATAATTCAGATTTGCAGGGCGACTCGTTGTGGGGACACGGGAGCGATCGATGCGCCTGGCGATTTCCGGGTGGAGGTCTTCGGCATTCGTATTGCCGTATACTACCTGGTCTGCCAGTTGCAGGACGGACGCCACGGCTTCCATGCTTCCCGATGCGGCCAGGCCGTGGCCCAACAGGTCCTTGCAGGAGTTGACCAATGGAAAATCACTGCCGGACCGGCCCAGGGCTTCACACCATCCGTCGATTTCGTCCGGATCCCGGGCAGTGGCCGTCAGGTGGCCGTTGATCAGGTCGATGGAATCTGCGTCGACCCTGCTATCTGCCAGCGCACCGCGGATACACCGTAACACACCCTGAGCATTGGCTGCCGTCATCGTACCTCCTCCCCGCTGGCCCCCGCTATTGACGGATCCCCCCAGTATTTCCGCATAAATACGGGCGCCCCGGGCATTTGCGCTCTCGAGGGATTCCAGCACCAGGGCACCGGCCCCCGACCCGGGGACAAAACCCGTGGCGGAGGCCGAGAGGGGGCGACAGGCACTTTCTGGTTTTGCGGAGTCGGCCGAGGATAAAATACGCATCGCATCAAACCCGCCCCAGATATAAGGGCCGGAATCCGAGCAGCTCCCGGCGAGCATGCGCTGGGCACGACCGCTGCGAATATGCCAGCAAGCCAGTAACAACGCCTCGGCCCCTGTACTGCAAGCCGAGGAATTGGCCCCGGACCAGTTCCCGCACCCGAGTTTCCCCGAAAGCCAGGCACTCGCCCCGCTCGCCATGATCTGGGGGACGGTCGTACTGCCCAGCCGACGCACCTCGCCGGCATCGACACGCGCAATGGCAGCACGGAAGGTGTCGGTTCCCAACAGGCCGGTTCCGAATAGTACCCCGGAATCCCAATCCGGCTCCTCCGCACCTGCCTGGGGCAAACGGGCGTCTTCCCATGCCTCCATGCCTGCAAGTGCCCCGTATATCAGGCCGGATGCTGTCAGCCCCCGGCGCTCCAGGTTGCTGAAGGACTTTTCCAGGATTTCCCCGGAAATCTCCGGGGCTGCCCCCATCGGGCATCGAAACCCCAACCGGGAAAGCTCCTCGATGTACCGAACCCCGGTCCTCCCATTTTGCATGGCCTCCTGGAAATCTTTTGTACCTATGGCATTCGGGGCACAAATGCCCAGTCCGGTTATCACGACGCGTCGGTTCATTCTGCGGAATTTTGGATCATTCCCGAGAGCCGGCCCTTGCAAGCTAATTGTCCGTCCGCTTTGTACATACGTACATCGCAACGCAGCTTCCCGAATCGAAAATATTGCTTCTCACTCACTACACGGACAGTCTCGCCCGGGTAAACGGGCAGCAAAAAGTCCATCTGGGAATCTGTCAATGCAAAGGCGGAAGACGATGTGGGTTCTGTGTCCACAGATGCCCCCAAAAGGAAAATTCCTAGGCAAACCAACCCGATCTGCGCACAACATTCGGTGAGGATTACCCCCGGGGTAACCGGGTTGCCGGGAAAGTGGCCCGGGTAGAACCAACTTTCCGGCCGGAATGTATACCGGCCTGCGGCCCCGGTTTCGGAGATTGCCCCCAGTTCGTCCACAAACCGGAACGGGTCCGCGTAGGGCAGTCGTTTCAATATTTCCTTTAATTCTTCATTCATCGCATCGTCATTGGTCTCGGAATAGCTTTTTACGGGCTCTAACAGAGTCGCTCCCCTCCATCCACACATATGACATTCCCCGTGATCCAGGCCGATTCGGGCTGGCTGAGCAGGTACACGGCATCGGCAACGTCGGAGGGTCGGGTCAGGCGCCCACTCGGGTTGCGGCGGCTGGCGCGATCGAGCAATTTACTTACCCCGGGGATGCGCATCAACGAATCCGTCTGGGTCACCCCTGCCTGCAGGCAATTGACGCGAATCCCCTCCGGCGCCCATTCAACGGCCATCTGGCGGACCAGGGCTTCCAGGGCCGCTTTGGCCGTGCCCACGGCCCCATAGGCCGGCAATACCCGTTGGCTGCCCTCGCTGGTAAATGCGACCAGGCTGGCTCCTTTCCCCAGCAGGCCGCGACCCTTCAATTCCCGGGCCCAGTCGTAAAACGCAAAGGCCATGGCTTCCGAAGTGATGGCCAGGTCCCGCCCCGTCAGGCCGTCTGAGGCAACCATGGGCTTCAGGTTGCCTTTGGCAATACTGAATACAACCAGCCCAATTTTCCGACCAGGTTCGAGCCAGGTTTCGAGGACTTGCAGAAACTGGCCTCTCCCCTCTTCCCCAATGGCATCTGTGTTTTGGTGCAACAATTGGGCACCCTGCTCTTTCAAGGCATCAAAATGCCCGCGGACGGCATCCAAATCTTTCCGGGGGTCCCGATGCAGGACTGCCACCGGGAAACCAGCAGCTGCGATCTTCTCCACCGTTGCCAGTCCCAGGCCTTTACTGCCACCCAAAACCAGAGCGCAATCACTTGAAGTATTAGTTAACATAAAATCTATATATATCTGTATATAAAACTTTTAATTCAGAATTAAAATCAAGCTACGAGAACTCGATTAGCATCCGTTGAGCAGTAAACCCCGGGCCGAAGCTCAGGATGAGGGCGGGGCCGGGCGGCAGGTCGGCATCCTCCAAAAAAGCCTGTAAAACATAGAGAACCGTAGCGCTGCTCATGTTCCCGTAGTTGCGCAGGACTTCCCGGGTTTTATCCAAATTGGCGGACTGATCCCGGAAGAGGTCCGATACGGTTTCCACGATCTTTCTCCCGCCAGGGTGAAAGATTAAATGTCTGAGATCGGTCCGGTCGAGGCCAGACTGCGCCAGGAACGGCCCGAGGAATTGCTGGAAATTCCGACCGATGGCATGTGGGACATCCGGCTCCAGTACCATCTTAAATCCCCGATCTGTCAGGTCGAAGCCCATCAACCCCGTAGATTCCGGAAAATGGTACATCCCCTCTGCAAGGATTTTCGGACCGACCTGTCCCGTTTCGTTGGAGAGCAACACGCAACTCGCCCCGTCCCCGAAAATGGCGGCACTGATGATGTTTGCCATGGACCGGTCGGTGTGCTGAAAGGTGGCTGCCGGCGATTCCACCGCCAGGACTGCTGCCCTGCTGGCATTGCCCGCCTGCAGGAAACGATGGGCATAGATCAGGCCGGAAACCCCTCCCACGCAACCCATTTCGGTTACCGGGAGGCGGATGATATCGCCCCGCAGGCCCTGGTCGTTAATCAGGTAGGCATCCAGGGAAGGGATCATGATCCCCGTACAACTCACTGTGATCAGGATATCCAGGGATCCGGGTTCCCATTCCGCCGCGTCCAGTGCTGCCCTGAGGGCCCGGTTCCCGAGCTCCCTGGCTCCTGCCGCGTACAGGCGGTTCTTGGCCTCGAAGCTCGAGGGTGTAAATACCTCGGCGATATCCATGATCCCATACCTGCAATCTACCCCGGCACCTTCAAAAATTTTCCGCGCTTTCCGGCGGAGCCGGTCCGGTTCATCCCGGAGCCACTCGTCCAGGTATGGCAATATCTCGGGGGTAGTCCGGCTAAAAGCGGGCAACGCCCGTTGGACCGTAACGATCGATACTTCGGTCATAGCAATTTCTTTTTAGGTTCCAGCGTCCACAGGTACCGAAAGGCCCACCGCCATACCAGGCGGGTGCGCCGCAGTGGCAATCCTGCCGCCAAACGACTGAAATCCTCTCGCCTGAAGCCCCGAAGTATGGAGATGCGTCCGTCACTTCGGGCAATCGGCGACCTCATAAAAATAAGCCCAAAAAGCCAGAACAAATAATATGCTGCACAATTCCTGTGCAAATCATTAATGACGATGGCCCTTGGCGACTGAAGGAGCCAGTGCTCCAAAAGCCCGCGTATCTGGGTATCCGTGAAATGGTGCAAAAACAAGTTGCAGATAACCACGGTTCCTTCCGGGAATTCCGGCTGTTTGTGCAGGTCGCGCTGCAGGAATTCGATTTCCGGAAACCGGGCGGAGGCCTTCCGCGCCCGGTCCAGGGTCTTTGGGTTGAAGTCCCACCACGTCAGGCGGCAGGGGATTTCTTCCCTTCGGCAGTGCCTCGCCAGGTAGCGAAGGAATTCCCCGTCCCCGCAGCCCACATCCAGCACCTGCACCGGTCCGGCCGAACTTTTTGTCAAAAAGGGCCTGAGGCCGGCCAGGCTGGTCGCGTGCCCGCCTAGCAGCCGGTTAACCCGTCGAATATCCGTGAGTGCCAGGGCGAGTCGGCTCTCATCGAGCTCCAGGTCGTCCATTTGTTCAACGGCTTCGCTCCGCATTTTAAAGCGGCTCATGGATGAACGGGGGTTCCATGGGTTTTCGAAACAATAAGCGGCAGCAACCCCGGGAAGGAACCGGCCATCCGCACAAGGACATCCGTCATTCGGGAACGCGTCAGGAGCCATTGCAATGCACGGCTGGATAACAACCGGCCCCTGAAAGCGGTATCCCATTTCCCTGAATAATCTTCCATTGCCACCCCGCTTCCGGGGCCTGGGACACCCGCCTGTTGTCCGAGTTGTTGGGCCAGCATCCTGCCCCCAAGGATGGCCATCGCCATACCATTGCCGGTTAACGGGTGGATCAGCTGCGCAGCATCTCCGGCAAATAATACCTGGTTTCTGTGGCGCTTCTTGGCGTCAAAGGAGATCTGTGAAATGGCCAATGGACGTGAAAACAATGGTTTCGCCTCCCCCAACGCCTCCCGCAACCCGGGGTGTGCTGCAATAATTTCTTTTGCGCAGGTTTCCGGTGAATTAAAATCGGCGAATCGTTCCTGGCGGATCAGGAAACAAAAATTGAGGGCTCCGGTTTCCGTAACCGACAACCCGCCATACCCCCCGCGAAAGGTATAGAGGCCCACCTGGTCGGATGGATAATCGGCCTGGTAATGGTTTTTAATCGCCATCCATTGGGATTTTCTTGCAAAAAACGGCCGGTCTTGCTGCCGGTCCAGGTTGCTCCGTTTGCCCCAGGTGGCCAGGATGCGACCAGCCCGATAAATTCCTGCATCCGTGCGCAGCGAGCTGCCGGCTTTCCCTGGGGTGATTTCCCGAATCGCCTCAAACCGAATGCGGACACCCAGGCTGGAAGCCACCCTGAAGAGCCGGTGGTCCAGCGCATACCTGCTGATACCCAGGCCTCCCAGCGGCAGGTCGGCCCATACCGGAAGACCGCTGCCGGACTGGAGCCGCAGGCGGGAAATCCGGGGGGCGTCCGAGAGGTCCACCCCGATGGATTCCAGGTACGGGAGCACCTCCGCCGAGAGGTATTCCCCGCAAACCTTGTGGCGCGGGTAGCGGTGCTTTTCAAAAACCGTAACGTCCCGACCCAGACGCCTCAACTCAATAGCGGCGGTGAGCCCGGCCAGCCCCCCTCCTGCAATCGCGATTTCAGTGGATTCCATCTTGGGGAAGTTACGGGAATTAAAAAAAATCCCGGCCGGAGCCGGGACTAATATTATTTGAGTACCATTGAGGGGTATTTCAGGATGGAAGACGCGCGATCAATTCCCGCCTGTCTCCTTCCGGGCCTCCTCTTTGAGGGCTTCGCTTGCGATGATCCCCATTTCCACGCGACGGTTTTGGGCCTTGCCCTCCGCGGTGGAATTG
>CAXQQM010000219.1:0-9097 GCA_964226055.1 Robiginitalea sp. | reverse complement strand
TTTGGACGACGGGTTCCAGCACCGGAAAGTCCGGCCGACCGGGTCCATCCTGCTCACCAGCTGGGGCGCCCTTTACCCGGAACAGGGGTACCTGCCCAGCGGGGACCTGCGGGACCACAAATCCCAGGCCCGCCGTGCCGGGATCATCGCGGTCACCAAATGCCCGGAATTGCCGGACCCGGAGACCCGGGCCGAGATTACCGGCAGGCTCCGCCCGGAAGCCGGGCAGCGGGTGGTTTTTGCCCGCCTCGCCTATTCGGATGTCAGGGACTCTGCCGGCGGGGTGGTAACCCCGGAGCAACTACGGGAAAAACCGCTTACCCTGGTAACCGGTATCGCGAACCCGGAGCCGCTGGTGCGCCACCTGAAGGGGATGGACCTGGTTTTCGAGCATCTGCAATTCCCGGACCACCACCGTTTTTCGCCCCGGGAAATCGATGCGCTGCGCAGCAGGAAACGGATCCTGACCACCGAGAAGGACGCCGCCCGCCTGGGCAGCGAGATGTCGGGGCATTGGGTTATTGGCGTGGCACACCAATTCGGGAAGGCAGACGAGAAGGTAATTCTGGATTTTATCGACGCGCTTTAGGGAGGCGGCAGGCGCTACGGGGTCGGGGCTCCGGGCATGGTGCTCCGGCGCATGGAATTCAGGAAAGCGTTTTGCGCATTTTGGGTTCCAGGATATTCTCCCCGATCTTCTGGTAGAATACCTCGGGTTTAAAAGGTTTGGTCACCACGTCGTTGCAGCCGGCAGCGTAGAATGCCTCCAGGCTGTCGTCCAGGGAGATAGCCGTCAATGCGATGATGGGTGTTTCCGGGTCGAACTTGCGGATTTCCTGGGTGGCTTCCACCCCGCTGATTCCCGGCATGTGGATGTCCATCAGGATGCCATCGTAAGAGTTGGAGCTCGCCATTTGGATGGCCTCGGTGCCGTTGTTGGCAATATCCGAGGTGATCTCCTTTTTCGCCAGCATCTTCCGGGTGATTACCTGGTTGATCTTGTTGTCCTCGACGATCAGCAGGTGGAGCCCCTTGAAGTCGTATTCTTTCTGGGTCACCTCGAAAGGCACGTCGTCCACTAAATCGTCCTTGCATTTGAAATCGAGCTCAAAGAAAAACGAGCTGCCCTGTCCCGGTGTACTCTCCAGCTGGATCGTACTTTTGAACAGTCCCAGCAGGCTCTTTACAATGGTTAGGCCCAGTCCGGTCCCCCCGTATTCCCGGTTGATCTGGATGGATCCCTGCTCAAAGCTGTCAAAGATGGTTTTCTGCTGTTCCTCGCTGATGCCGATACCCGTATCCCGGACTTCGAAATACACCCGTGCCCTGTCGTCTTCTTTCCGTACCAGTCGGGCCAGCACAAGGACTTCCCCATTCTTGGTAAACTTCAGCGCATTGCCCATCAGGTTCATAAAGATCTGGGAGAGCTTCACCGGATCGCTCATCAGGTGGGAGGGGATTTCCGGGTCGAAATCCAAAATCATTTCCGTTTTGCTCTCCTTGGCCGTTTGCTGGAGTGAATTCATCACCTCGGTGAGGATCTTCTTCAGGTTGAATTCGATTTCCATCATCTCCAGTTTGTCGGCGTCGATTTTGTTGATCTGCAGGATATCGTTGATGAAGTTCAGCAGGTAATCCCCTGAGAATTTCAGGGCTTTCAGGTGTTCCTGCTGTTCCTTGCTCGGATTTTCTTCAAGCAGGAGGTGGGTGAGCCCCGTAACGGCATACAGGGGCGTGCGCAGTTCGTGGCTGACCGTGGACAGGAAGTTGGTCTTGGCTTCCATCGCCTGTACCGCAGCGTCCCGGGCGGCGTGAAGTTCCCGGTTTTTGGTGTGCAGCAGGTCATTGGTTTTCAGTTTGATCTGGTTGTTCCGGTACAGGGAAACGGCCAGGAGGGAAATAATGATTAAAAAGGCCGACGAAAGGATGGCCGTGAGTTCCGACCGGTTGGCAGATTCACTGAGTTCCTGGATTTCCTCGTCCTGCCGCTGGATCTCTTTGCTCATGTATTCCGTCTGGATCCGGTCGGCCGTTTCCAGTTGGGCCTTTTCCCTGGCGATGTCCCGCACGGAATCCTTGAATTGCATCAGGTTCCTGGTGGCGGCCAGGGCCTGGTCAAACTGCCGGGTTTGTTCGAACATGTTGGCCAGCAACTCGTTGGCCAGTACGATTTCCGTGGAAAACCCATTGGTTTCCGCGATATTCAAGGCGTTTTGTGCATTTTCGATGCCTTCGGGCAGCAACTCCTGTACGAGGTCGAGCCGGGCGAGGCCCAGGTAGGCCCTGGAGCGCAGGAATTCCCGCTCAAACGGGTCGGTGTTGACCAGCAGGGAGTTGTAATTGGTTTCGGCTTGCTCGAATTTGTCGATACTCCGGAGGTTATCGGCTTCCAAAAGCGTGATGCGGTTGAGCAGGTTCCGGTCGTTGGTGCGCTGCCGGGCTTCATTGAGCTGGAAGATGGCCTGGAAGAAATTCCCTTCCGTATAGAGGATTTTTGCATTGATGTAGTAGTGGACTGCCGTGCCGTAGGGATATTCGATCTCCTCGAGCATCAGGGCAGCGCGACCATTGTTGAACTGGGCGGTTTCCTCCTTGTCCATGTCCAGGTAGATCAGCGAAAAATAGTGGTAGCAGTCGATCAGGTCTTTTTCGCTCTGTTGCTCCTCGGCCCATTCAGCGGCCTTGTCGAGTTCCTCCAGGGCCATTTCCAGGTTGTCCCGGTTCCAGAAGGTCCGGGCCTGGTTGATAAAAACGTCAAATTCCCGCTCTTCCTGCACGGGCAGCTGGGCATGCAGGTTCCAGCCCGTCAAAAAACAGGAAACCAGGAGAATAAGCGATATCGTATGTCGTAACAGGCGTTTCAAATAAAGTTTCGCTCTATCAGTAACTGGATCGTATCCTTAACCCGGCTGCTGTAGCCGGTTTCATTGTCGTACCATCCGATGACCTTTACCATGTTGCCAACCACGGAAGTCATCTGAGAATCAAACGTACAGGAGTAACAACTATTGTTTATATCGATCGAAACTATCGGGTCTTCCGTATAAAAAAGGACGTTTTGAAGCTCATTTTCCGAAATCCTCTTAAATGTAGCATTTATTTCCCCGATGGAAGCCGGGTTCCGCACGTGGGCAGTGAGGTCCGTCAGCGAGCCGTTGGGAACGGGTACCCGGATGCCACAACCCCCGATAACATCGGATAAATGCGGGAAAATCCGGGTGAGGGCCTTGGCAGCGCCCGTGGTGGTCGGGACAATGGATTGCCCGGCCGCCCGCGCCCGCCTCAGGTCCCTGTGGGGCCGGTCGTGCAGGCTCTGATCGGAGGTATAGGAGTGTACGGTGGTGATATAGGCCTGCTCGATCCCGCAGAGCTCATCCAGGACGCTGATCAGCGGGGCGGCGCTGTGGGTGGTACAGGAGGCACAACTGAAAATGGCTGTTTCCGGGGAGAGCAGGTGGTCGTTGATGCCGTAAACGACCATGGGGGTGTCGGCATCCTCCGGTGGCGCCGATAAAATAACCTTCCGGGCCCCCTGATTAAGGTGGTCCTCCAGGGCTTTCCGGTTTTTGAAGCGACCCGTAGCCTCAACTACCAGGTCCACCCCGTGGTCCCCCCAGGGAATCTGGCCGGGTTCCCCGAAATTGGTCAGGGTCGTTTGCGTATTACCCGTCCTGAAGCCCTTATCCGTAACGGAAACGGGGTCGGGCAGGGGGCCGTGGATGCTGTCGTAGCGGAGGAGGTGGGACAGGGTACGGCTATCTGCCAAATCGTTCACCAGGACCACATCCATATGGGGTATGGGTTCCAACAGGCGGTAAAGCGTGCGGCCGATCCGGCCGAACCCGTTGATACCGATGGTGATTTTTTTCAAGGCTTTCAGGGTGTTTTCCCTCTCCTGTCGGGATTCCGCCGATCGGGGAGGGACATCAATGGATGTGCTTGTGTGCTTTATAGGACGAGCGGACCAGGGCGCCGCTCTCAACGTGGCGGAAGCCCAGGGCCAGGCCTGCCTCCCGGTATTTGTCGAATTGCTCCGGGGTGATGAATTCCTTCACGGGCAAATGGCGCTTGGAGGGCTGCAGGTACTGCCCGATGGTGACCACGTCTACCCCGGCCTCCCGCAGGTCTTCCAGGGTCTGCAGGACCTCGGGCTCCGTTTCCCCCAACCCGAGCATGATCCCGGACTTGGTCCGGTTGGCACCCTGGTCCTTCAGGTATTTCAGGACGCCCAGGCTGCGGTCGTATTTAGCCTGTATCCGGACTTCCCTGGTCAGCCGCCGGACGGTTTCCACGTTGTGGGATATCACCTCAGGGGCTACATCCAGGATACGGTCCAGGTGCTGTTCCACCCCCTGGAAATCGGGGATCAGGGTTTCCAGCGTAGTGTCAGGGTTCATCCTGCGGATCGCCTTGACGGTCTCCGCCCAAAGGATGGACCCCATATCTTTCAGGTCATCGCGGTCCACTGAGGTGATGACCGCATGGCGAATCCCCATGATCTTGATGGAACGGCCCACTTTTTCGGGTTCAGCCCAGTCAATTTCGGAAGGGCGACCCGTTTTTACGCCGCAGAAACCACAGGAACGCGTACAGACATTACCCAATATCATGAATGTGGCCGTGCCTTCCCCCCAGCATTCCCCCATATTCGGGCAACTACCCGAGGTACAGATGGTATGCAGGTCATAGGTATCCACAAGCTTCCGCAACTGGGTGTATTTTTTACCAGTGGGCAGCTTAACCCGGAGCCATTTGGGCTTTCCCTTGGTCGTTTCGGCAGTTTTGGGTACTGCGGTAGTGCTCATAGCGAAATTTTAAACAAATATACGAACTAAATCAGGCCTTCTCCAGTTTCCCTTCAGCTGTTCTCCTTATCCCGGGCAATGAGCCCGGCCAGCAGCTTTTTGGCCCGGAGCAACCGGACCTTTACGTTGCCGATCGGCTCGTCCAGGGCCGAGGCGATCTCTGCATAACTCATCTCCTGGAAGAACCGCAGGTCGATGATATTCCGGTATCCCGGCTTGAGTTTCTTGATGTGCTGCAACAGGGTTTTCAGGTCCTGCTCGATGATGAGCTGGTCCTCCGCCGTGGGGGCGTCGTCCAGCACGCGCTTCACTGCATCGCTGTGGCTGTTGTCCGTGCCCTCCAGGATATTGCGCTTGCGTTTGCGCAACAAGTCGATATGCAGGTTCTTGGAAATGGTAATCAGCCAGGTATTAAAAGCGTAGGTGGGGTCATAGCTGTCCAGTTTGTCGAAGGCGCGGGCAAAGGTTTGTATGGCGATATCCTCGGCGTCGTTTTCGTTCTGGGTCCTGCCCAGTTGGAAATGGTAAACCTCCGGCCAGTAGGCGTCCAGAAGCTGGCTAAAGGCCACCTGGCTGCCTGAACGCGCTTTTTCAATAGTTTGAAGCAGTATGTTTTTGTCCGTATGCAAAAGGGATGCTGGGGGGTCTGTGGAATCCCGCGGGGTACGGCTGCCGGTCAGGCGTCCGCCTGCTGCCCGCACTCCTGTTCCGATGGCAATTTGCCACACATGCCGCACGCCTCGCCATCCCGGTTCAAATGGGGGTTCTGGCTGGCACAGGTGCCGGCAAAGGCACCGTCCTTCCTGGCCCATATCTTGATGGCGATTCCCGCAAAGGCAAGCGCCAGTAAACCGATAGTCAACAGGATGAGTTTCATGGATTCCAATTTGGTACAAAGATACAAAAAAAGCCCCTTTTACAAGGGGCCCGGGCTATTCGTTCTGTTGGGGTTCAGTAAGAAAAATCCGCCACGATATTCTGAACGGACGGGGTGGTATTGCCACCCTTGGGTTCGATGGTGATGTAGCTCAGCCCCTTCTCGCCGTATGGTAGTGCCATCAGTTTGTCCTTGTCCTTAAAATCGCGGATGACCCCCAGGTTGACCATTTCCCCGTTGACCTCTGCCCACATTTGATAATCTTTATCTTCAGGCAGGTTCGGGAGTTTCCTGACATTGATATAGGAGAGTTTCTTCACCGGGTTCACATAGGCAATTGCCTTGAGTTCACGGGCCTTTTGGTTGCCGTTTACCATGAACTTCCGGGTTCCCGGGTTGTTCAGTACGATAAACTGGTTGCGAACATCCTCGAGCTGTTCTTTCATGTCGGCCTCCAGCACGCGGATCTTGTTGTTGACCAGGTCATTTTCTACCTGCAGATTCTGGTTTTGGTTGTAGAACCAGAATGAAGCCCCTGCAAAGAACAGGGCGGCAATACTCGCCGCCACGGCATACCGCATAAAGCGACGGCGCCCGGCCCGCTCGTTCCGTACGCGTTGCAGGATACGCTCGCGCAGGCCCTCCGGGGCGCGGACGGCATGCAATTTCGCATAAGCCTCCAGGTTTTCCTGTAGTTCCAGGTAACTGTTGCGCACCTCCGGGTACATCGCAATGTAGCGTTCCACCCGGGCAGTTTCTTCAGGACTCGTAGCTTCCAGCAGGTACTGCTCCAGCAGGTCTGAGTCCAAAAATTGTTGTATTTTCTCTTTCATAACGCTTGTAATAAACAATAAACGATCGTTACGGCCGGGCCGTAGATCTTCTTGAGTTCCCTCAGCCCGATCTTGAGCCGCGATTTGATGGTTCCCAGCGGGATATCCAGTTCCTCGCTGGCTTCCTGTTGGGTCATCCCCTGGAAGAAGAGGGCCTCCAGCACCACCTGGTACTTCGGTTCTATACTTCCGAGGTGCTTTTGCATGTCCATCAATTCGGGGTTCACCCCGTCCACACCTATTGTATATACGTCTGAAACGTCGATTTGGATTTCCTTATCCGACTTTGTACTCAGGCTGCGAAGTTTGTCGATGGCGGCGTTGCGCGTAATCCTGAAAAGCCAGGTAAAGAGTTTGGCTTTTGAAGCGTCGTATGTATGGGATTTCTTCCAGATCTTCACGAAGCTCTCCTGAACCACGTCCTGGGCGATTTCTTCGTTTTTTACCACCTTCAGGGCCACCCCGTAGAGCGTGTCCCCGTAGTGCTCGTAGAGCAGGCCAATTGCCTTTTCATCGCCCTCCCGGAGCAGTTCAACAATATGTTTTTCGAGTAGTGTGCTCATGTTTCGGGGCGATGGCCGGAAAAAAGTCTCCTGCCCGGCATCCAAACCCTATTACTCTGTCGTATATAGGGAAACGCTAAGTTAAGAATTTTTGTTCTCCGGCGTTTTCACATTTGAATTAGTTCGACGTACGGGAACTTCATGCCGTACGTAATGTTTGGTTAGTTTGGTTTGGTATAGCCCCCGCTTCGGATCCCGTAGCGGGGGTTATTTTTTTCGAAAATTATAAGATATTCACCTCGGGCTCGATCCGGATTTCATAGGCGTCCCAAACTACCTGTTGGATCTTCCGGGCCAGGGCCAGTATTTCCTCCCCGGTGGCGTCCCCGTAGTTAACCAGGACCAGCGCCTGCTTTTTATGGACGCCCGCATCGCCCTGGCGATATCCTTTGTACCCGAGCGAATCGATGAGCCAGCCCGCCGGCACTTTCACCTCCCCGTTATCCTGTGGATACCCAGGCATTTGCGGGAAGCGCGTGCGGAGGTTTTTGAATTGGGCCTTGCCGATAACCGGGTTCTTAAAAAAACTCCCGCTGTTTCCCAGCTCGGCCGGATCAGGCAATTTGCTCTTACGGATGGCGATGACCGCCCGGGCGACGTCGGACGGCCCGGGTGCCTCGATGCCTTCCCGTTCCAGCCAGCCCGCAATGTCGCCATAGTCCGTTTTGATCTGGTGCCCCGAGCGGGTCAGGCGGAGGGTGACCGACCAGATGGCGTATTTTCCTTTCAGCCCGCGTTTGAAGATGGAATCCCTGTACCCGAAGCGGCAGGCCGCGTTGCTGAATACCCGGGATTCCCCGGTCTGGATGTCCACGGCTTCGAGTTCCACGAGCACGTCCCGGATCTCAACCCCGTAGGCCCCGATATTCTGGATGGGGGCCGTGCCTGTTTTCCCCGGGATCAGGGAGAGGTTCTCCAGGCCGCCGTAGCCCTGTTCCAGGGTCCACAAGACCAGTTCATGCCAGTTTTCCCCGGCCATCACCCGCAGGGTGACCGACTCGTCGTCCTGTTCCAGCACTTCCTTGCCCGTGGTATCCATGTAGAGGACGCAGGCTTCCAACGGGGAGGTCAGTAACAGGTTGCTGCCCCCGCTGAGGATAAAAGGCGGGGGGAGGCCCGGTTCGGCAATTGCCTGCCGGAAGGTTTCCAGGCTGTCGACCCGGATAAAATGGCTGGCCGGGACGTCGATGCCGAAGGTGTTGTACCCCTTCAGGGATACGTTGCGTTCAATGTCCATCCGCCGCGTATTTTTCCAGGGCTGCCGCGAGGATCCTCACCGCCTTCCGAAGCTGGTTCTCCTCGAGCACATAGGCGATGCGCACCTGGTTCTCCCCCAGGCCGGGCGTCGCGTAAAAGCCGGCAGCAGGCGCCAGCATCACCGTGGCCCCATCCAGCCGGAATTCCTCCAGCAACCATTGGGCAAAGTGGTCGGCGTCCCGGATGGGCAGTTCCACCATGCAGTAGAAGGCCCCCTGGGGACGGGCCACGAGGATTCCCGGGACCCTGCCCAATTCTTCGAGGAGCACATCCCTGCGACGGGTATATTCTGCATTGACGGCCTCAAAATAAGATAGGGGTGTATCCAGGGCGGCCTCGCTGGCCACCTGGGCGAATGTAGGGGGCGAAAGCCGTGCCTGGGCAAATTTCAGCGCTGCCTGCATCAGTGGTTCGTTCCGGGTTATGATACATCCGATGCGCGCCCCGCACATGCTGTACCTTTTCGAGACCGAATCCACCACCACGGCATTTGCCTCCAGCCCCGGCTCCTGCAGGATGGAGTAGTGTTTTTTCCCGTCATAGGCAAATTCCCTGTATACCTCGTCGGCAATCAGGAACAGGTCGTGCCGGCGCACGAGCTCTGCCAGCGATCGGATTTCCTCGGGGGAATAGAGGTATCCCGTCGGGTTGCCCGGATTGCAAAGCAGGATGGCCCGGGTCCGGGGCCCGATATAGGATTCGAAATCCGAAATAGGGGGGAGGGCGAAGTTATCCGCAATACCGGATGCTACCGGGACGACA
>CAXQQM010000218.1:0-10073 GCA_964226055.1 Robiginitalea sp. | reverse complement strand
CGGCATACGCGATCGGCTGTTGTGACTGGAGTTCAGACGTGTGCTCTTCCGATCTCTCATCATCATGGGCCTGCTCAGCGTGCTATCGGCCTCAGCACAGTACGCTTACGAACCTTCACCGGAACATCCTTTCGGACTGCCCAACCCGGATGCGCCACAGGAACTCCTGGATTGGGCCCCGCTGATCGGGGAATGCGCATGCACTTCGGTTTCCCGGAAGGCCGACAATAGCTGGGGGGAACCCGTGGCAATGACCTGGCGGTTTAAATACATCATGAACGGGACGGCCATCCAGGATGAAACTCTCAAGGCAGA
Source organism: Robiginitalea sp. (assembly GCA_964226055.1). GTDB lineage: Bacteria > Bacteroidota > Bacteroidia > Flavobacteriales > Flavobacteriaceae > Robiginitalea. The sequence continues at coordinate 9,758 of CAXQQM010000218.1, read as the reverse complement.
CGGGGCGCATTCCGGGAGTATCCGGCAATTTATCCCGGACAGCACCAGCTGGTACGTACACTATTACAGCAACCGCTCCCCTTCCCCCAGGCTGCCGGCCTGGGAAGGCGGGAAAACGGAAACGGGGGAAATCGTATTGAAACGGGATCAAAAAGCACCCAACGGAATGGACGGCTACTACCGCATTACCTTCTCCGGCCTGGACGGCTCGGGGTACGATTGGGCCGGGGAATGGGTGAGCCGGGACGGGTCCTTTGTTTTCCCTACCTGGAAGATCCAATGTAAACGCCCGGAAGCGGAAGGGGACGCCAACAACCAAACCGCCATCCGGGAAGCAGCCGCGCGGTTTTCGCAGGGCTACATGGACGGGGACTATCCGGCCATGATGCAGGTGTACCACCCGCAAGCGCGCATACTCCCCCCGGGGGCCGATATTATCAGCGGGGCGGATGCCATCCAAAAGCGCTGGGTGTTGCCGGAAGGTTTGCGTATCCTGGAGCACAGGAGCACCCCGGAAAGCATTGTTGTCCTTGGGGACACAGCTTATGACTTCGGGTACTACCAGGGGCGTACCCGTTTGCGGGACGGCAGTGAATCCGCATGGAGGGGTAAATATGTGATTGTCTGGAAACAGCACCAGGGCCAGTGGAAAATGTTGCTGGACATCTGGAACCGGGTAGACGGTTAACGGGCCGGCCAACGCTCCCAATTACCGGTCCGACGCCTTTCACGCCTCGGATATTTCCCTTTATTTTGGAGTTGCATGCAGTAAAGGCAACAAGTACCCCCTATGAATAAATTTCGCACTGCCCTGAGGAAGCTAAAACCCCGGTTGATCGGCTGGTACCTGAACCTGCTGGTCCTTATCAGCCCATCCCGGGCTGCCCGGAAGGCGTTTTTCGTTTTCAGTAAAGTCCGCCGGGGCCGCGTACAACCCGCGCAGCAAGATTATTTGCAGGCAGCCCGGCACAAGGTGGAATCCGTGGCGGATCACCAGATCCAGACCTACCAATGGCCGGGTGACGGCCCGGTGGTCCTGCTGATCCACGGATGGGAGAGCAATACCTTCAGGTGGCGAAACCTCATCGGCCACCTTCGGGAAGCCGGGTTCCACATCGTTGCCTTTGACGCCCCGGCCCACGGTTATTCTTCCGGAACCTACATGCATGTCCCCATGTATGCCGAATGCGTGGAACACATGGTGCAGAAGTTCCAACCCCGGTACATCGTCGGGCACTCCGTAGGGGGAATGACGGCCCTATATCACGCCCACCGGCATCCGAATGAAGAAGTGGAAAAAATCGTGACGATCGGATCGCCTTCCGAATTCTATGAAATTATGGAGGACTACCAGCGAATCGTAGGTTTTAACGACCGGGTGATGCAGGCTCTGGACCAATTTATCTTTAAAGAGTTCGGGTACCACACCCATGAATTCTCCACCTCCCGGTTTGTGGAGGGGAATCCCAAAAAAGGGCTGATTCTGCACGACAAATCCGATCCGATTACCCCGTTTCACGCCTCCGTACGCGTCCACAACGCGTGGCAGGAGAGCGTGCTGGTCCCCACCGAAGGCCTCGGCCACTCCATGCACCAGGAGGCCGTCAACAAGCGGATTGTCGCCTTCCTTGCGGAATCCTGACAAGGCAGCCCCTGCGGAATTTTGTATTTTTGGGGAAAACCCGATCATGGAAAACATCACCCCCTTTCACGTCGCCATCCCCGTCCACAACCTCGCCGAATGCCGCAAATTCTACCGGGACGTTTTGGAATGCGAGGAAGGCAGGAGCAGCGACCAATGGGTAGATTTCAATCTTTTTGGCCACCAGTTGGTCATCCACTACAAACCCCGGTCCGCGGATTCCCTGCACACCAACCCGGTCGACGGGAAACATGTACCGGTACCCCATTACGGGGTGGTCCTGCCCTGGGAGACCTTCGAGGCTTTCTCCAAAAAACTGGAGGGCAAAGGAATCTCCTTCGTCATTGAACCCTATATCCGATTTAAGGGGGAAGTGGGGGAACAGGCCACCATGTTTTTCCTGGACCCCGCCGGGAATGCCCTGGAGTTCAAAGCCTTCAGGAACATGGACCAGTTGTTCGCCAAATAACCCGGCCCTTTGGGCGGGCTTTGCAACCGGGGTGAACCTAGAAGGCTGCCGGCCCGCGGCAGTTGGGGCGCAGTGGGCGGTAGTTTGGCGTCAGTCCCTTTTTTTATTCTTGCCAAACCGATCCATCGCCAGGAGGAACACGGCGTAGAAAACCCCGAAGGCCAGGGCGTACTTCGCCTCCCTGAAAAAGGCTTCCGGAGTGTAAACCCCTCCCAGCACGAGTTTGAAAATATAGAAGAATACCGCCCCGATCAGGGCCCGAAAGGCAATGCGTTTCATATGTTCGCTTGTTATGGCAACCCGGTTTTGCACCGGGCTATTGCGACCAACTCGTAGGGACCCGGTCCCAGCGGTGGTCTCTTAATTGCTCCTTTAAACCTGCTGGCAGCACCTTGCCGTCGCTTGTCCCCGTGTTGGCCTTTACGTGGGGCGCCTTGCGCATCCCGGGGATGATCGTGCCCACATCCGGGTTCTCCAGGATAAAACGGAGGGCCATCTCGGCCATGGTCATCCCTTCGGGGACCAGCTCACGCAGCCGGTCTGCCCGGTCTGCCGATGCTTCCAGGTTCTCGGGTACAAAATACGTGGCGCGCCAGTCGCCCTCAGGGAAAACAGTATCCCGGGTGATGTTTCCGGTGAGTGTCCCCTCGTCAAAAGGTACCCGGGCAATCACCCCGATTCCATGTTCCCGGCAATAGGGAAACAGTACATCCTCGGGTGCCTGGTCAAAAATATTGTAGATCACCTGAACGGCGTCGATCAACCCGGATTCCAGGGCCCTGATACCATTTTCGGGTTCCCAGCGGTTCATACTGATGCCCATTGCTGCAATTTTCCCTTGATTCTTCAGGTCCTCCACGGCACGCTTCCATTCCTCACGGTCTGCCCAGCGGTCGTCCCAGGTGTGGAACTGCATCAGGTCGATCCGTTCCGTTCCCAGGTTGGCAAGTGTTTTGTCGGTGTACTCCCGGATATGTTCCGCCGGGTAGGACTGCTCCAGGCTGTATTCCGGCTTAGCAGGCCACCGGAAGTTTTTCGGGGGAATCTTGCTGGCCGCATAGAGTTTCTTATCCGGGTGCCTGCGGAGCAATTCCCCCAGCAACCGTTCGCTGTGGCCTTCCCCGTACCCCCAGGCGGTATCGAAGAAATTGACCCCGCGTTCCACAGCCAGGTCGAGGGACCGCTCAGACTGGTCGTCGTCAGAACCTTTCCATCCCGCCATGCCCCACATACCGTATCCAATTTCGCTGACCTCCCAGCCGGTATTTCCAAAATCTCTGTATATCATAAACTATTATTTATTGTTCCGGGTACCGGAGCTTCCGCCCCCGGCGCTTCCGGGGCTTCCGGTTGCGCCGCCGAATCGTTTTTCAAAGCAAACACTGTTGTCTACCCCCTGGTAAGGGGGATAATTCGATATCCGTAGATACCCGTGTTTTTCGTACAATGCGATCGCCTCGGGTTGCCGCCTCCCGGTTTCCAGAACCACCCGGGTAAACCCGTCTTCCCGCGCCCAGGCCTCCAGGTACTTCAGCACCCGGCTGGCAATTCCACGTCCCCGGTGGGAAGGCAGTGTATACATCCGCTTGATTTCCATCGCTCCTTCCCCAAAGGGCTTCAGGGCCCCGCATCCCGCGGGAACTACCCCGTCGAAGAGTACAACCACCCGCCCGAGGGCCTCCACCCCATTGAATTGGTTGTAAAAAGCATGGTCCTCCCCATCGCGCGCTGCCAGCTCGGCATCCAGCCGGGCCACCAGGGAGCGGAAATCCGGGTTCTCCGATGAAGTCCTTTCGGGTCGCATTCCCTAAAAATACGCATTTACCCCAGTTCCATTCCCCGCCTGCGGACCCAAAACCACGCAAATGCCAGATTCGGGACCCAGCACAGCCAGGCAACGATCTTATACGCGGTCAGGAAATCCCCCAGGCCAAAAATCAGGATGGGCATCCAGATCCGGAGGGTGACTGCTGCAAAACAGGCGGCGTAGCTGTAGACCATCCAATGGCCGTGCTGCCTGAAATCCGACTGCAGGACCGCCCGATAGGCGCGAAGAGTAAAATAAATCCAGAAAACCCCTAAAAGGAAAAATCCCAGCCCCGGAATCCAGCCACCGGTGGCGTAAAAGGACAGGAAGATGGCGCAACTCCCGCTGATCAGGACGGCCGCCAAATAGGTGACCCCGAGCCTGCGATGCCAGGTGAGGTACTTCCGACGGATTCGGCGACTGAACTGCGTCCAGCCCACCAGCAAACTGAGCCCCCCGAATGCGATATGTCCGTAGAAGGCCAGGCGCCAGGAGGCCTGAGCCAGCAACTCGTCGCTTTTGGAGCCCAATAAGCCCATGTCGCGTTCCATGGTCAGGTAGACCAGCGGATACAACCCGATGGCACTTGCCAGGGTGCCAAAAGCCACCCAGGAAACTTTGTTGGTAGTGGATCGCCAACTCATTTTTATCGTTTTAATTACTAATCCGCTATCCGCGAGTTACCGGTACCGCCAGCTCTCCAGGTCGGCCCCGGGAGGCGCCGATTGGGCGATGCGATCCATAATCTTAGGCACATACATGCTGTTGTAGCGGAGCCGGCTGATATGATTCGGCAACTCGGGGTCCCCGTTCCAGCAGTGTTCGGCCCGATCCCCGTACAATACTTCCCCTTCGTAATACGGATCCGTGGTCTGTTCCAGAAAGTCCTCCATCAGGTAGACGGCATTGTTCAGGTAGTAATTGTCCATGTCCCCGCAATAAATATGGATTTTCCCCCGGAGGGAAGGCCCCAGTTTCTCCCAGTCGCGCTCCAGGATATGCCGGAGGTCGTAGTTCTCCCGCCAGTATTCGGCCACTTCGCGGTTGATCTCCCCGGTGTGCTTGTCCCAGATCCGCTCCGGATAGCCATCCGCTCCCTGGGGCGAATAAGTTGCCTCCCAGATATCCCATTGCTGGCCCGAGCGGCTCTTGTCGCCCAGGACGGCTTCCAGGTGGTTCTGCTCCCGCACCGTCGATTGGATATGGCCCAGGTAATCGCGATGCGCTGGTACTTCCAGTGTTTTGTGTTCGCTGTCGTACCAATAGGCGTTTTTATCCTCGTAGATATTCGTCAGGCAATAGGCCCGGAAATCGATGGGGTCCGGGCAGGCCGCAAAACAGCCATTGTATTCTCCGGGGTATTTTACCTGGACTGCCAGCGCTTCCCAACCCCCGGTGGAACCTCCGTACAAAAAGCGCGCCCATCCTTCGCCCAGGCCCCTGAACTGCTCTTCGATATACGGGATGAGCTCGTAGGTAATCGCATCCCCGTAAGGTCCCTGGCTGGCCGAGTTCACGGCATAGGAATCGTCGTAATACGGGGTCGGATGCTGGATTTCAATAATCAGAAAACGGGGGAAATCCGGGGAGGTCCACCGCTGGTAGAAATCATAGGCCTCCTTTTGCTGGATGATATTGTACCCCTCCACATCAAAGCGCTCCGAATACTCGGGTTCCAGGCCCGGGTCCGGGGGCTCGGTGCGGAAACCGCCGAAATCCGAAGGGAAGTGCCCGTGGAAGACCATCAACGGGTACCGGGCCTCCGGATGCTCCTCAAACCCTTTGGGCAGCAGCACGTGCGCCCCCAGGTACATATCGCGGCCCCAATACTCGGACAGGCGCTCCGAGCGGATTTTAACGTGTTTGATCCAGGGGGTATCCTCGGGTTCCGGGATGGGCGGGATCTTCTGGTCCATCACAATTTCAAGGCCGCTGATCCCGTCTTCGGTTACCTGCACGGTCACGGGTTGGCTGTACAGGTTGCCCGGGGAGCGGTTCCACTGCTGGCCCTCCCCGTTGTCCATGGGCAGTTTCACTGTATGCCCCGTGGAGAGCTGAAAGGTTTCGTATACGTGCAACAACGCCTGGGCGCGGTATTCCCCCGGGGGCACGCTTGTCAAATCCGGGTATGGGAAGCCTGGTTCCTCACCGGCAAAACTCCGGGTCTCCCCGGGGGCCATCCCATCCACGTTCATCCCGAAGATCAGCTGGGTGTTCAGGCCCGTGCCGATCTGGAACCTCGGTTCTGCTGAAGGATCACTGGACAGCATCAACAGCAGCCGGCCGTCCAGGGCGGAATCACTCGCGCTGCTGCCGAAGGATACGGAGATTTCCGCTGCCCGTTGGCTATCGGGATTCCCGCATGCCATCAGGACCAGGCACGGGAGGAATAGGGAGTATTTCAGTCGCATTTTGGGAATTTTCCAAAAAGATACGGGATTTTTGGCAGCCGGGGTGGCATCAATGAGAGGATCGGGGGATCCACCGTTCGTCGAAAACTTCATAAGAATTCCCCAGGCGGGACGTTAAGATTTTAAGAAACAAGGCGCATCAAGCGTCCGAAAATCTTCCGCTATGAAACCAATGAAGCTGGGGTGGGTCCTTGCAATTGCCGCAGTATCCCTGTTGGGCTGCACCAACGATGAGGCCGACCCGGAATTTGAAACGCTGACTCCGAACGAGGAGGAAACGCAACATCTCCCGGAGCAGGAAGTGGATCGGGAACCCGCCGGTTAAGCCGGTCCGGGGAGGGGTGCAGGGATAAAAATTTCCGGAATGGGCCGGGTTGGCCTTGCCTGGCGGCAACAACCGGGACCAGCCGCATTGGCCTACCCGGGTCGCAAGTTCCGGGATTAGCCCCGGTGGCGCTGTCGGGCCAGGAGCGTGTTTTTTAGCAGCATGGCAATGGTCATCGGCCCTACCCCACCGGGAACCGGGGTAATCCAGGATGCCTTTTTGCTGACCGCTTCAAATTCGACGTCCCCGCAGAGGTAATATCCGCGTTCGCGGCTGGCGTCCGGGACACGCGTAATCCCCACATCGATCACCACCACCCCTTCCTTCACCATATCCGCTTTCAGGAAGTTCGGTACGCCCAGGGCGGAAACCACGATGTCTGCCTGCCGGGTCAAATCGGCCAGGTTCTTGGTACGGCTGTGAGCCAGGGTTACTGTTGCGTTACCGGCGGGGCCTTTCTGGCTGAGCAGGATGCTGATGGGGCGCCCGACAATATGGCTGCGTCCGATCACCACGGCGTGTTTCCCCGAGGTTTCAATCCCATTGCGGCGAAGTATCTCTATAATCCCAAAGGGGGTGGCCGATATAAACGTCTCGAGTTCCAGGGCCATCTTCCCGAAATTAGCCGGGTGGAAGCCGTCCACATCCTTATCCGGGTTTACGGCCATCAGGACTTTCTGTTCATCGATATGCCCCGGGAGCGGGAGCTGGACGATATAGCCGTCGATCTCCGGGTTTTCATTCAGTTCCCGGACGACCTCCAGCAACTCTTCCTCCGACGTGGATTCCGGCAGCTTTTTCAGGGTGGATTCAAAGCCGACGCGCTCACAGGCCCTTACCTTGCTCCCCACATAGGTAAGGCTCGCCCCGTCCTCCCCGACGATCACCGCGGCCAGGTGGGGCACTTTTTCACCTTTTTCCTTCATTTGCGCAACTTCCGCCGCAATTTCATCTTTGATTTCGTCAGAGAGTTTTTTTCCGTCTAGAAGGTTCATCGGCTGGGCGTTTGGTATTTATATTCGGGAATTGGATTCTGGTTTTCTATCGTGAATTCTTGAAACTGGATTTTGAAAGCCGGAGCCTGAAATTACCCCCTGGGGTTCATCTGCTGCATCATCTGCATCATCTTCTTGCCGCCGCCGCCCTGCATCATCTTCATCATCTTGCTCATCTGGTTGAACTGTTTCAGGAGCTGGTTTACCTCCTGGATGCTCGTCCCGCTGCCCGCCGCGATCCGTTTTTTCCGGCGTGCGTCCAGCAGTGAGGGGTTGGACCGCTCATCCGGGGTCATCGAGTAGATGATCGCTTCGATATGCTTGAAGGCGTCGTCGTCGATGTCCATGCCCTTAAGGGCTTTGCCTGCCCCGGGCAGCATCCCGACCAGGTCTTTCATGCTCCCCATTTTTTTAATCTGGTGGATCTGGCTCAGGAAGTCGTCAAACCCAAACTTGTTTTTGGCGATCTTCTTCTGGATCTTCCGCGCCTGCTCCTCGTCGAACTGCTCCTGGGCGCGTTCCACCAGGGATACCACATCCCCCATCCCGAGGATCCGGTCGGCCATTCGGGACGGGTGGAAAACGTCCACTGCATCCATCTTCTCGCCGGTACCGATAAACTTGATGGGCTTGTCCACCACGGATTTGATGGAGATGGCCGCCCCGCCGCGGGTATCCCCGTCCAGCTTGGTGAGCACCACCCCGTCGAAATCCAGGACGTCGTTAAAGGCCTTGGCCGTGTTCACTGCATCCTGACCCGTCATCGCATCCACTACGAAGAGTGTCTCTCCCGGATTGACCGCATCCCGGATGTTGGAGATTTCGGCCATCATCTGCTCGTCCACTGCCAGGCGACCCGCCGTATCGATGATTACCACATTCTGGCCGTTTTGCCGGGCGTGTTCCACCCCGGCCCTGGCGAGTTTTACCGGGTCCTTTTCCTCTTTGTCCGAATACACGGGTACCCCGATCTGGTCGCCGACCACATGCAATTGGTCGATGGCAGCCGGACGATAGACATCACAGGCCACCAGCAGGGGGTTCCGGGTTTTTTTGGTTTTCAGGAAATGGGCCAGTTTGCCGGAAAACGTGGTCTTACCGGAACCCTGTAACCCCGACATCAGGATCACAGCCGGCTTGCCCTCCAGGCTCATCTCTTCCGCTTCGCCCCCCATGAGCTGGGTGAGCTCATCCTTGACAATCTTGGTAAGGAGCTGCCCGGGTTGCAGCGTGGTAAGCACATTCTGCCCGATGGCCTTCTCCTTGACCGTATTGGTGAATTCCTTGGCGATCTTGAAGTTGACGTCTGCATCGAGCAGGGCGCGCCGGATTTCCTTGGTGGTCTCCGCCACGTTGATCTCGGTAATCTGCCCGTGCCCGCGGAGCACGTGCATGGCTTTATCCAGCTTGTCGCTTAAGTTTTCAAACATATTTTGCCTCGTTTTTCAGCAATGGCAAAGGTACGAATCCGGGATGGATTAACATAGGGGTAAAAAAAGAGCGGCTTCCCTTTCGGGAAACCGCCCTTCCGTCAAAATTGGGGCAAAAAAGAATTTCAGTAGAAATTCATGGTAACAATCATTTAATTTTCAAATACGAGTACGGTCACTTTGCCATCCCCGCTGATATCCTTCAGCTCAATCCGGCCTTCCGTCATCGAGACGAATTCCCAGTCTTCGGTGAGTTCGGAGAACAGGTCCCCGTCATCCCCGAGGTTCAGGTAAACCTTGAGTTTACCTTCGCTGTCGCGGATTACCCGCCACATGCCATCCTTGAGGGGGTCCATGTTGGTGCTCACCGTCAGGACGTGCTCGGCGCCGAAGCTGAAGTCATAGCCGGCAAATTCTGCTGTGGCATCCACGGTTTCCTCCATGTAGGTCTCCGTGTAAGCTGCCACCGTCCAGTCGCCACCCATCAGGACATTGCGGATTTCTGCAATGTCGTTGTCCACGGTCCCCGGGCATACGCGCAGCAGGATCAGTTCGTAGTCGATCTCCTCCACCTCAAACTTCAGGCGGTTGTCCAGGAGTTCGCGCAGCGGCCATTCAAAATTGACCCCGGGTTCGTCACCCATGGAGATGGCCAGTACCAGTTTGCCTTCGGCATTGG
>CAXQQM010000217.1:0-6617 GCA_964226055.1 Robiginitalea sp. | reverse complement strand
ACGCTCTTCCGATCTTTGGATACCGGTTCTGGTCATTTTGAACCCGTGCCGGTGACCCAAAAGGCAAGCGTTTTATACCAGGACCGGCAGGGGGGATACTGGGTGGGCACTTATTCCGGGGGCCTGTTACACGTACCACGGGCTTCTGACTTTGCCAATCCCCGGCAGGTGATCGACCCCCGGGAAACTGTCTACGCCTTGGTCGAGGGAGATTCGGAACTCCTCGTGGCAACGGACAGCGGCATCCTGGCCATCGACCACCAGCTCGGGAGCGTGCGGGATACGCTTCGGGAAACCCTGGTGGAAGAACCCGTAGGGGCGAGTTTCAGTACGATAGCCATCGACCGGGACGGGAGGCAATGGTTTGGCACGTTCGGGGAGGGGCTCTATTTCAGGAATGCCGGGGAGGCCTTCCTGGGCGACACCGGGGAATTGCCCCTGAGCCTTCCCCTTCCGGCCGACCTGAACATCCTTTCCCTTTTTGCCGATTCGCAGAACCGGTTGTGGGTCGGGACCTACGGGAAAGGGTTGTACCTCATTGAGTTGGACACCTACCGGACCCGGCATTTTATGGCCGACAAGTACGACCCCAAGGCGCTGCATTACAACGACATACTGAGTATTTATGAAGATTATACGGGAACTATCTGGTTCGGTACCGATGGGGCCGGCCTGAGTTACTACGACGAGTACCTCGAAAAATTCAATTCAATCACCAATTACCAGGTGCCCAGGAACATCAACGTGGACGTGGTCCGGGCCATTACTACGGATGCCGACGGCTCCGTCTGGGTGGGCACCTCGGGCCACGGACTGATGCAGTATTTCCCGGGGGCCAACAGCTGGACGAAGTATTCCACCGAAGACCTGTCCGGTTCCCGCCTGACTTCCGACCGCATCATGAGCCTGTATGCAGACGTGCCTGGCGGGGATCTGTGGATCGGGACCCAGGGGGGTGGGTTGAATATCCTGGAGCCGGACGGGACGGTGCGGACCTATGGAGGTGGCAGCCCGGTAGCCGGGTACCCGGTGACCATCTGGACAATTTTTAAGGACAGCCGGGGCCGGGTCTGGCTGGGTACCCGGGAAAACGGGCTCGTCCAATTCGGGAAGGAAACCGGGCCCGTGCGTATTTTTGACGGCAGCCAAGGGGACGGGGTCGCTCAGATCAGCGACAACATCCGGGTAGTTGTGGAGGACGGCAGCGGCAACCTCTGGCTGGGGACGGATTCCGAAGGACTTATTAGACTGCAACCGGATACGGGAGAAACGCAGGTCTATCGGGCGGGGTCCGGACCGAACGCCCTTGCTAACGACAGGATCAAATCGCTGTATTTTTCGCGGGAAGACGGGCTCTTGTGGATCGGCACCTACGGGGGAGGGCTCAATGCCCTGGATACCCGGGAGGACAAATTTTATCACTATACCTCAGACGATGGCCTGGCCAATGATGTGATCTACGCGATCCTGCCGGATGCGCAAAACAACCTGTGGCTCAGTTCCAACCGGGGGATCACCCGGTTTAGCCCGGGTCAATCCCTGGGAGAGGAACCTTCCATCACCAATTATACGAACTACGAAGGCCTGGCCACAGAATTCAACACGGGCGCCCACCACATCGATTCCAGTGGCAACCTGTATTTCGGGGGGCTCGAAGGATTGTACTGGTTCAAACCCTCGGAGATACAGGAAAATACCCGTTTGCCCAAAACGGCCATTACCGGGATGCAGGTGGCCAACGAAACCTATCCGATGGGGCCGGATACCCAGCTCCGGCACTTTCAGAACACGCTTTCCTTTACGTTTTCGAGCCTGCAGTATGCACTGCCTAAGAAAAACCAGTACCAGTACCGGTTGGTGAACTACGATGAGGATTGGATCCAGGCGGGGAACAACAATTTTGCGAGGTATTCCTTCCTCCCCCCGGGGGAATACGAATTCCAGGTGAAGTCCAGCAACTACGACGGGATGTGGAACCCGGAACCTGCCCGATTCGCATTCTCCATTGCCCCTCCCTGGTACCTGACCCCGCTGGCCAAGGCGATTTACCTGGCCCTTTTCCTGGCGGGCCTTTTGGCTATTTACTGGTATCTGAAGTGGCGCTGGCGGATGAAACTCAACCTGCAACTGCAGGAAGAAGAAGCCCGGAGGCTCCAGCGGCTCAACAAATTCAAGTCCAAACTATACACAGACATCTCCCACGAATTCCGGACACCGCTGACCCTGATTTCGGGCCCGGTGGATGCCAAACTGGGGGAGGGAGGCCTTTCGGATGCAGACCATGCCAACTTTTCAATGATCAAACGAAATACGAACCGGCTGATGGCCCTGGTAGACCAGATGCTCCACCTGTCCAAACTCGAAAAAGGCAAATTAAAATTAAAGGTAGCCCCGGGAGACCTGGAACGGTTCCTGGGCATGCTCGCATCTTCGTTCCGCTACCGTTGCGAACAAAAGGACATTTCCTACGGGGTGGAAATCGGCCCGTTGCCGGGCGCGTGGTACGACGAGGATGCAGTAGAGAAGATCGTGACCAACCTGCTTTCCAATGCGGTCAAATATTGCCCGGCAGGGGGAGAGGTACTGTTCCGGGCAGAGCAGCAAGGGGATGCGGTTTGTTTTCGGGTGACAAATTCGGTGGAGGAGTTTGCGGAAGACGACCTGGACAAGTTGTTCAGCAGGTTTTACCAACAGGATGAGTACTCCGAGGGCATCGGCGTGGGCCTTTCCCTGGTCAAGCAGCTTGTGGGCCTCTACAAGGGGGAGGTAGGCGCCCGGCTGGATGAGACCACCGGCCGGATTGAATTCCGGGTGACCCTCCCCATGGTGCGGGATCGCTTTGACGATGACCAAATATTCGATGCAGACCCAACGGGAGAACCCCCCGGGCAGGATACGATTTTGAAAACCATCGACCTGGCCTCCGACAACGGGAAGCCTGAAGTGGCGGACAGCGACCTGCCCCTGGTCCTGGTGGTTGAGGACCATCGTGAGGTGCGGGAGTTCCTGGCGTCCGTATGGAAAGGCAAATACCAGGTGATTGAAGCCGGGGACGGGGAGGCTGGCGTAGAAAAAGCCCTGGAAATTGTCCCGGACCTGATCATTTCCGATGTGCGGATGCCCCTGCGCGACGGCATCCAGCTCTGCAATACGCTGAAAACGGACCAGCGCACGAGCCATATCCCCATCATCCTGCTTACAGCCGGTACGGGGGAGGACCACGAATTAAAAGGGCTGCAATCCGGGGCAGACGACTTTGTGACCAAGCCTTTCAAACTCCGGTTGCTGGAAAGGCGCGTGCAGAACCTGATCGATACCCGACGGGCCTTGCGCAGCAGGTATAGCCAGGAAATGGTGCTCAAGGCCAAGGATATCGCCATCACGCCTACCGATGAGGTTTTCCTGGAAAAGGTGCAGCAGGTGATGGACGACCAGTTGTCGGACGCCGGCTTTAACGCGGGGAAATTTGCCAGCGCAGTGGGGATGAGCCGGATGCAACTGCACCGAAAACTCACCGCTATTACCGGCTTGTCCACCACGGAGTTCATCCGTTCCCAGCGGTTGAAGCAGGCCATCCGGATATTGAAAACCTCCGACGCCACAGTCAACGAGGTGGCCTACACCGTGGGTTTCAACACCCCTTCCTATTTCATCAAGTGCTTTAAGGAGACCTACGGAAAAACACCGGTGGAGTATTCCCGGGCCGCCGACTGACCCACTTTTCACAAGGCATTTATTTTGTCTATTCGATTGATTGCCAGTTTATTGAGGTAATCGTTACATATGTTTTATAGCCGGTTACATTTGTGGCACGGCCCAGGGATTCCATCTGCTACTTTTCCAGGGCGGTTCAGGACGACCGCGTAGAACTGGATAAATAGTTACATGAGATATTTCCCTAAGAGATTATATATTCTTTGCGCCCTTCTGGCGGGCCTGTTTACCACCGCTCAGGGTACATATAAGGGCGCGCTGGAAAACTGGGGCCACGGCCAGGCACAAATTATATTGCCCACCGATCCGCCGGTGGTTATCGGAACCGTGGAAGCCGATGGCAGCGTAGCCCTGACCCTTGGGGAGGAGTTGGCTGCCAGGATCACCGGGAGCCGGGAAGCGGCCGACGATAACAGTGGGATCCGGCTGGTCCGCCAATCCGTGGAACGCACCTTCTTTTGCCGGGGTGACGAAGTAGTTACCGCAAATGGCGACTTGTTGCTGGAACGGGCCACCACCCGGGGCGGTTTCTATATGGGCAACCTGGAGGAGGAAGAACTCTTCGGCCAGCTCCGACTGACGAGTTCCCGGGCCTTTGGCGAAAGTTTCTTCGAGCTGGGTAAAAAGGACTTTGTCCCCGGGCATTACATCGAATTCTATTTTGCAGAAGAAAATGCCTCCGTACATGGCACCTGTAAAACGCCCACCTATACGCTGGACGGCAAGGACGTCTTCGATATCATCCACGAATATGCCATCGACCTGAAAAAAGGCTGGAACCTGGTCAGGATGGAGGTAGCCGAGACTTACACGGACCAGGAAGGCCATGTACGCCCGCTGAAAATGGTGATGAAAACGGTCGGGGAAGTCCCCCGGGATACCCAATTCTTGTTCACTGCCAATTAATAAGACCCAATAATGATGCATTCGATAAAACCATCCACCCATATAAAAGCCCTGTTGCTGCTAGCGGCTTTGGCGCTGGCAACCTGTGGGGAAGTAAAGACCCGGGAGGCCGCCAAGGCTGAGGAAACGGAGATGCCGGAGGCTGCAGCGCCTGCTCCGTCAATCGAGTCGCTGGATATGAAGGTGAATATGGAACGACTCGCCGGCCTGACACCCCTGACCGAAGCGGAATTTGCGGCCTGGAAGCCCGATGCAGTCCTGGGCCTGCCGGCCACCAACGTGAATACGAATTCCCCGGTGGATGTTGCCATGTTCGACATCACCTATTACGCAGGCGGGGAAAAAATCAGGTTGCATATTGTGGACGGGGCCGGGAAGCGGGGTGCCCAACTGACGGGGCCCGCCCATATGATTGCCGTGCAGCATGTAGAGGAAAAAATCCCCATGGGATATATCAGAACGGTTCGGGAAAACGGCATCACGGCCCGGGAGCGCCATGAGGGGGCCAAGGAGGAGTACCAATTAAAAATCTTTTATGGCAACCGGCTCTTTGTGACCCTGACCACCGTAAACGTGGGACGGGAACGCACCTGGCAGGCGCTGCAGGAATTGGACCTGGCAGCACTCCTGCCCGGATAGCCCATCAGGAAAAACAAAATCCCCCAAAAACCATTTATCAACCTAAAATTCACATGTATGAAACTGACGAAATTAATTACCAACAGCGCCCTTACCTGCATCGCCCTTCTGGCATTTGGCTGCGGGGGCAGCGACGACGATGGGGGATTGGACAACTGCTCCAACAATGCGTGGACTCAGATCGTGGCCAACGAAGCCTCCCTGTACAGCGATGCGCTTTTCGCCTACCAAAGCGATCCTTCCCCTGCAAACTGCGATAACGTGAAGTCGGCCGCCCTGGACTACCTGGAAGCCCTCAGGGATATCCTGGACTGCGTCCCAACCACCAACCGTGCGGAGGTAAACGACGCCATTGACGAGGCCCAGGAAGAGGTGAACGCAGAAGACTGTAACTAGTTCGGCTTTGTATAACCCGTCCTGATGACGGCAGCTCACACCTCCGGGATGAAGATCAGACTATTTATATTGTCGGCACTTGCCCTCCTGATTTGGATGGAGGGCCGCACCCAGGACCGCAGCACCCGGGAGACCAAAGTGGTGCTGGTGGTCAGCGAGCGAACGAACACGGTAACTGGCATTGTTCTTTTCAACGAGATTGAGAAGCGGGATCAGCAGGCTGTTTTGGCGGAATACCCCGAAAGCAAATTTTTTATCGGGTTATTGCAAGGCAGCTACAGGAACCTGGAGGGCATGGGGATTGCACCCTTGCCCAATACGACGGTCAACATGTACACCAGCAAAGAATACTTCCCAGGGGATCAATTCTTTCCAGGTGAGCAGTTTGTCCCCGGCGACCCATTCAAACTGGGCAATATCAGGGCCCGGGTGGTATCCAGCAAGGATGACCGCCTCACGCTCAAAATCAGGAATCGATAGCGGGTTGTATCTGCGGACTGTAGTACATTTGCGCCAGAAACGGAACAACTCCCGTTTGCCCAAGCGCCTATGGCCCAGCCCAACGACCCGTATGCCGCCCTGAGATTCCGGGAATTCAATATTTTCCTGGTGGTGCGCTTTGCCATGGTCCTGGCCTGGACCATGCAGTTTATCCTGATAGAATGGCTGGTCTATACGCTCACCAAGGACCCGTTGTCCCTGGGGATCATCGGGCTCATGGAAGTAATCCCTTCGGTGGGGATGGCGCTTTTTGCGGGGCATATCGTGGATCAGCGGGAGAAGCGGAATTTGTTGATATACTGTATCCTGGGGTTTTCCGTAGTGAGCCTGGGGCTTTTTATCTTCAGCCTGCCGTCCGTTGAGGCATCCCTGGAGCAAGGGTATCAGCTGGGGGCTATTTACGGCCTGGTGTTCCTTGGCGGGATTGTCCGGTCGTTTTTGGGGCCGACCATCTTTTCGCT
>CAXQQM010000216.1:0-4351 GCA_964226055.1 Robiginitalea sp. | reverse complement strand
GGTTACCCGGTCCAGGCGGACCATCCGCGTGACGCTCTTCAGGGAAGATCCCGGTTCGTTGAAACCGATGTGTCCGGTCCGCCCGATACCGAGCACCTGGATATCCAGGCCCCCCGCCTTGCGGATTTGCTCCTCGTAATCCCTGCAGAAATCCCGGACGTCTTCTTTATCCAGCTGGCCGTCGGGGATATGGACATTTTCCTTTTTGATGTCGATGTGGTCAAAAAGGTGTTCGTTCATAAACCGGACATAGCTGTGGATGGAATCCGGTTGCATCGGGTAGTATTCGTCCAGGTTAAAGGTGACCACATTTTTAAAGCTCAGGCCTTCCTCCCGGTGGAATTGCACCAGGAAGTCGTACACCTTGGTGGGCGTGGACCCGGTGGCCAGGCCGATGACGGCTTTTTTACCCTGCTTCTGGCGTTGCCGGATAAGCTGCGAGATCTCCGTGGCTACCTGGAAGGAAGCTGTGTCGGAGTTGTCGTAAATCCGGGTCGGGATTTTTTCGAATTTCCGGGATTCGTCATCCGTTGGGATGGTACCGTGGGGAGCGGCGCTTGCGATTTCAGTCATGGGTAGTTTATATTGTTTGCGGGGACAAAAATAAGAATAAAATTGAAATATTGCTGTTTTTTGCTGCTTATTATGCAGCTAAGTGCAATATTTAACTATTTATTAAATATTTGCAATAAAAAACAGCAGGTTCAGGATTTTACTATCTTTGCCCGAAACCGCCTTAATGCTCAAGGAAGAACGACAGCGCATCATCCTCAGTGAAGTGGACCTGCACAACCGGGTCCAGCTCACGGATATGGCCGAAATGCTCGAGGTATCCATCGATACGGTACGGCGGGATGTCAAGGAACTCGATGCGGACCAAAAGCTGCGGAAAGTACATGGCGGTGCGGTTTCCCTGGGATTTGTAAGCCCGGCAACCGGGAGTGGGAACACCTACGCCCTGGAGGAAAAACGCACCATCGCCCGGAAAGCGACCGGCCTCCTCCGCGACGGTTCGGTCATATTTATCGATGGGGGGACCACCTGCCTTGAACTCGCCCGGGAACTGCCCGAGAACCTGAACCTGACCTGTTTTACCCTCAGTTTGCCCGTGGCCCTGCAGCTATTGGCCAAGCCGCGGGTGGAGGTCGTGCTGATCGGGGGGAAAATTTCCCGGGAGGCCCAGATTGCCACCGGGGCCAGCGCTATCCACGCCCTGTCGGATATCCGTGTCGACTACGGCTTTATCGGTACCGGCTATGTGGATGCCCTCCATGGGCTCACCGAGTTTGACTGGGAGGTGGTCCAGGTCAAAAAATCCGTAATCGCCTCCTCCCGGAAGGCTATTTTGCTATGTATTTCCGAGAAATTGAATTCCCAGCACCGGTACCGCACCTGCGATATCAGTGCGATCAACACCCTGGTCACCGAGTTGCCGCCGGACCACAACCGGCTAAACCCGTTCCGCGACCGGGAAATTCACCTTTTATAGAAGCTCACCTGTAAAAAAATATGTCGCATAACATGTCGCAATTCAAGAAAATCACGGAGCAGGCCTCCCTGCACGATAACCTGGAGAAGCTGGACGCCGTCTCCCTCCTGCAGAAAATGAACGAGGAAGACCAAAAAGTGGCACCGGCAGTAGCAGCCTGTATCCCGGAAATATCCCGACTGGTGGAGGCCCTGGAACCCCGCTTTCTCAGTGGCGGCCGCTTGTTTTATATCGGAGCCGGCACGAGCGGGCGTTTAGGTATCCTGGATGCCTCTGAAATCCCCCCCACCTACGGCCTGCCCCACGATCGGGTGATCGGGCTGATTGCCGGCGGGGACCAGGCCATCCGCAAGTCTGTGGAGCATGCGGAGGACGATACGCAGCAGGCCTGGAAGGACCTCGGGGGATACGACATCGGGTCCATGGATACTGTGGTGGGGATCGCGGCCTCCGGGACTACCCCCTATGTCCTGGGGGGAATCCGCAAAGCGCGTTCAGAGGGGCTGCTGACCGCCGGGATTACCAACAACCCGGGGTCGCCCCTGGCGGAGGCGGCGGAAATATCCATAGCCGTTGACGTAGGCCCCGAATTTATCACGGGAAGTACCCGGATGAAAAGCGGCACCTCGCAGAAACTCGTGCTCAATATGATCTCAACGGCCCTGATGGTCCGAATCGGGCGGGTCAGGGGGAACAAGATGGTCCATATGCAGTTGAGCAACAACAAGTTGGTAGACCGCGGGACCCGGTACCTGATGGAGAGCCTCGGGCTGGACTACGAAAAGGCCGGGGAGGCCTTGAAACGCTATGGTTCCGTGCAGAAAGCCCTGGAAGCGCTGAAATAGGATCCGCGCTTATCGATCCGGGTTGAGCCGGTAGATGCCCTCGCCCTCAACGGCCACGTATATAAGCCCGTCCGGGCCCTGCCTTACATTCCGCACCCTGCCGACATCCTCCATGAGTTTTTCCCTTTTCAGGACGGTCGTACCGTCCATTTCCAGGCGCTCCAGGTACTGGAAAGACAGGGAGCCCACCAGCAGGCTGCCTTCCCAGCCCGGGTACTGGTCGGAAGTCACAAACGCCATACCGCTGGGCGCGATGGAAGGCACCCAGTAGTGGATGGGTTGTTCCATTCCTTCCATCTCCGTCTGGTCCGTGATGGGGGTCCCGCTGTAATTGATCCCGTAGGTGATAACCGGCCAGCCGTAATTGGCCCCTTTTTTCACCACATTGATTTCATCCCCGCCCCGCGGGCCGTGCTCGTGCACCCAAATTTCCCCGGATTCCGGGTGGAGGGCCATGCCCTGGGGGTTGCGGTGTCCGTAGGAATAAATAGCGTCCAGCCCGTCCGAGCCGACGAACGGGTTATCTGGCGGGATGCTGCCGTCCGGGTTTAACCGGTAAACCTTGCCGCCGTCCCGCCCCGTATCCTGGGGGTTTACGTCCCGTTCCCCCCGTTCCCCGATACTGAAGAACAGGTAGCCGTCACGGTCGAATTCGATTCGGGATCCGAAGTGCTGTTCTGCAGTGGTATTCGGGCTTGCCTTGTAGAGGACCTCCAGTTCCGTCAGGGAGGATCCGCTGAGCTTGCAACGGGCCAGGGCCGTGTGCCCTCCGGATCCCGTGCCCTCTTCGGATGCATAGGTGAGGTATATCCAACCATTGGCTTCGTACTTGGGGTCCAGGGCAATATCGAGCAGGCCGCCCTGCCCCCGGTTATAGACCTCGGGAACCCCGGAAATATCGGTTTTTGTGCCATCGCGGAAGTGGATGATTTCCCCGTTTTTTTCCGTGATCAGCAGGGAGCCGTCCGGAAGGAAGGCCATCCCCCAGGGGATGTCCAGGTCCTCCACCACCAATTCGGGGGTAAACGCTACCGTTTCCGGGACAGTTGCCTGGTTTTCCGGGTCCTGTGCACAGGAGTTCATCGATAATATGGCTAAAAAAGCAGATAAAACAATACTATTTCGCATGTTGTGTCGTTAGAAAATAAAGAAGTATAGGCTGTACGCCTAAGTTAAAGAGATTTTATCAGATAAATAATTACCCCGGCCGTTATTCGTTTCCCAAATCGCGGGTACCGACCACAAGACTTAACCTATGCTCCCAAAAAAGAACAGGCATCTCTGGTATGCCCTGTTGATGCTAGTGGCCACTCTCATCAGCTCTTCAGCCCTTGCTGGCGGTACCCTGGGAGGATTTTTGTCCCGTATCGACAGCGTCATTTCCGATAGCGAGCAGCCCCGTGGGGTTGTCGTCATCGACCCTGCGGCAGGTATTGCCACCGGGTCTGCGGATTTCCAGGCCCCGGCTGCCCCGGCGCTCTTCTCTACCATCATCCAGAATGCCGACGAGGAAGTTACCTGTGCCGACAACGGGTTTACCATCGCGCGGTTCAATCTGTGCGGCGATTTTGACGACCGCATTATTTCGGTAAGCGGGAGCCATAGCAGTTATCAATGGCAGCAACTGGTACCAGGTGGGAGCTGTACCTTCGATGTCAACAATGACTGCCCGCCGATTATCGGGAGCGAGTGCAACCCGTACTGGCAGACAATTTCCGGGGCTTCATCGCTCACCCTCAATGCTGCGTCCATCCCGGCCGCCAGTGGTGCCGAATTTCGAGTCCGGGTCAATGGGGGTACTTACTATTACTTCAAGGTCAAAAAAAGTACCATTACCCAGACCTATGTGAAGCGGGATTTTATCTGCGGGGTACCTGGCAGGATCCAGATCACCAACCTCTCGAGCGCCTACGAGTTCAGCATTGACAATGGCACAGGCTTCGGCCCCTGGCAGACTTCTCCGATTTTCGGAAGCCTGGACCCTGGGACGTATGTGGTTAAGGCCCGTTTGCAGAAT
>CAXQQM010000215.1:0-9789 GCA_964226055.1 Robiginitalea sp. | reverse complement strand
ACGTGTGCTCTTCCGATCTTTCCCTGATCGTGATTGCAGTGTTCCTGATTATTGAGGCAGTAGAACGATTCCTCGAGCCCCAGTCCATCGACTCGGGCATCGTCATCTGGCTTTCCCTCCTCGGAATCCTGGCCAACGGTTTCAGCGTGCTGCTCATCCGGAGGGATTCCGGGAAAAACATGAACATGCGATCCGCCTACCTGCACCTGCTCACAGACATGATGGCTTCGGTAGCTGTGCTCACGGGAGGGATCCTGATGTATTATTTCAACTGGTTCTGGATCGACCCGGCCCTGACTATCGCCATAGCACTCTACCTGATTTACGTAGGCTACGACCTGCTCAGGTCTGCCACCCGGGTGTTGATGCTTTTTAGCCCGGAGCATATCCGGGTCCAGGAAATTGTCGGGAGTATCAGTGACTTCGATCCTGTGAAAAACGTGCACCACGTCCACCTGTGGCAACTCGACGAGGACTCCATCCACCTGGAGGCCCATATCGACTTCCACAGCGATATTCTGTTGTCCGAGTTCGAGGTGATCCTGTCGGAAATCGAGGAAAAAATGCACCGGGACTTCGGGATCAACCATGTGAACATCCAGCCGGAATTCTGCAAATGCGACAGCAAACAAATCATCGTACCACACTGATATGGATACCAGGCTCTTACGATTTGAGGAGTTAAGCACCCGGCAACTATACGATGTATTGAAGCTGCGGTCGGAAATTTTTGTGGTGGAGCAGGAATGTATCTACCTGGATCCGGACGGGAAGGACCATCAGGCCTACCACTTGTTGGGCTATGAAGGCGATATCCTGGCAGCCTATACCCGGATCTTTGCCCCGGGCGACTATATGCAACGGGCGAGTATCGGCCGGGTTGCCGTCGCTCGGGCCTGGCGCGGCCGGGGTTTGGGCCGGGAAATAACAAAGGCCTCGTTGGAGGCCGTTGTGCATGTACTGAAATGTAAGGAGGTCGCCATCTCCGCCCAGGCTTACCTAAAAGAATTTTATGCGGAATTCGGTTTTGAAATTTCCGGGGGTGAATACCTGGAAGACGGCATTCCCCACATCAAAATGCTCTGGGAGGCGGGCTGAAACCGGTTAACCGGCAATATTTTTTTACGTTACCTTGATGGGTTGCTTGTTCCCGAGGTTCAGTTCCTGCAGGAGCGTATCGGTAAATTTGTAATGTCCCCGGAAAGTGATGATCCGAAACCGGTTCGACTTCATACGGCTCAGCGTATCGAGGAAGACCCATTTAGATTTCAACATGGTGGGCTTCTCCGACTTCAGGCTGATATCGAAAAGATATTTCCTGCCGTTCTTAGTGGCGGTTATATCCGGCGTAACCGGGTTCCCGGTGCTTTTTTTGATATAGGATTTCGGGGTTTCAAACCCCTCCATATCCGCTTTAATATTATTAAACCCTCTTGCCTCCAGATGCTGGATGGACTTCTCCAGAATTTCCTGATTTTCCTTCTTTTCTACTTTGATCATAACTAGTAAAATAGACGAATTTTTGTAACTGCCAAATCCTGGGGCCTAATTAACATTACCATAAGGTTTTAACGACCGTAAATCAACCGATTGCAACCGTTTTCCCGGATTTATAGGACGCGTCGGCCGCGAGTACGACCCGAAGGCTGTTCACTGCATCCCGGAGGTGGTCCCCCAGGTCGGCGTCATTGCGGATGGCATCCAGGAAGAACTCCTGCTCCAGCCGGCAAAGCCCGTCATGGTCCGGTTCGCCTGCGGTACTGATAATTTCGTCTTCCCGGAGGAATTCGCCATCGGGCCCTGTGGCGCTGTGGTGGAGTCTGAGGCTACCGGTCTGGGTATGCCCCTCCACGTTGTCTGAACCGCCTGCTACACTGTCCCGGATGGATACCGACCCCTTTGGCCCGATGACGTCTTTCACAAAAAATGCCGTTTCACTGACCATGGGCCCCCAACCGGCTTCGTACCAGCCAACTGACCCGTCCTCAAAACGCACCTGCAGCTGGCCGTAATTGTACATTTCCGGGTCGATTTCGTCACTCAGTCGGGCGCCTATGGCACTCACGCTAACGGGCCGGGACCCCGTCATCAGGCACATGATGTCCACGTAATGTACCCCGCAATCCACAATCGGGGACATGGATTGCATCAGTTGCTTGTGTGTATACCAGGTGGCCCCGGAACTTTGCTGGTTGAGGTTCATCCGCATCACCAGTGGTTTTCCAAGCGTCCGGGCGATTTCCACAAATTTCGACCAGGCCGGGTGTACCCGCAGGATATATCCCACCACCATTTTCAACCGATTTTTTTGTGCGAGGTCCACGAGATCCCGCGCTTCCTCCACAGTCAGGGCCAGGGGTTTCTCCACAAAAACATGGCATCCGGCTTCCAGGGCCTCCCGGGCGATTGCGGCATGCGTATCCGGGTAGGTATTGACCGAAACGGCATCCGCCTCCGTGTCGGACAGGGCTTCTTCAAGGCTTCCATAAGTGGGGTAGCCCCCCAGCTCTGCAGACAGTTTTTCCCGGCTCTCCGGGGAGCGGCTCACCAGGCCTGTGATTTCAAAGCCTTCCATGGCGTGGTAGGCCCGGGCATGGCTCGTTCCCATATTGCCGCAACCCACTACTACAATGCGTATCGGATCGTTCATGTGCATTGGATTTTTAATGTCCGTTCGTTTTATTCTGTTTTCAGCGAGAAAGCAATGATGGAATTTCCCGGAGGCGTCCCGAGTTTTTCGCCCCCGCAGGCCAGGGCGATGAACTGCCGGCCCCCGGCCTCGTAAAGGGCCGGGGTGGCAAAGGCCGCTGCAGGTAACCGGTATTCCCAGAGCAGCTGGCCGCTATCCCGGTCAAAGGCGCGGAAAAACCCGTCCTTGGTGGCCCCGATAAACAACAGGCCATTTTCGGTGACTACCGGCCCGCCGTAATTTTCCGTTCCCGTGGGCCGGGCTCCCCGCGCCTTCAGGGATTCCGTATCCCCCAGGGTGACTTGCCAGAGGTATTCCCCGGTATTCAGGTCGATGGCGTGCAGCGTGCCCCAGGGAGGGGCAATACCGGGCAGCCCGTTGGCATCCAGGAATTTGTGGTATCCGTCGTGCTGGTAGGGCAGGGGGCTGCCTGCTGCCCCCGGCGCATCTGCAATGACCTCCTTTTTGTCCTGCTCCTCGCCAACCTCTTCCCCTTGCGCGCCACTGTTGTTTTCGGCCGTGTCCAGTTCCAATAGGTAGGCTGCCAGGGCATCCTGTTCCGCATCTGTGAGCTGGGGAAAACCGGGCATCATGCCCTTGCCTTTGGAAACAAGGGTTTTCAACGTTTCCGGGGTATACTTTGAGCCCACCCCGATCAGGGACGGGTATCCGCTGGCAGCCACCCCCAGGCGGTCCTCCTGGTGGCAAAGGGCGCAATACGTCAGGTAGGTTCGTTGCCCGGCCGGCAGGTCCGCGTTTGGGACCCGCGTTTCGCTCATCGAAAGTATCCAGGCCATCTCATTGGAATTCACATACAGGATACCCTTTTCCGGGTCGGCAGCGGCCCCGCCCCATTCCGCAGCCCCATCGTAGCCGGGCAGCAGGAAAACCGGGTCCAGGGACGGCGGGGCATACAGCCGTTTGTCAGATTCGTTAAACAGTTCCAGCAGGGAGTCGCGGTCCGGGGCATAGGGGCTGATGTCTGCTTCCGTGAGGTAGCGCGCCTGCCGGGCAAAAGGCGCGGGCTTTACCGGGATGGGCTGTGTGGGCCAGGCCGCTTCGCCCTGCAGGGTGGAAGCCGGGACAGGCACTTCCTCGATGTCGAAAAGGGGTTCGCCCGTAAGCCGGTGGAACAGGTAAACATACCCCTGTTTGGTGACCTGTGCCACCGCCGGTACCGGGGCTCCGTCCCGCATGACGGTCAGTAAATTCGGTGGGGCCGGCGGGTCGCGGTCCCAGATGTCGTGATGGGTAAACTGGAAATGCCAGAGCCGCTCTCCCGTGTTGGCATCCAGGGCCAGGAGTGTATTGGCAAAAAGGCCCGCCCCCCGTCGGTTTCCCCCGTAAAAGTCCGGGGCTGCCGACCCGGTAGGGACGAACAGGATTTCGTTCCGGGCATCCAGCGCCATGCCGGCCCAGTTGTTGGCAGCACCCACCACGGGGTTCTCCCGGATATTCGGGTCTTCCCAGGAATCCGCCCCGGTTTCCCCGTGCAGGGGGATGGTATGGAATACCCAGGCCACCTCCCCGGTGACAGTGTTAAAAGCGATGATATCCCCGGGTGCGCCCCCCGGGCCTTCCGAGATCCGGAGCGGCATGATGATCAGGTCCTTGAAGACGGTGCCGGGCGTATTGGAGATTACGAACTTATCCGCGGCCGAAGCCGGCAACCCGGACCGCAGGTCGATTTTACCGCCGGAGCCAAAACTTTCGACCGGGGTTCCCGTACGGGCATCGAGCGCCCAGAGGTCCGAACCCACCGTATACAATATGCGTTTGTCCTCCCCCCGCTCCCAGAAACTGACCCCCCGGCTTGTGGAATGCCAGGCGTTCAGGGTATCCCCGAAAACCCAGAGCTCCTCCCCCGTCCGGGCGTCCAGGGCAAAGGCCCGCAGGGCCGCTGTTACCCCGTAGAGCACGGTGTCCACAACCAGGGGATTCATCTGCATCTGGCCGCTGTCGGGGGCCCGGTATTCCCAGGCAACCTCCAGGTCCCTGACGTTTTCCCGGCTAAACTGGCTGAGCGTGCTGAAATGGCTCCTGCCGGGGTCGCCGAGGTAGTCCTTCCAGGTGGTAAAATCGACTGCCTGGGTGAAGGATGTATCCGGTTCTTCCCCGCACCCGCTGGCCAGGACAGATATCCCAACCGCGCAGAGGATGGCCTGCAATTGGACAAGACGTGAATTCAACCGGCAGGACCGCGGGTAAAAGCTCCGTATCATAAAAGACTAAAATTAAAGCAACTAAAAATAAGGAATTACGGGCGACGACCCATCATCCTGCCCGGCTAGTGCCCTGTCCCGAAAAGATCGCGTCCAATCTCCCGGACCCCGGCTGCGTATGAGGACCCGAACAGGTTCAGGTGGACCAGCAGGTAGTAGAGCTGGTAGGCTGCCCGGCGACGGGATTCCCCTTCAGCCGGGGGCAGCACGCTGTGGTATCCGCGGTAAAAGTCCGGGGGGTAGCCCCCGAATAGCCGGCTCATTGCCAGGTCCACTTCGCTGTGCCCTGCGTATACCGCCGGGTCTATCAGTACAGCCCTGCCCGCGCGGTCGATCAGGTGGTTGCCGCCCCACAGATCGCCGTGCAGGAGGGCGGGCTGCACCTCCCCGGCCGATTGTCGCAGCCAGTCCGCCACCACTTCCGGGTTTGGGATTTCCGAAGGCACCAGCAGCCCGGCCGAAACGGCCCGGTCGTATTGGGGTGCCAGCCGGCGGGTGGCGTAAAAAGCCGCCCAGTCCGGCCCGGGGGTATTGCGCTGGGGCAGGCTGCCGATAAAATTGTCCCCGGGCCAGCCAAAGTGCTCCTGCGGCTCGCTGTGCATCTCGGCCAGCTGTATTCCGAAGGCCCGGTATTCCTCCGGGGTCCCGGCCCGGGATTCGATAAATTCCAGGACCAGGCACCCCCCCGTTTCCAGCGGGAAGACGCTTGCTATTTCCGGGATCCGGACCGTGCCGGTACGGGAAAGGGCCAGAAGGCCGTCCGCTTCGGCCCGCAGTTGTTGCAGCCCGTTTTCCCCTTCCATGGTTTTTGCAAAAAACATCACCCCTGGCGTTTCCACCCGGTATGCCGCCGCGATATCCCCACCCCGGACCGGGGTCACCGATACCATGCGCATCCCGAGTTGGGTCGCCAAAGCCTGATGCAGGGATTCGGAGGCCATTACAGCTGGAATTTCTGGCCCCGGCGGGCAATGCGGTATCCGGCCGCGCGGGTGGCCCGGCTTGCGGCACTTTCCGGGTCGAGGAGCGGATTCGTATGGTTCAGGTGGATAAAATATACTTTGGCCCTTGTCTCTGCGGGAAGTTTGTCCCAGCGCTTCCGGCTTTCGGACACAAACGGATGGGGGATTTGTGAAATATCCCGGTAGCCGATTTCAGCGGCGTCGTAAAAGGTGGCGTCCACAAATGCGAGGTCTACTTCGGAAAGCAGCTCTTCAATAGGGGTATCCCAGCGCTCCCATTTGTCGATATCGGGAATAAAAAGGACTTTTTGCCGGGGACCGCGGATCAGGAAGCCCACGGTTTCCGAATATTCATCCCGGTGGGGGACGCGCAGCGGGGTCACTTCCAGCGACTCCCCCAGGGTGACGGCCTCTCCTTCGCGCAGCGGCTCCAGCCGGATGTTTCCCGAGGCCACCAGCTGTCCCCAGGGGCCGTTTTCCTCCAGGAAAGCGGCCATTCGCGGCATGGCAAACACGGGTACCTGCCGGGCTCCGAGGGCTTCTTTCCCCAGGAACATCAGCCCCGTGTAGTGGCCGATATGTGCATGGGTCAGGAAGATTCCGTCGGGGACAGCACCAGGCGCCTGCATGCCCGGATCGCCCAGGTCGCGGAGTTGCCGGGGTATATCCGGGGTGGCCTCAAAGAGGTAGTGTTTGCCGCTTCGCGCATCGGCAACACCCAGGGAGACGACCATACGACCCGGGTCCGGCTTTTTTTGCAAGGGGGCGCAGCATGAGCGGCTGCACCCGATGTGCGGGGAGCCCCCGTCCTGCACCGTACCCAGGACAATAAGGGTTACCCCCGAATCCTGGCTTTCCGCGACAGGCTGCCCATAGGCGACGAATCCCGGAATACACAGAAGGAGTATCCCAAGCAACCGGCTCACGGCCCCTGCAGGATTTCGCTGTAACGCTGGGGCTGCCCCAGGACTTCCCGGGCAGACAGGATAGCTGCGTCTTTTTCCAGGTAGTATTCGTAGAGTCCTTCCCGGTAGAAATAGCGCTTGATGATTTCGTCTTCCAACTGGCGGGTGATTTCATCCGAGTAGGTGTCAAGGGCCCGGAGCTTGCTCTTCTCGATGTCCGCCAGGAGTGTTTTAAAGTCATTTTCGATGGTTTCCGTGAAAATGACCTCCTCCCGGTCGGTCAGGGCTTTTTCCAGGGCCTTCTCCGTCCGCGTTTCAAACGAAAAACTGCTGCTGGTGACGTGGTCGGTAAACTCCTGGTAGACTGCCGGGGTCAGTTCAAAATCCCCGGGGTTGTCCAGGCTGTGCCCGTAGTAGTATTTTGTGGCGAAATCAAAAATGACGTGGTTTTGGACCAGGGCCCGGATCAGTTCGTTGGACTTCAGCTCGTCGATGGGGATGTCCGGCTGGACCCCACCCCCGTCCGTCACTTTCCGGCCATTCCGCGTTTTGAATTCCCTGAATTCCGTATTCCGCACGGCGTTCCCCGAATCGTCCCGGTTCCAGTAGTCCAGCGCCTGGATACACCGTCCCGAAGGAGTGTAATACCGGCTGATGGTCACCTTCAGCTGCGTACCGTAGGTGAGTTTCAGGGGCCGCTGTACGAGGCCTTTTCCAAAACTCCGCGCCCCGATAACCACTGCCCGGTCCAAGTCCTGCAGCCCGCCTGAAACGATTTCACTGGCCGAGGCGCTTTGTCCGTCCACGAGGATGGCCAGGGGGATTTCCGTATCCACGGGCCGTTTCCGGGTCTCGTATTCCTGGTTGAATTTGGCAACTTTGGATTTGGTGGTGACGATCAGTTCGCCTTTTGGCACAAAGAGGTTGGTCACGTTGATCGCCTCGGAAAGCAACCCGCCGGGGTTGCCGCGTAAATCCAGGATAATCCGTTCGGCCCCCTGTTCCTTGAGGTCCAGCAGGGCTTCCTCGGTTTGGGCGGATGCCTTGGAGTTGAAGCGGGAGAGCACGATATAACCTGTTTTATCATCTGCCATCCGGTAAAAGGGCACGGCGTCTACTTCGATGGCGCTCCGCTCCACGGTGGTGGACTGCAGTTTCCCCTGCCGTAAAAAGCTTACGGATACGGATGAATTGTTGGCCCCTTTCAGCAGCTCGGCTGCATCGTCCTTGAAATCCGCTACGGAAATATCGCCGATAGTGACGATTTCGTCACCGGCTTTCAGGCCGGCCCGGTCGGCAGGATACCCCTGGTAGGGCTCCACGATGACCAGGCGGTCCTCGTAAGATCGCACCAGGGCCCCGATCCCGGAGTATTCCCCGGCATTATTGATTTTATAGGCTTCAACATCCTGTTCGTTGAGGAAGACCGTATAGGGGTCCAGCTCTTCGAGCATGTTTTTGATGGCCGTATCCATGAGTTCCGCGGGATTCGTCTCGTCCACGTAATTCATGTTGAGCTCCTTGAACAGGGTGGTGAAAATTTCGATTTGCTTCGCGATCTCAAAAAAATCGCTCTTAAAGGCGGTAGTGGTCAGGAACAGGCCTATGGCCAGGACCGGTACAACAACCTTAGTCTTCAGTAACTGCTTCATGGGAATTAAACTTTTTTAGCAGGGTTTTCACGGCATTTGAAATCCCCTCAGAATCGGGCATTTCCCTTCCAATGTATAAAATAACGAACGCAAAGCTTCCCTTCGTATTGTTAAAAATCCCGGGCTTTTCCAGGCGGAAGGCCTCCCGCATCAGCCGTTTGATCCGGTTGCGTTGTACGGCCTTCCGGAAGGAGCGCTTGGGTACGGCAAATCCGGCTTGTACCGGCACGGGCTCCGGGAGGGGCGTTTCCAGGTAGTACAACAGCAGCGGATAGGCTTTAACCGTGCGACCCTTGCGGAAAACCTCCTCCCACAATTTCCGGTGCGACAGTTTTTCCCGTTTCGGGAATCGAAAAGAAACCATGTCCAAAAATAGGAATAAATCCCCCGGCAGCCCGGATGACAAATATCATATATTCCAGCCCCCCCAGGCCCTAACTTGCCGGATATAAATAGGGGGAGCCCCCCCTGCAAGAAATCACCTTCTATCTAGAAACTACCTTCTATGGGAAATTTAGCTGTAAAGACCCTGGATACATCTTTGGAACGGGCGCAATACTACCGGCAATTACTGACGGATATTGCAGCCCTTGAGGTAATGCTCGAAGACGGGCTTTTTGAGCGGAACGAAATGCACATAGGCGCGGAACAGGAGTTCTGCCTGGTCGATGCGGATTGGGAACCTTCCATGAAGGCCCCGAAGATCCTCAGCGACCTCAACGAGCCGCATTTCACCCCTGAACTGACCCGGTACAACCTGGAGATTAACCTGGACCCGAGGCGGCTGCAGGGGTCCTGCTTTTCGGATATGCACAACCAGTTGCGGGACCTGCTCGACCGCGCGCACGAAGCAGCGGCAAGGCACGGCGATAAGATCATCCTCACCGGGATCCTGCCCACCATCTGCACCAGGCATCTCGGCGAGGCCTATATGGCACCGCTCAACCGCTACCGCATCCTGAATGAAGCAGTGAAGCAAGTCCGGGATTCCGACCTGGAATTGCATATCAAAGGGGTGGACGAGGTGAATTTGCACCACGACTCCATCATGTATGAAGGGTGCAATACGAGTTTCCAGGGCCACCTGCAGATAGATCCGGAGGATTTTTCCAGCGCCTACAACTGGGCCCAGGCTATCGCCGGCCCCATCCTGTCGGTATGCGCCAATTCGCCTTTACTGATGGGGCGCGAACTCTGGGAGGAAAGCCGGATAGCGCTTTTTTCGCAGAGCGTGGATACGCGCCGGAGTACCTTCCGGCTCAATGAACGCGAGCCGCGGGTGGGCTTTGGATCGGAATGGGAGACCGGTACGGCTGCGGATTTTTTCAAGCGGTCCGTTGCCCGTTTCCGCAGCCTGAT
>CAXQQM010000214.1:0-4634 GCA_964226055.1 Robiginitalea sp. | reverse complement strand
GTTTGCCGGGGGCGACGCTTGCGGAAGGAAGCCGAATATGTGCGCATTTACGGAAAATCCATCTCGGACCTGGTGGAAATGCCCCTGTATCAATTGCAAGTGTATTTTGACGAACTCGAACTCAGCGACCACGACTCCCGCATCGCCCGGCGGTTGCTGACCGAAATCCGCAACCGGCTCGCCTACCTGATGCAGGTGGGGCTCGGATACCTGACCCTGAATCGCAAATCCAACACGCTATCCGGGGGGGAAAGCCAGCGCATTAACCTGGCGACTTCTTTGGGCAGCAGCCTGGTGGGTTCCATGTACATCCTGGACGAGCCCAGCATAGGCCTGCACCCGAGGGATACGGAAAATTTGATCGGGGTGCTGAAATCCCTCCGCGACCTGGGGAATACCGTTATTGTGGTTGAACACGACGAAGACATGATGCGCGCTGCAGACCGGATCATCGATATCGGGCCCGAAGCCGGTACGCACGGGGGCCAGGTTGTGGCCGAAGGCACCCTGGACGATATACTCGCTTCCGATTCTTTCACGTCCCGGTACCTGAATGGCAGCCTGAACATCCCGGTCCCCGAACGCAGGCGTTCCCCACGCGGGTATATCGATATCATCGGGGCCCGGGAACACAACCTGCAGAACATCGACGTCCGGATACCCCTGCAGGTACTTACCGTGGTTACCGGGGTCTCGGGTAGCGGGAAAAGCACGCTGATACGGCATATCCTCTACCCGATGCTTCAGAAGGAGTTGGGGGGCTATGGCGAAAAAGCCGGGCAGCATACGGAATTTAAAGGGGAATTCAAGTTTGTCAAATACGTGGAGATGGTAGACCAGAATCCCATCGGGCGCTCGTCCCGGTCGAACCCGGTTACCTATATCAAAGCCTACGACGACATTCGCAACCTCTTTGCCGCCCAGAAACTGAGCAAACTCCGCGGGTATAAATCCAAACACTTTTCCTTTAACGTGGATGGCGGCCGATGTGATAAGTGCAAAGGAGATGGTGAAATTACTGTTGAAATGCAATTCATGGCCGACGTGCACCTGGAGTGCGACCAGTGCGGGGGCCGGAGGTTTCGCAAGGAGGTGCTTGAAGTTAAGTTCGAGGGTGCCTCCATCGCGGACATCCTGGAAATGACTGTTTCGGATTCCATCGAATTTTTCAAGGGGCACAATCAGGAGAAGATCGCGGCCCGCCTGCAGCCATTGCAGGATGTCGGGCTGGGGTATGTCACCCTGGGCCAGCCCTCTTCCACCCTATCCGGTGGGGAAGCCCAACGGATCAAACTGGCGTCGTTTCTCGGCAAGGGACAGTCCCGGGACAAGGGTGTATTCATTTTTGACGAGCCCACAACCGGGTTGCATTTCCACGACATCCACAAATTGCTTACCTCTTTCAATGCACTCCTGGAAAAAGGCCACTCCATTGTGGTCATCGAACACAACATCGAACTGATCAAATCGGCCGACCACGTGATTGACCTGGGGCCGGAAGGCGGGGACAAAGGGGGGCAAATAGTCGCTTCGGGAACCCCTGAGGAAATTGCCGCGCACCCGGATTCCCTCACGGGCTGCTACCTGAAGGAAAAACTTTGAGATTTTCCATTTTTTTGTAAGTCATTGTTTTTTAGTGCTTTAGATGGACATTTCGTATTTTGGCACGCTAATTGCACCTATTCGGGCGGTATGTAAATAGTTACATCCGGAATCTTAAAACCGAATACGATGAAAAAGTTTCTACTCATTATAGCGGCCATACTGACGGGAGCAGTTAGCCCTGTCGCCGCCAGCACAGATGATAAGGTTGCACTTCGCAATGCTTTCAACTTCGGCAACTCTTTTATTTTTGTCGAGAATGGAATTACGTTTTCGGTATATCCGGATGGTGAATTCGATTTTTATATCAACGACCGGGTAAATGTAAACGCCCATGTGGGGGTTGGCCCCATCGGGGTAACCTTTAACTCCGGGTTTAATTACAACCCCTACGTCCAATACGACGACTACGGGGCCATCATCCAGGTGGAAAACATCCCGGTTTACTACGACTACTACGGTCGCGTGAACCGGATTGGTGGCGTGGATATCCTGTATCGCAACGGCCTGGCCTATCGGATTGGCGGGATGCGGATCTTTTACACCCCCCGCGGGATCTACGATTACCATACCGGTTTTATCAACGTATACAACAGGGCCTATGTGTTCCGCCCGTGGCACCGCTATTTTGCCCGTCCGGCCGTTGGGTTTTGCATGGTCTATAACCGACCCTACCGGAGGTTTTACAGTCCCATCCGCTATACGTACTACCGCCCGTACAGGTACAACAACCGCAGGGCGTATGCAGCGGTTGGCAGGACCTACCGCCATGCACCCCGTGCAGAGCGCACCCGGATCTACCGGAACGACCGGCGCGTAGCCGTACGCAACGACCGGGTACGGAGCAACAGCCGTGTAGCTGAACGCACCGACCGGGTACGCAACAACAGCCGGGTTGCCCGTACTGGGCGTCAGGAAGTTCGCGGGAACCAGCGTTCCAACAGCAATACGGTCCGCAGGCAAAGTACCGCCCGCCAGGGTCAGCGTGAAATACGCGGGAACCAACGGGCAACGCGAAGCAATACCTCGGCCCAATCCCGCCGGAGCGCGCCGGATACGCGTACAGTAAAGCGCAGCAGCCGGGAAGTCCGCAAGAGCCCAAGTGGTAATGCGGTGCGCAGCAGCCGGACGACAACGGTACGTAAAACGGAAGCGCGCCGGCCGGTGCCCCAGCGGGCATCCCGGAGTACGGTAACGACGACCCGTAAGTCAACGACCGTTAAGCGCTCCGCCCCGGCCCGGAAAGCGCCCCAGGCACGCCGGAGTGCCCCGGCAAGGAAAGCGCCCCAGGCCCGTGGAAACTCATCTTCCCGGACCGTGCGTAAGTCCGCCGTCAAAAGCAGCCGGCGCAGTGGCTCGGCAGTAAGGAGCGGATCCCGCGGCAAAAGCAACAATCGCGGATCACAATAGAAAATAGTTTTTAGGTTGGTTAGTTGTCAGGACCCCGTGGAGGATTTTTCTTCCCGGGGTCCGGTTTTTCGAACCACTTGCCCAGGAGGCCGAAGGCATCTTTGGCAATTCCCAGTCGATGGACCAGGCCGAGATAAAACAATCCGGCCAGCACGGATTTCAACGCAATATTGACAAGGGGGTGAAACGGGAAGGACAACCAGTAAAACAGCACCCCGGTGAGTACCCCTACCCCCATCAACCGGAAGGTATCCCGGCTCCACGGGACCAGGCCAAATTTTAATCGTACAAACAGGAGTTTGACCAGGTTGTACACAGCAATCGAAATAAACGTGGCCCAGGCCGCGCCGATGATCCCGTACTTCGGGATCAGCCAGATATTCAGTGCGATAGTGATAAGCACGAGGCCCACTCCAAACACCAGCAACATCCGGTAATACCGGGAATTGTAGAGGATCGCCGCATTGATCCCCAGGAAGGAATCAAAAACCCGGGCGGCCCCTATCAGTAGAACAATCGCAAAACCTCCCCGATAATTTTCGGGCAATAGCAGATAAAGTTCTTCGAGGTTCATCAGGATCAAAAGGTAGATAAGTCCTGCCGCCACCAGCAGGGCCAGGGAACTTTTCCGGTAGAGGTTTCCAAGTCCCGCCAGGTCGTTTGCGTGGAGCAGTTCGGCGGTAATCGGATAGGTAATCTGGTGCATGGCCCGCTGGGGGACGATGATTACCGTGGCGATAAACACGGCTACTGTGTAATAAGCGACATTGGAAAGTTCGATATACTGGTTGATCATGAACCGGTCTACTTCGAGTAGCAATACGGAGACCGATCCGCCCAGGAGGATCAGGGCGCTGTAAACGGTGATTTCCCGGGAGCCCCCGGGAAGGCGAATGCGGAAACGGAATGGCATCAGCCTAAGCGCATAGGCCGCCATCAGCAGGCAACGCAAGGCGTACAGGCCCACCAGCCACCTGAGGAAGCCAGCTACCGAAAGTACTTCAAAATACAAAAGGAAAAGCAGGAGGCAGACCCCGAGCCGGACAAAAACTTCCTTTAAAAACGTACCGAATGCCGAACGGAGGCACACTTTGCTCCACGCAAAAAACACCTCAAAATACGCCAGGGAAAGCCCAATCAGGAAGATATGCCCCACATAATCCGCCACGATGGCATTTTCCCGGGCCAGGAAACTCCCGATAGCCTCATCAGCCAACAAACTGAATACCGCAAGCGGTAGAATGAAAATCAAAGGCAGCAAGAGCATCCGTGTCAGGAAGGGGTTGCGTTGCGGTGCCTCCCGGTTGGCGGAGAAAAACTTCACCAGGGTGTTCGGCACCCCGAACGCCATCAGGGGCATCAGGAGTGCGCCTGTGGAGAGGATTACCCCTACCAGGCCGAAGTACGTGTCCGACAGGAAGCGGGTGTATAATACCAGCGTGTTCAGGGCCCCCAGGCCGAAACCGACATAGGTTAGCAGGGTATTTACGATGGATTGTCTGAGGATAATTCCCATAGGATTTCCTTTGCCAGCCGACCGGTGAGTTCCCGGCGATGGTATTGGGCTACTCCTTCCGGCCGGACCGAAAAGGCGCCTTTTCGATAAAGATCGTACCATTGGC
>CAXQQM010000213.1:0-12349 GCA_964226055.1 Robiginitalea sp. | reverse complement strand
CTTCGACGAAGCCCTGGAGCGATACGAAGTGGAGGACACCCAGGAGAACCGGATCAGCTTCAGCACGGCGCGTTCCCTGAAGCGCGCTTTGGAGCGCCCCGGGAGCTTTTTGAGCGACCTGTTGGCGCGGCTGCCATTCGCCACTTTTTTCTTCCTTCCGGTCTTCTCGTTGTTCATTACCCTGGCATACATCAGGAAAAATTACACCTACACCGATAATCTGGTCTTTAGTTTCCACATTCAGTCCCTGTTCTTTATCTTGCTCATCATTGGTTATTTGATAGACAGCCTGATAGGGCTCGATATCTACTGGTTGTGCTTTATCGCGTTCGCCGTGTATCTTTTCGCCGCAATGCGTAAATTTTACAAGCAGGGGGTATTTAAAACTATCATAAAGTACCTGTTTCTCAATACCATTTTTGTTATTTTAGCTACCATGTCCGCGATAGCTTTATTAATTGGAAGTGCGGTCACCTATTAGAGATCATGTTCACGCAAGTCACCAAAGGAATTAAGATTTCGGTCGATACGAGTTTTGAAGGCACGTTCTTCAAGAACTACAAGATGCATTTTGCCTTCGGCTACACGATCACCATTGAAAACCAGAGCAAGGATTCCGTACAGCTGACCTCCCGCCACTGGAAGGTTTTTGACGCCCTGAGCGACATGGAGGTTCTGGACGGGGAAGGCGTAATCGGCAAAAAGCCGGTCATCCGCCCGGGAGAATCCCATACTTACAGCTCCGGTTGCCTGCTGGCTTCGCCCATCGGTGCGATGAAGGGCCACTACAACATGGTAAATTTCGCGTCCACCGAGAAATTCCGGGTGTACGTACCCACCTTCAAACTGAGCGCCCCCTTCGCGCTCAATTAAGCCGGAATCCGGCCGTCCCGTTTGTTTTTTTAAGGCTAAGCCATTTTGTACCTTTGACGGTAATCTATAAACCGCAAAAAAATTCACTATGGCGAACGGATTTTTCAGAGTCCCCCCGGCGTATAACGAACCGGTAAAAAGCTATGCCCCCGGCTCCCCGGAGCGGGAAGCAGTCCTAAAACAATACGATACCTATTACAACGGCAACGCAGATATCCCCCTGACCATCGGCGGCGAGAAAGTGCGCACCGGCAAGACACGGCCGATAGCGCCCCCCCACGACCACCAGCATCAGGTGGGCCAGTACCACCTGGCTTCCGAAAAAGAGGTGCGCCAGGCCATCGACACAGCCCTGGCAGCACGTGCCTCCTGGGCAGCCCTCCCCTGGGAACAGCGGGCATCCGTATTTTTAAAAGCTGCGGAACTCATCGCCGGGCCCTACCGGGACCGTATCAATGCGGCTACCATGATGGCCCAGTCCAAAACCGTCCACCAGGCCGAGATCGACTCCGCCTGTGAACTCATCGACTTTCTGAGGTTCAATGCGGAATTCATGAGCCAGATCTACCAGGAGCAACCGGAATCTTCCGAAGGGATCTGGAACCGGGTGGAATACCGCCCGCTCGAAGGCTTTGTCTATGCCGTCACCCCGTTCAATTTCACGGCCATCGCCGGGAACCTGCCGGCAAGCGCTGCCATGATGGGGAATGTGGTGATCTGGAAACCCAGCGACCACCAGGTGTTCTCCGCCCAGGTTATCGTGGACATCTTTGAGGAAGCCGGAGTGCCGGCCGGGGTGATCAACTGCATCTACGGCGACCCTGTCATGATCACGGACATCCTGCTCGCCCACCCGGAATTCTCCGGCATCCACTATACAGGGTCTACCGAAGTGTTCAAGGGCATCTGGAAAAAGATCGGGGATAACATCAACACCTATAAAACCTATCCGCGCATCGTGGGGGAAACCGGGGGCAAGGACTTTATCATTGCCCACCCTACGGCCAACCCGCGGCAGGTGGCCACGGCCATCACACGCGGGGCCTTTGAACTCCAGGGTCAAAAATGCAGCGCCGCCTCCCGGGTTTACCTGCCCAAATCCATTGCGGACCAGGTACTGGAGGGGGTGAAAAAAGACCTCAAATCGATGAACAAACCCGGCTCGCCGGCCGACCTGAGCAACTTTGTGACGGCAGTGATCCACGAAGGGGCCTTTGACAAACTCGCCGGTTACATCGATCGCGCCAAATCCGACGAAGACGCAGAAATCATAGCAGGTGGCGGGTACGACAAATCGGTCGGGTATTTTGTGGAACCCACGGTCATCCTCACCACGGACCCGCATTATGTGACCATGGAAACCGAACTCTTTGGCCCGGTGGTCACCGTTTACGTCTATGAAGACGAAGATTGGGATACCACCCTGGAGCTGGTAGACCAAACCTCGGAATACGCCCTGACCGGGGCAGTGATTTCCGGCGACCGCTATACCATCCAACAGGCCACCAGGGTACTGGAGAATTGCGCGGGGAATTTCTATATCAACGACAAGCCCACAGGGGCCGTGGTGGGGCAACAGCCGTTTGGCGGTGCCCGGGCATCCGGGACCAACGACAAGGCAGGTTCCGCCCAAAACCTGATGCGATGGGTGTCCCCCCGGCTGATCAAGGAGACCTTTGTGAGCCCGGAAGATTACCGATATCCCTTTATGGGGTAGTTGCCAGCCAGACGCACTGGTGCATTCGAGCCACCCGTCGCACTGGTACATTCCAGCAACATACTGTAAACGCACAAACATGCATAGCCCCGGTGTTCCGGGGCTTTTTTTTGGCCTTGGTATGCATTACCTGCCCGGTATCTGGCACCCGGTTCGGCCTTGCGCACCACCCGGGATATACTTTCAATGTAAATTTAACGTTATTAATTTGTAAATTAAAGATTAACACACGTACTTTTATACTATGAAGTCCCAGATGCACATCCCTGAGAAAGAGGCAATAGCCAAAACGTGGGCCGAAAAGGTATTTGATCGGATGCGTCAGTACGCCAGGTGCTGCCGGCACACCTACCGCACGATCCTGAATACCTGAAACCAGCGGGAAACGGGCTTACCGGCAGGCTGTTTCCGGCAGATACACCACTTGCTTTGTTTCGAAAAACGGGTCCTGAAAATAATCGGACAGGGGATAGGTACGGGCCTCCGGGTACGGGGCCAGCTCTTCGGACAGATCCCCGCCTTTCAGGTACAGGATGCCGTTGGCCAGCCCGCCGGGTTTACCGCCCTTGCGCAGGCGCCCCCGGGTCCAGTGAACAAAGGTAGGCATGGCGGCTACTGCCCGGCTCACCACAAAATCGTAGGAACCCTCCATGGCCTCCGCCCGGACCTGACGGGCCGTGGCATTCTCCAGCCCAAGCCCCTCGATTACATCGTTGACAACCCGGATTTTCTTGCCGATGGCGTCTACCAGGGTAAACCTTACTTCAGGAAAGAGGACGGCCAGTGGGATTCCCGGGAACCCACCCCCGGTACCCACGTCGAGCACCTCCGTCCCGGGCAGGAAGGTATGCACCCGGGCAATGCCCAGGGAATGCAGTACATGGCGAAGGTAGAGCTCGTCGATATCCTTGCGGGAAACCACGTTGATTTTCCGGTTCCAATCGGCGTATAAATCGCCGATCCGGAGGAACTGGTCTTTCTGACGATCGGATAAATTGGGAAAATTTTGGAAGACCGTTTCGGCTGTCATTGGTATCTTTGTACTTCAAATACAAATTTACGATATTCACAGGCAGACCAAAATACGCAGTTTGTCGTTATAATATCATAGAAATTAAGGAGCCTCTCCCCATGACTGAAAACGCCATCCGATTCTCCCGCACCGAATCCCCCCAATTTTTCCGTACGCTCAACAAGCGCGTCAATGCCTATTTTAAAGAAAACGGTTTGAAAAAAACCGGAAACTGGCAACTCTACCTGAAAACAGCTGTGATGTTTTCCCTCCTCCTTGCCCCGTATTTCCTGATCCTGACTTTGGGACTCCCCAACTGGGCCAACCTGCTGCTGACCATGCTTATGGGCGTGGGGATGGCAGGCGTGGGCATGAACGTCATGCACGACGGGAACCACGGCACCTATTCTTCCCGCAAATGGATCAATAAACTGATGGGCGGCAGCATTTACCTGCTGGCCGGAAACGTCTACAACTGGCAGGTGCAGCACAATGTCCTGCACCACACCTATACAAACATACACGAGCACGACGAAGACCTGGAAGCCGGACGAATCCTGCGCTTTTCAAAACACGCCAAATGGCATCGCTTCCACCGGTTCCAGCACTATTACTCGGTCTTCCTCTACGGTTTGCTCACTTTTAACTGGGCCATCACCACGGATTTCCAACAGATGTACCGCTACACGAAGCGCAAACTCGCCTATGGCAAGTTCCCGAACCCGGTTCTGAACTGGAGCGTACTGGTAATCACCAAGCTCATCTACCTGTTTATCTGGATCGCCCTGCCGATCATCATCATGGATATCGCCTGGTGGAAAGTGATCCTGGGCTTCTTTATTATGCACTATGTGGCGGGGGTCATCCTCAGTGTGGTTTTCCAGCTGGCACACGTGGTAGACCACGCGGATATGCCGTTGCCGGAAAAGGACGGCACGATGAAAAACAGCTGGGCCATCCACCAGCTGCGCACCACCGTGAATTTCGGTACCCGCAACCGCATCGTCAACTGGTTCACGGGCGGTCTCAACCACCAGGTGGAGCACCACATCTTCCCGAACATCTCCCACGTCCACTACACAAAAATTTCAAAAATTGTGAAACAGACGGCCCGGGAGTTCAATTTGCCCTACAACGAATATAAAACTACGCGAAAAGCTATAATTTCGCACTTCAGACACCTGCGGGAACTCGGGAAAAAACCCTCCCTGCAACTACAGTAAATTCGCAGCAGACTTATGAAGCAATTTCTCTCCGACCGGATCAACAACATGGCCACGTCGGCCACCCTGGCTATGGCAGCAAAGGCCCGGGAACTAAGACAGGAAGGAAAAGACATTATTGGCCTGAGCCTCGGGGAACCCGATTTCAACATCCCGGAATTCATCCGGGAGGCGGCCAAGGAGGCAATCGACCAGAACTACAGCAGCTACTCCCCTGTAGACGGTTATGGCGATTTAAAACAGGCGATTTCCCGGAAATTCGCCCGGGACAACGGACTCCAATACAATATCGACCAGATCGTCGTATCCACGGGTGCCAAGCAGTCACTGGCCAATGTGGCCATGGTGATGCTCAACGAAGGGGATGAAGTGATCCTACCCGCCCCCTACTGGGTGAGTTATTCAGACATTGTCAAACTCGCCGGTGGCGTCCCCGTGGAGGTGCCCACCAGTATCGACACGGATTTTAAGATGACCCCGGACCAATTGCGGGAAGCGATCACTTCGCGGACCAAAATGATCTGGTACAGCTCGCCCTGCAACCCGAGTGGCTCCGTATACAGCAAACCCGAACTGGAAGGCCTCGCCGCCGTATTGCGGGAACACTCGGGGATCTTTGTGGTGTCGGACGAGATATACGAACACATCAATTTCCGGGAAGGCCATGTGAGTATGGCGGGCCTGGAAGGCATGTACGACCGGACAATTACCGTAAACGGCGTGTCCAAGGCCTACGCGATGACCGGGTGGCGGATCGGCTTTATCGGGGCACCTGCGTGGGTGGCGAAAGCCTGCACAAAATTCCAGGGGCAGATCACCAGCGGGGCAAATGCTATCGCCCAACGGGCGACCATCGCTGCCCTGGATGCCCCCACGGAGAAGATCCGGTACATGATCGATAAATTCCACGAGCGGCGTGACCTCATCCTGGACCTGCTCGGGGAAGTCCCCGGGTTCAACCTGAATGTGCCGGAAGGGGCCTTCTATGTATTCCCGGATATATCATCCTATTTCGGGAAAACCCTGGGTGGGAAAACGATCGCCAACGCCTCGGATTTTGCGCTCTACCTGCTCGAGGCAGCCGGGGTGGCTACCGTCACCGGGGAAGCTTTCGGGAACCCGAACTGCATCCGTATTTCCTATGCAGCTTCCGAGGATGAAATCCGCGAAGCAGTCCGACGGATGAAAGAGGCGCTGGCCTAGGTTCTTTTCCAGAAGTAAGGCGTCAGCAGGATCAGGACGGTAAACAACTCCAGCCTCCCTGCCAGCATCAAAAAGCCGCACCACCATTTCCCGAGAACGGGTAAGCCGTTGAAATTGCTCAAGGGGTGGAGTGAGCCAAAGGCCGGGCCTACATTCCCCAGGGAGGAGGCCGCGCCCCCGATAGCCGATACGAAATCCAGCCCGAGGAGGCTTAAAACAAGCGCCCCGATGATAAACAGGAGCATGTAGAGGACAAAGAAGGCGATGATGTTGTAGACAATATGCTCGGTCACCGTCTTGTCGTTGTATCGTACGGGGATGATGGCACTCGGGTGCAGCGTCCGCTTAAATTCCAGCAAGCCGTTTTTAATGATGAGGATGTGCCGCATGATCTTGATGCCCCCGGCCGTGGATCCCGCGGAACCCCCTGTAAACATCAGCCCGAAAAAGAAAACCGTCAGAAACGGCGTCCATGCGGTAAAATCAGCTGTGACAAACCCGGTGGTGGTCACCACGGCCACCACCTGGAACAGCCCGTGGCGGAAGGCGCTTTCCCCGGGACCCCAGACCATCGGGTGGTATTCCGACTGCGGGACATCGGCCCGGAAATAAATCACCAGGGCCGCCATGATGGCGAACAAAACCACCATCAGGCCGAAAACCTTAAACTCCTCATCCCGCAATACTTTTTGCACCCTGCCCTTGAAGGCAAAATAACTCAACACGAAATTGGACCCGGCCAGGAACATAAAGAAAATGATGATATACTGGATGAGCGGCTGGTTGTTCCAGTAGGCGATACTGGCGTTCTTTGTGGAAAACCCCCCCGTTGAAAGCGTGGCCAGGGCGTGGTTGATGGCGTCGAAAAAGGACATCCCGGCCAGGCGGAGCAACAGCGTTTCCGCCAGGGTATACCCCACATAGATCAACCAGAGCCGTTTGGCCGTATCCGTGATCCGCGGGTGGAGTTTGTCCCCTGTGGGCCCCGGTGCCTCGGCAGCAAAAAGCTGCATCCCCCCGATACCGAGCAGCGGAAGGATCGCAATGGCCAGGACGATGATCCCCATGCCCCCGATCCAGTGCGTCAGGCTCCGCCAGAACAGGATGCCCTCCGGCAGGCGTTCAATGTCGTCGAGGATGGAAGCCCCGGTGGTCGTATAGCCCGAAATCGTTTCGAAAAACGCATTGGTGACATCCGGGATCGCCCCCGAAAAGAGGTATGGCAGTACGCCGGAGACGGACATTACGATCCACCCGAAGGTCACAATGATATACCCCTCTTTGCGCTTTACTTCCTTTTTATGGCCGCGCGTAAAATACATGGCCACCGTACCCGCAAAGAGCGTGGTGATGGCAGCCAGGGAAATCTGGTAGGTCACCCCGTCCTGGTAGATCCCGCTCATCAGGGCGGCCAGCAGCATGAACCCGCCGTTGAAAAGCAGTAGCAACCCCATCAGGTGCAGGATGATCCGCGTGTTCAGGGACATATCACAGGAATAGTTTTTCTACTTTGGGAATGGCGCTCGGCAGGCAACAAACCACTATCCGGTCGCCCTGCCGGATCCGGAAATCCCCCAGGGCAATGATCCCCTCCCCGGAGCGGATCACCCCGCCGATGATAGCCTCCCTCGGGAAATCGAGCTCCTTGATCAGTTCGCCGTTGACCTCCGAGGTCTCGTTGACGACGAATTCCAGGATCTCCGCATTCAGGTTGTTCAGGCGGGTCAGGGCAACCACCTCCCCTTTCCGGATGTGCCGGAAAATGTTGTTGGCCGCCAGCAGTTTCTTGTTGATAAGCGTATCCACACCGATGGAATGGGAAAGCTGGAAGTAATCCATATTCTCCACCAACGCGATCGTCTTTTTGATGTTCTTGGATTTGGCCACCAGGCAGCTCATGATATTCGTCTCCGAGTTCCCGGTTACCGCGATAAACGCATCCATGGATTCGAGCGACTCCTCCTCGAGCAGCTCCACGTTCCGGCAATCCCCGTTGATGACCAGGGCGTTTGGCAGCATATCCGCGATATCGAATGCCTTGGTTTTGTCCTGCTCGATGAGTTTCACGTTAAAACGCTTCTCGCAGAGGTCGCGCGCGGCTTTGACGCCTACCTTGCTCCCGCCCAGGATCATGACGTTGCGGATTTCCTCCTTCTTTTTCCCGGTGAGCTTGTAGAGTTCGTCCACCCCCTTGCGGTCCGTGATAAAATAAACCTGATCCTCCTCACGGAACTCGGTGTCCCCC
Organism: Robiginitalea sp.; assembly: GCA_964226055.1. GTDB lineage: Bacteria > Bacteroidota > Bacteroidia > Flavobacteriales > Flavobacteriaceae > Robiginitalea. The sequence continues at coordinate 4,076 of CAXQQM010000213.1, read as the reverse complement.
CGCGGGATCAGCGTGTACTGGGTGCCACGCCGCTGCAGGGCGATGGGCATAAAATGCAACTCGGGGAAGACCCGGGCAGCCTCCTTGACCATTTTTCCGATAAAGGGTGCCCCCTTTGGTAGGGAAACCCCCACCATGATCAGCAGGCCCTCCTCAAATTCATAGGTGTCGTTGAAGGCGGATTGGTTCAGCAGTAACTGGATCTCAGCAGCAGCCAGTTCCTCCGGGGATATCAGTTCGTCAATCCCCAGATCCGTAAAGGCGATTTCCTCCCGGTAGTCGACGAATTCCGTATTGGAAATCCGCGCAATGGTCCGCCTGGAACCGAGTTGCTTGGCCAGCATGCAGAGGGTGATATTGGTGGTTTCCGATGCGGTGACGCCAATCACCAGGTCGGAATGGTCTACATGGGCCTCCTTCAGGACGCTGATACTGGTGGCATCCCCTTTGAGGACACGGATATCCAGGTGGCCCTCCGCATAGGAAAGACTCTCCTTGTTCGTATCGATCAGCGTGATATCCTGGGATTCGTAAGAAAGTAATTTTGCGAGATGGAAGCCTACCTCTCCTGCGCCTGCAATAATGATCTTCATTCAGTATAGAATTGATACGGGTAGCTGGCTGTCCGCCGTTCCGCGGCATGCGGAAGTCCGCCCGGCAAAAGTACGCAATTTTATCATTCTCACCGTTACACCCGGGAATCGTTTCCCGGTTTTCGGGGGCCTTTCCCAACCGCTGCCAAGCCGGCGCATTGTCGTATCTTTGCGCGCAAAAGAGCACCCGCATGGCAAAGGAAATCCTCCCGTATGACAATTCCGGCGAGAGTAAGAAACAGCAGGTCCGAAACATGTTCGATACCATTTCGGACAAATACGACGGGCTGAACCGCGTAATCAGCCTCGGTATCGACCGGCGCTGGCGCAAACGCCTGGTAAAGCTGGTTGCCGCTGCGAACCCGAAATCAGTTTTGGACATTGCCACGGGCACGGGCGACCTGGCCCTGGCGCTGGCCCGGACCGGGGCCGGAGAGGTGGTTGGCCTGGACCTGGCGCCCGGGATGCTGCAGGTAGGGCGCAAAAAAGTCCGGGATTCCGGACTGGACGGCCGTATCGAGATGGTCCTGGGCGACAGCGAGGCACTGGAATTCCCGGACAACCGGTTCGACGCGGTGACCGTGGCCTTTGGCGTGCGCAATTTCGAGAACCTGGAAAAAGGGCTCTCGGAGATCTACCGGGTGCTGCGCCCCGGAGGGGTCCTGGCCATCCTGGAAACCTCTGTCCCCGAGAAACAACCGTTTCGATGGGGCTATAACCTCTATTGCCGGTATTTCCTGCCCCGGGTGGGCCGTTGGTTCTCCAAAGACCCCTCGGCGTACACCTACCTCTCCCGGTCGGCGGCGGCATTTCCCCACGGGGAGCGGTTCAACAATATTTTGGGGAAAATCGGGTTTATAGCTATGGAACACCGGCCCCAGACATTCGGGGCAGCCGCTATTTACACGGCAACAAAATAAATATATGAGGAACCTCCTGCCGCTCTGTTTCCTGATGATCCTGTGCCATTCCGGACAGGCCCAATTCCGGGAAAATCCCATCCTGAACCTGCAGAATGAAGACAAGGCGCTCCTGAACTGGGGGTATTACCTGGGTTTCAACCAGTACGACTTCAAATTTGAATATAAGAACGACCTCCCGGACATCGTCGTGGACAAATCCTTCGGGTTCAACGTCGGGCTGATCGGGGAACTCCGCCTGAATGAATTCCTGGACCTGCGTTTTGAACCCGGGCTATTCTATTCGCGAAGGCTCCTGGGCTTCCCGGGTTTTGCCTCGGACAACGACGCCCTGAGGGAGGTGAAATCCACCTACATCAGCTTCCCCCTGCTCCTCAAGGCAGGCACCCGCCGTTTCGGCAACATCAAGCCGTATATCATCGGGGGGGCCGGCGTGGCCCTCAACCTGGGGTCGAACCAGGATTCGATGGACGACAACAGCAGCGGGACCTTCCGGATGAAAAAAACAGTGGTGAACTACGAATTGGGGTTCGGCATTGACTTTTACCTGGAGTACTTCAAGTTTTCGCCTTCCATCCGCGGGGTCTTTGCCCTTACCGACGAACTGGTGCCCGACGACGACCCCCAGAGCCCGTGGACCGGGAATATCGAGGCGATGAAAACGCGGGGCATCTTCATCAATTTCACCTTCGAGTAGCCCGGCGTATTTCGTAGAGCAGGATGGCTGCCGCCGTTGCCACGTTCAGGCTTTCGGCCCGGCCGTAGGACGGGATGGCCCAGGTTTGCGTCAACCGGTCGCGTACCGGTTCGGAAAGGCCGTGGGATTCACTGCCCATGACCAGGATGCCCGGGGAAAACCCCTGCCCTCCTCCAACGGGCTCCCCTTCCATACTGGCCCCGTAAACCGGCATGCCACTGGCATCCAGGGCCTCAGGTAACTCTTCATAGACTACCCGTACCCGTGCAATGGACCCCATGGTGGCCTGCAGCACCTTCGGGTTGTAGCAATCCACCGTATCCGGGGAACAAAGCAATTCACCAATACCGAACCAATCGCACAAGCGGATCAGCGTCCCGAGGTTCCCCGGGTCCCGGACCCCGTCCAGGGCGAGTGTCCAGCCGTCAAATGTAAGCGGTTCCGGGTCGGGTATGGGAAAGACCCCGAGCACCCCGCTGGGCCGGACCAGGGCGCTCGCCTTCCGGGGCTCCCCTTCGGTAATCGGTTGCGCCCCGGGTAGCTGCCCCGGGTCCGTACTGTAGAGTCCAACCGGCTCCAAACCCGAATCGAGCAACTCGCCAACCAGTTTCGTCCCTTCCGCCAGGAATTGCCCTTCCCGTATCCGGTACTTTTTTTGATGCAGACTCCTGATTCGTTTTAATTCGCTTTTTGCAACCATACAAATAGCTTAATTTTGGGGGTTATGAAGGTTTCTCCTCCCTTTGTGAACCTCCCGGCTAAAATAGGATTATTCTTGCTGTGCCTGGTTATCTGTTCCTGCAACGCGCTGAAAAGGGTCGAAGAGGATGAGCGGCTTCTTACCGAATACAGCATCCATGCGGACGGGGAAAAAATAACCGATCCGCTGGTAAACAGCCTCGTGCTCCAGAAACCCAACAGCCGGTTACTTGGGATCCCGCTTCGGCTGCACCTCTACAACCTGGCTAAAAAAGATGCCGACTCCTCCTACCAGGCCTGGCTCAACCGCAAGGATGGCCGCCGGGAACGACTTGAATCGCTGCTTTCAAAAAAACAGGTGAAACGCCTGGGGGAATCCTTTTTCGTCAGCGGGTACAGCGACTGGCTCAAACGGGTGGGGGAAGCCCCGGCTATCATCGATACCGCGCGGATCAACCGGTCCGTACAGCGCCTGAGTTCCTATTATACCAACCGGGGGTATTTCAACAACACGGGCAGTTACCAGCTTGACAGCACGGGAAAGCAACGCGCCGCTGTCCGGTACCAACTGGACCTGGGGGAGCCCTATGTGGTAGACTCCCTGAGCCGGCGGATCGCCTCTCCGGCCATCGACTCCATCTATACGCTGAACCGGGACGCTTCCCTGGTCCGAGAAGGGGATGTTTTTGACCTGGGCAATTTTACCCAGGAACGGGAACGTCTCACGGCCCTGTTCCGGAATTCGGGGGTCTGGAATTTCCAGGAGAGCTCCATCACCTACGACATCCTACGGGATACCCTGAGCCGGGAAGACCAGCAGATGCTTGTGGAACTCAATATCGACAACCTGCGCCGCCGGGGCGACAGCGCGGTGACCGACGAGGTCTACCGGGTCCGCCGCCTGGGAAATATCCACATCTACCCGGACCACCGGTTCCAGGACGGCGTCCAGAAGGAGGACACGGTCCGTTATGACAACTACATCATCCATTTTGACGGCAGGTTGCGCTACAAGCCCAAAGTACTTGCCGACGCGATCTTCCTGGAACAGGACAGCGTCTACCGGGACATCGACCGGCTCAGGACGTATCGGCAAATCAGCAACCTGAACACCTTCCGCTACCCGAATATCGAACTGATCGAAGCCGGGGGGGACCGCCTGGATGC
>CAXQQM010000212.1:0-16029 GCA_964226055.1 Robiginitalea sp. | reverse complement strand
CTGCCATGAGTCCAGTCCGTTCAACCCGAAAAACAGGCAGGTAAGGATGCAGTATAATTTAATCGGAGGCCGAAATTGGCTCATGATATTTATTTAGAACAATTCTTAATAGCGAGCCAAATATATTGATTAATCTTATTTAGAATAAATAAAAATAGTTATTTTCGTCCCCGAGTTTTTTGTCCAACCCATAATAGAATTGAGAACATGCGATCCAATCTCCTGCTAATCACTGCCCTGGCGTTTTCTGTCTTTGTCAGCGGTCAGGTAGAAAAAAAACAACAAGACCGGGAAGCCATTAAGAACATGTGTGGCTGTTTTGAAGTCACCTTTAATTTTGCAGAGACTTTTAACTACAGCAACGACTCCTTATATAAGCCCTCCAAAACCAAGGTGGACAAGGGGCTTGAATGGGCCCAGCTGGTCACCGATGCGGACGATAAAATCTCCATCCAGCACCTGCTGCAGGTGGGCAACCCCTCGGACCCGCATATCGTCAAGCACTGGCGGCAGGACTGGCTTTTTGAGAACACGGACTTCTACAGCTACAACGGTGACAATGTCTGGGTGTTTGAGGAGAAGCCGGCCGCGGACGTCTCCGGCCAGTGGACCCAAAAAGTCTATCAGGTGGATGATAGCCCGCGATACGAAGGCAGTGCCACCTGGGTGCATGTAGACGGTAAAAGCTACTGGGAAAACACGGCCGATGCCCCCCTGCCGCGGCGGGAGTATACCACACGCAGCGACTACAACCTGACGGTTCGGGGCAACCGGCAGGAAATCACCGATTTTGGCTGGGTCCATGACCAGGACAACGCCAAGGTGATCCGCAAGCCCGGGGAACAAGACGTGGTCCTGGCCCGGGAAAAGGGATACAATACCTATGTGCGCGTCCCGGACAGCCGCTGTGCCGCTGCGGCGGCCTGGTGGAAAGAAAACCAGGAGAAGTGGGCGCTGGTTCGTGCCAAATGGGATGAGGTCTACGGTCGGAAGGCCGACCTGGTCCTGGAAGAAAAGGTAGACAACAAGGCACTCTACAAGCATTTGTTCGCCGAAGGCTACGAAGAAGCTGCCGCCATCGACGGCGTTATTGAATCATTTGTAAAAAAGACACGATGAAGACAGTTATCGAAAATAAGCAGGCTATCCGCAATCGGGTTTGGGCGCTGCTTTTCCTGCTGGCGGCCCTGCCGGTTGCCGCCCAACAGCAGAATCCCTTCCTGAGCCGGGATTTCTGGAAAGCAGACCCAACCGTAGAGGATGTCAGGCGGGAAATCGCCAACGGCCACAACCCGGCCGAAATGACATCGAGCGCCTTTGATGGCGTTATCTACAGCATGCTTGAGAAAGCGGATCCGGAAGTAACCCGCTTCCTGCTCGCGCAGGAAGGAAACGATATCGAGAAGAAAACGCACGACAGCCGGACCTACATCCACTGGGCTGCCTACGCCGGGAATGCCGAACTGGTATCCTGGCTGCTCGAGCAGGGGGCTCGGACGGACGTGCGCGACAGCCATGGCTACACCCCGGCGGCATTTGCAGCTTCCACCGGGCAACGCAACACGGAAATTTACAACCTGTTCGCTTCCCACGGGGTAAACCTGGCAACCCAGAAAAGTGAGTCCGGGGCCAACTTGTTGCTGTTGAACGTCCCTTATATGGACAGTATGGAGGAGTTCGCATACTTCCGGGAAAAGGGGATTGATCTCGCTGAAACCGACGACAACGGGAACGGGGTGTTCAACTATGCCACCCGGGCGGGGAATATCGACCTGTTAAAGGAATTGGTGGCAGCCGGAGTGGACTACCAGACCCCGAATGCCGATGGGGGCAATGCCTTCTTCTTTGCCGCCCAGGGAACCCGGGGACACCGTAACGGGCTGGAACTCTACGAATACCTGGCCGGATTGGGCCTGGACCCTGCAGCCGTGGCGAAATCAGGGGAAAGCGCTTTCCACCGGGTGGCCTATTCCGACAAAGACCCGGAAATCATCCGGTTTTTCTTCGAGCACGGGGCAAAAGCGAACCAGGCCGATGCCGAGGGCAATACGCCTTTTGGGAATGCGGCCGCCGGGAACACCGCGGAGGTGGTCGGGATACTGGCCAAAGAGGTCCCCGGTGTGGATGCGGCCAATGCCGATGGGCAGACAGCCCTGATGCGGGCCGTTCGCGGCAACAACCCCGCCGTGGTTTCCCTGCTGATCGATGCGGGCGCCGACGTTACGGCCCGGGATGAAAAAGGCAACTCGCTATCCTTTTACCTGATGGAATCGTTTAACGCCTCGCAGCCGGGGGACTTCGACCAAAAACTGGACACCCTGCAACAGGCAGGTTTCAACCTGTATGAAACCCAGGCGGGCGGCAATACGCTCTACCATTTGGCGGCCGATGCCAACAGCCTGCCCCTGCTTAAAAAAGTGGCCCACGAAAGCCTGGATGTGAATGCCAGGAACGACGAGGGGATGACGGCCCTGCATATCGCGGCCATGAAAGCATCCGACGATGCGCTGCTTCGCTACCTGGTAGGCCTGGGCGCCAATACGGCTATCCAAACTGATTTTGAAGAAACTGCCCTGGACCTGGCCCGCGAGAATGAGCGCCTGGACCAGAACGGGGTGGCACTAAACTTTTTGAACTGATGATGAAATTCAGATTAATCATCGCCGGTATAACGGCAGCCGCGGGCCTTGCGTTGGCGGGATTTGCCCAACCGGCCAATACGGCTGTAAAGTGCCTGATCCAGATGACGAATTACTCCGGGGAAGGCGCGTATATCGTGGTCTCCCTCCTCGATGAGGAAGGGGAGTACCAGCAAACCCTGCAGGTCCTGGGGACCGATAGCGAATGGTACAGTGAAATCCCGGAATGGTGGCAGTTCTACGGCAAATACCGGCCCGATATCGACGGGATTTCCGGGGCCACGCTCAGCGGGGGCGAACGCTCGGTGAGCATCCTGCAGATTCCCTCTGATAAAATAGATGCAGGGTACCAGCTGCGGTTCGAAACCTCAGTGGAGGATCAGGAGTACTATGCCGACGACCTGCAATTTGAACTGACCAGCGAAAACCTCAAAAGCAAAAAAGAGGGAAAAGGCTTTATCCGGTATATCCGGATGCTGCCCCAATAACCCGGATGGATGACCTTGTCCCTGTGGAGATATAGCCACCTGGCCCTGGCCGTCGCCACGTCGGCCTTCCTGCTGGTCGCCTCCGTTACCGGGGTGATCCTGGCCCTGGAGCCGATTACCCACCAGGCCCGCGGATATGCGGTGGCCGACCTGGATGAGGTTCCTTTGGCTACCGCGCTGGAGGCGTTGTCCGCCAATTACGAAGAGGTATTTTCCCTGGAGGTGGAACGCTCCGGCTTTGTCCGGGCCAGCGTGCTGACCGCCGACCTGGAGAGCCTGGAGGTATATGTGGACCCCCGAACGGGAGAAACCCTCGGGCCCGTTGCGGAACGCCCGGCCATCTACAGCTTTTCCACCAACCTGCACCGGTCCCTTTTCCTCAAGGGGATCGGTCGCTTTTTTGTGGGCCTGGTATCCCTGCTCCTTTGTATCATCGCCGTCAGTGGCATCGCCTTGCTCGCCCAGCGGCAGGGCGGTTTTCGCCGAATCCTTTCCCCTGTGCGGAAAGACTACTTTGCCATGCGTTACCACGTGCTCCTGAGCCGTTGGATGCTGGTACCCATCCTGGTGGTTGCACTTACGGGCGTCTACCTGTCGGCCGAGAAATTCCAGTTGCTGCCCGAAGCCCAACCGCAGCACCAGGAAGTTGCCGCCCCGCCAACCGGGGAGGGCTCCGGCCCACGTACGGCCACAGGCGCACCCTGGCAGGCGGGGGTATTGGGAGAATGGGCGTTATCCGAGGTGCGCCGGGTGGAATTCCCGTTCTCAGACGATCCCGGGGAGTATTACCTCATTGAATTGAGGGACCGGGAAGTCCGCGTTTCCCCGGTGTCCGGAGCCATCCTCAGTGAGGCAAACTTCCCGATGGTCACCCTGCTTTCCCGTTTCAGCTTTGCAGCACATACGGGGGAGGGCAACGTTTTGTGGTCGGTTGTGCTCCTGCTCGCATCCGCCTCCATCCTTTTCTTTATGTATTCCGGGTTTGCGATGACTCTCCGGCGGCGCAAGAATACCAGGCTCCGCAAGGACGGTTCGCATGGGGCGTCCATATCGAATCCCGACTCCAGCGAGGTCGTGGTCCTGGTCGGGTCGGAAACCGGGACCACCTTTGGCTTTGCCCGGTCGCTTTGCGAAGGGATACAGGCCACCGGCCGCACCGTACACCTGGCGGAGCTGAATGCCTACAGGGTTTACCCCAAGGCCCGGCACCTGGTGGTCCTGACCGCTACATACGGGGATGGGGAGGCCCCGACCAATGCCCGGAGATTTCTTTCGAAGGTCGATGAGGTGGAACAGCCTGTACCCTTCCGATTTTCCGTGGTGGGGTTCGGCTCCACCCAGTACCCCGATTTCTGTCGCTTTGCGGCGGACGTTCAGGATAAACTAGCGGGGCACCCCGGTTTCCGGGCAGATCTACCCCTTTACCGGGTGGACGACCAGTCAGAGGCGGATTTCAGGGCCTGGCTCAACGCTTGGGCGGACAGGACCGGGATACGGGCGGGGTTCGAGGCGCCTGCCGAGCCGGAGCCCCTGGCCGAAATCGGGTTTGCCGTTGTCAGCCGGAGCCCGGTAAACGCAGATGACACCTTCCTGCTAACCCTCAGGCCCGAAACTGACCAGCCCTTTACCTCCGGGGATTTGCTGGCTGTCCGTCCGGACGATACAAGCGGGTATCGGCAGTATTCCATCGCCCGCATAGACGGGGACATCGTCCTGAGTATCCGGAGGCATCCCGGGGGACGCTGCTCTTCCTACCTGTACAGCCTGAAGGCCGGTGACCGGATATCGGCCGCCATCCAGGAGAATCCCCGGTTCCATTTTCCGGGGCATGCCCGGTCTGCGGTGATGATTGCCAATGGGACGGGGATAGCCCCCTTCCTGGGCATGCTGCAGCAGACCAACGGGACACACGTACACCTGTTCTGGGGCGGGAGGACACGCGAATCCGGAACGCTTTACAGCCCCTGGCTCAAAAGGCTCAAAGACCCTGAAGGAACCCCCGCTGCCGGCACCCCTGATTTCCATCGTGGGGGTCCTAATATCCGGACCTGCTATTCCCGTGAGGGTGACAAACGCTACGTCCAGGACCTGGTCCTTTCAGATCGGCAGACCGTCCTGCAAACCCTCCGCGAAGGCGGGGTTCTGATGCTTTGTGGCTCCCTAAATATGCAGCGGGGCGTCTTGGACAACCTCGAGTCGCTCCTGGAGGACGAAGGGGGTAGGACCCTGGAAGCCTATATCGAAAGGGGCCAGTTGTTGATGGATTGTTATTGATGCCCCATCGGGATTGCCGGCATCAAAAGGGAACAGGGGTACATTTTTGTTAAAAAAGTGCAGGCATTTAACATATTAAGTTAAGATTAACATAATTCTTCTGCTGGCCTTTTTATTTTTAGGGGCTGCCCGTTATGGCAGTCAACATCCTGCGCGTTCCGAGTGGCCCCCCTGGCTGCGTCAGTTTCTCCGCAGGCCACAAACTCATTAAACCACATTTTATGAAAAGAAGAAATTTTGTCCAGTACGCGGGATTGGGCACCGGTGCCCTTATGATGCCGTCTCTGCTGATCGGCCGGGAGATTCCGCAGGAAGCCCTGCTGGCGCCCGGTATGGACAACGCAGTTAAAAAGAGAATGGCCGACGTAGCCCTGAACACGGCAAAATCCCTTGGGGCCACCTACGCAGATGCGCGGATTGGACGCTATCTGAACCAATATGTATTTACCCGGGAAGATAAGGTGCAGAATGTGGTGAATACGGAATCTTTTGGAATCGGTATCCGGGTGATCGCCAAGGGCACCTGGGGCTTTTCCTCCACGAATGACGTTACCGAAGACGGTATCAGGAAAGCGACCCAGCAGGCCGTGGCCATAGCCAAGGCGAATTCCACCATACAGAAAGAACCGGTAGTCCTTGCGCCGGTGCAATCCCACGGGGAAGTATCCTGGAAGACGCCCATCAAAAAAGACTTTAAGGAAGTGCCGGTCTCCGACAAGGTAGACCTGCTGCTGTCGGCCAATGCGGCTGCAATGGAAAACGGCGCAAGTTTTGTGAATTCCGCACTGTTCATGGTCAATGAGCAGAAATACTTCGCCTCCACCGACGGTTCCTACATCGACCAGGATGTCCACCGGATCTGGCCCACATTTGGCGTCACTGCCGTAGACCGACAAGCAGGGAAATTCAAAACCCGGCAGGCCATGAGCGCCCCGATGGGACTTGGTTTCGAGTACATGGACGGCCTGGACTCCGAAAAGCTGGTGGGTCCGGAAGGGATTAAGCTATACCGCAATAGTTACGACATGGTGGAGGATGCTGCCCTGGCAGCAAAACAGGCAGTGGAAAAACTCAACGCCAAATCCGTCGAGGCCGGGAAGTACGACCTGGTCCTTGAACCGAACCACCTGGGGCTTACCATCCACGAATCGGTGGGGCACCCGCTGGAACTCGACCGGGTCCTCGGGTACGAGGCAAATTACGCCGGCACCAGTTTTGCGACCCTGGACAAATGGAAATCCGGCGATTTCCAGTACGGCAGCAACCTCGTAAACCTCGTTGCCGACAAAACGCAACCGGGCTCCCTGGGCGCCGTGGGGTACGACGACGAAGGCGTGAAGACCAAGAAATGGGATCTGGTCCGCAATGGAATCCTGACCAACTACCAGGCCATCCGCGACCAAGTGCACATGATTGACCAGAACGAATCCCACGGCTGCTGCTACGCGCAGAGCTGGGACGACGTGCAATTCCAGCGTATGCCGAACGTCTCCCTGGAACCGGGCAGCGAACCCTATTCCATCGACCAGATGATCGCAGATGTGGAGAAGGGGATCTATATTGCCGGACGCGGGTCGTATTCCATCGACCAGCAGCGGTATAATTTCCAGTTCGGGGGCACTGTGTTCTACGAAATCAAGGATGGGAAAATCGTGGGCATGCTGGACGATGTGGCCTACCAGTCCAACACCCAGGAATTCTGGAATTCCTGCGTGAAGATCTGCGACGAGAGCGACTACCGCCTCTTTGGTTCCTTCTTCGACGGAAAAGGGCAGCCCTCCCAGATCAGCGCCGTTTCGCACGGCAGCTCCACCTCCCGATTCAACGATGTAAATGTGATCAACACAGGCAGGACCATTTAAGTGTGGTTTTCCCTTAAAAATTATACAATGGCTATATACACAAAAGACGAAGCGAGAACCATTCTCGAAAAGGCATTGAGTTATTCCAAGGCCGATGCCTGTGAAATCAACCTGAGCGGCAGCAACAGCGGGAATATCCGCTACGCGCGGAACACGGTGTCCACCTCGGGGCACAGTTCCAACCAGACCCTGGTGGTCCAATCCAGTTTCGGCAAGAAATCCGGGACGGCCACCATCGACGAATTCGACGACGCCTCCCTGGAGAAGGTGGTCCGCCGGGCCGAGGAACTCGCCAGGTTGTCCCCGGAAAACCCGGAATTCATGGAGCCCCTGGGCCCCCAGGAGTATGATGATTCGCTTACCTACAAAGAATCCACGGCCAATATCAGCCCGGAATACCGGGCCAAAGTGGCCAGCAGCAGCATCGACCCGGCTGCTGCCCAGGACGTAACAGCTGCCGGTTTTTTCAACGATTCCGAAGGCTTCAGCGCGATGATCAATTCCAATGGGCTCTTCGCCTACAACCAGGCGACGGACATGGAATTTACCGTGACCATGCGGACCAACGACGGTACGGGTTCGGGATGGGTGAGCCGCGATTTCAACGACGTCGACAAGTTCGACGCCGCCGAGGCATCCAAAATTGCCATCGACAAGGCGGTGATGTCCCGCGAAGCCAAGGCGATTGAGCCCGGGAAGTACACGGTGATCCTGGAGCCCGCAGCTTCCAACGATTTGCTCGGGAATATGTTCTCCTCCTTCAGCGCCCGCTCCGCAGACGAAGGACGGAACTTTATGTCCGCACCGGACGGGGGCAACAAGCTGGGACAGAAGATCGTGGACGAACGGGTGACCATCTGGTCGGACCCACTCCACCCGGAGGTGCCATCGGCTACCTGGAACGGGGCCGGGCAGCCCCTTAAAAAGACGATGTGGATAGAGAACGGGGTGGTCAAGAACCTCGCTTATGACCGCTACTGGGCCGAGCAAAAGGGCGTAGAGCCCGTACCGTTCCCCTCCAACGGGATTATGGCCGGGGGGGATGCCAGCCTGGAAGATCTGATCCGAAGCACCAACCGGGGAATCCTGGTGACCCGCCTGTGGTACATCCGCAGCGTGGACCCTCAGACACTGCTCTACACCGGCCTCACCCGGGACGGTACTTTCTATATCGAGAACGGCCAGATCAAACACCCGGTCAAGAATTTCCGGTTTAACGAGAGCCCGATCATCATGCTGAATAACCTGGAGACCCTCGGGCAACAGGTGCGTATTGAGGGGAACCTGATCCCATATATGAAGATCCGGGACTTTACCTTTACGAGCCTCTCGGATGCAGTATAAACAAAGATGACCTGAAAACGGGTTGCCCGGCATTCCCGGGCAACCCGTTTTTTTAACGCTTCAGGAGCAACGATTTAATGAAGTCTGCAGCGCATTGAGTAACGAATTTTTCTTTACGAGATTACAATACGAATCCGGTGACTGGGACGTGGACCAGCGCATGCCTTCCAACCTGCTGAATTCCCTTGTTGAGTACACGACGCTTCGGGTCGATACCCGCGAGCGGATCATCTCCCTGGAAAGCGATGAGCTCTTCCGGAGCCCTTTCTGTTACCTGTCGGGGCACAAGCTCGTGGAGTTTACCCGAAAGGAACGCGAGAATTTTGAGAAATACGTCCGCAACGGCGGATTCGTCTTTGCAGACGATTGCAACCACGATATCGACGGCCTTTTTGCCAAATCCTTTGAGCGGCAGATGGAGGAAATCTTCGGACCCGGGCAACTGGCCAAAATCCCGAATGACCACGAACTCTATTCCATTTTTTTCGAGTTTGAGGACGGGCCGCCCACCACGTCCCAGGAGCTGAATGGGTGGGGGGACGACCTGGTCCACGACTACCTGAAGGCCATCCGTATCGACGGACGGATCGGGGTGCTGTACAGCAACAAGGACTACGGCTGCGAATGGGATTACGATTTCCGGAACAAGCGCTGGTATAAAATTGACAACACCCGGTTTGGGGTGAACATTGTCATGTATGCCTTAACATCATAATACAAAGCCTATGGATACAGAATTGCAACGGGTTGCCGATGAGGTGGAAGCACTGACAGGGAAGCTCGGGGAGCTGAAGGCGGAGATCGGCAAGGTGATCATCGGCCAGGAGGAGATTGTCTCCCAGCTGCTCATTACTTTCCTCTCGGGCGGCCATGCGCTGCTGGAAGGGGTGCCCGGCCTTGCCAAGACCCTGATGATCCGCACCCTGGCGGATGCCATCGACCTGTCCTTTAAGCGGATCCAGTTTACCCCGGATTTGATGCCTTCGGATATCCTGGGTACGGAAATCCTGGAAGAGGACCACAGCACGGGTCGAAAGTTTTTTAAATTCAACAAGGGGCCGATCTTCTCCAACATCATCCTGGCCGATGAGATCAACCGGACCCCGCCCAAAACCCAGGCGGCCCTGTTGGAGGCCATGCAGGAATTCGAGGTGACATACGGCGACAAGACCTACCAGCTGGACCGCCCTTTCTTTATCCTGGCCACACAGAACCCGATTGAGCAATCCGGGACCTTTGAACTGCCCGAGGCCCAGCAGGACCGGTTCCTGCTCTATATTAAGATCGGGTATCCCACGGATGCCGAGGAAACCCATATTTTAAAGGCCACTACCGGAAACCGGAAGCCCCGGGTGGAAAAGGTGCTCACCGGTGCCGAAATCCTGCGGTTGCAGGAGCTGGTCCGGGAAGTGTCCATCAGCGATGCCCTGATAGCCTACGTCAGTGAAATGGTCCGGGCCACCCGGCCGGCCACCAGCCCCCGGGACTTCGTCCGGGAATGGGTGGATTGGGGTGCCGGCCCGCGGGCCGGCCAGGCCATGATCCTTACGGCAAAAGCTCATGCCCTGCTGGCCGGAAGGCTCGCTGTGACCCCGGAAGACATCCGGTCTGTGATATTCCCGGTCCTCCGTCACCGGGTGCTGGTCAATTTTCGCGCGGAGGCCGAAGGCATCACCTCTGACCGGGTTACACAGGAGATTCTGGATGCGGTGAGTGTAAAGGATTCATAGATGAATAGGTTTGGCAAACGGCGTAAGTCGGGAAAACAGGGCGTGCCGGGCAGGCTGGATGAAGTTCGCTCCCGGGGTCGTCAGGAATACCGCGACCTGCTCCGCCCGGAAGTGGTCAATACCGTTGCCGGCCTGTCGCTGATTGCACGGATTGCCGTTGAGGGCTATACTTCCGGGCTGAACAGGAGCCTGAGCGTGGGCCACGGGTTGGAATTCAGCCAGTACCGGGGCTACGAACCCGGGGACGACCTCCGCCTGCTCGATTGGAAAATGCTGGCCCGCTCCGGCCGGTATTATATCAAGCAGTCCGAGATAGAAAGCCTGGTGAGTATCAAGTTTATCGTCGATGCCAGCGCTTCCATGCTGCACCGGGAAGACCGGTTGTCCAAACTGGAATACGCCCGCCTGCTGGTGGCTGCCCTGGCGTACCTGGCCTGGAAACAAGGGGATGCCGTGGGGCTTTTCGCCCTGAACGAATCGGATTTTGTCAGCCTGTTTTCAGGGACCGACAAAAAACACTATAAACGGTTGCTTCTGGAATTGCTGAAAGTTGACGGATCGGGGAAATGGCCAAACCCTTCCCAGGCATCGCGGTTGATCCCGAACAGGGGTTCCCGGGAGCTCGTATTTTTCCTGACGGATATGTATGAACGGGAAGCGGAGTTGTCCGAGTTCCTCCGGGAAATCAAATCGCCCAGGAATGAGGTGGTGGTGTTGCAGATCGCCGGCCGCTCGGAGCTCGAATTCGACTATGGGAAGCAGGTGACCTTTGAGGACCTCGAAACGGGCGCCAAGGTAAAGGTGGACGCCCGGAAGGCCCGGGGTGCCTACCTGGAACAAATGGACGAACGCCTGGGTAACATCCGCCAGCAACTATTGTCCCAGGGGATCTTTTACCATATGTTCCGAATGGACGAGCCGTTGGGCGAAGCCCTGCAGTTCTACCTGAAACAACGCAACCGGATGAATTAACCGCGCCCCTAAAAGGCCGGGAACAAAGAAAATATGAGTTTTGCCGCCCCCATCTACCTCTGGACCCTGCTTGGTGTGTTGATCCCGCTGGGCATCCACCTGTGGAGTAAACGGGAGGCAAAAACCATCAAGATCGGTAGCGTGCAACTCCTGCGCGAAAGCGATTCCCGCCAATCCCAGAGCCTGCGGCTGAGCGAAAAAAGGCTCCTCGCATTGCGCATGCTGCTTATAGCTACCCTGGCGTTCCTGCTGGCAGGACCCCAATGGACAACCCGGGCCCGGAACCAGCCACTGGCCTACGTGGTGGAGCCCTCCCTGTTGGAGCGGGCCTCCCTGAAAACATTCCTGGACAGCGTGGCATCCGAACACCCGGTATATCTGCT
The DNA here is from genome assembly GCA_964226055.1 of Robiginitalea sp. Classification (GTDB taxonomy): domain Bacteria; phylum Bacteroidota; class Bacteroidia; order Flavobacteriales; family Flavobacteriaceae; genus Robiginitalea. The sequence continues at coordinate 4,337 of CAXQQM010000212.1, read as the reverse complement.
GCGCAAAGGCCTCCCCGAATGGGGGGAGTCGCAAACGGTTCCTTTCGGAAACCATCCTCCCAACTACTGGCAGTTGGTCCCGGAGCTGGACTCACTTCGGGCAGACAGCATCGTGGTCTTTACAGCTGCTTATGTACGGGGCCTCCGATCCCGGCGCCCGGAATCGTCAGGGCCGATCCACTGGGTGGTCCTGGATGGCGAGACGGCCAGCGATATCCCCGTACTGGCGCGTAAAGTCCATGAAGGATACCAAATCCTCACCTCACAGGGAGACCCATCGTTTGCGGCATTCCGCTGGCAGGAGGCTGATGCGGGAGCGGTTTGGCGGATTGCGCATCCGGGTACTGACAGCCTCCAAGTCAACTCGGGTCCTTATGAGGGGAAGCTGCCGGTCTTTGACGCGGATACCCTGGAAGTGGCGATATACCATACAGACAGCCTGGATGCGGAACAGCGTTACCTCCGGGCTTCCCTGACAGCCCTCTCAGGATACATCGGGCATCCTGTCCGGGTGCAGGGCGGGGTCGGGGCACCGGATCTTATTCCGTCGGAAACCGATTTGCTGGTATGGCTTCGCCCGGACCCAGTACCTGAAGGGGACTGGAAGACCCTCGCCTACCGGGACGACCCTTTGGCCGGCCAATTGATCGAACAGGGACGCCACCCCGACAGTTTTATACTGACCTCGAGGCTGACCGCCGGGAATATGGTTGCCGGTTATTTCGGGGAGCAACTCCTCGGGATCCTGGATCCTGGCAAAGCCTGGAAGCATCTGCCGGACCGATACGATACCCGACAGTTGGAAGCGGGCGAACTGACACCCCGCCGGCAGCCCGCTGCCAATGAAAGGGACCGGGTGGTCCGGGCCTGGGCGGAACCCTGGCTATGGGCCCTGTTGCTATTTTTGCTTGTAACTGAACGCCTGTTCGCCAAATACCGGAGTCAATGAAAGACCCCGGCAGAACCTATTTGCTCAACTTTGCCACTCGCTGGCAGCGTATGCTTTACGCCCGGAGCCTGCTTTACGGGCTGGGCGCCGGACTTTGTGCGGGCCTGCTATTTCATTCAATCTGGGCAGGGGCGCTTACCTTTCTGGCCGTCTCACTCGTTTCCCTCCTCGCCAGCCGGCCCTGGACCCGTACCCTGGACAGCGCCTGTGCCTATGTCGATGCGCATGTGGCAGATGCCGGTTTCAGTTGCGGCCTGCTGCTGCAACCCGATGCAGAACTCCCCGGGTTGTCGCGGTTGCAAAAACACCGGGTTACCGCCCGCCTTCAGGCTGCTGGCGGGCAACCGGTTCCGCCGGTGGGGTTCCGCGCGGTAATCCTCTGGGGGGTATTGTTGGTGGGAATCGGCTTGTTGGGGCACCAGATGGATTTATTCAGCGGGTGGCCCGGTTTTCCGGAACCCCGGGATTCCCCGGCCCAGGACATCCGGTTTGCCCCTGTGGATTCGGTCGCTGTTGAGGTGTCGGCCCCTGTCCTGACCCGCCAGCGAATCACCGTGATGTTCCCGGCCTCTACGGGCCAATCCCCCCTGGTTACCGAAAATCCAAATATCCGGGCAGTAAAGGGTTCCCGCATCAGGTGGGAGCTGGAATTTGAGGGTGCCGTCCGGCAGGTCCGGCTCGAGCGGATGGGGGAAGCGCGCCCGTTGCGCCAACAAGGCGGGTCGTTCCGGCTCGAACTCCCCCTGGAAGAATCGGGTTTCTACAGTTTCCGGTTCACCGATACCCTGGGGCGGGGATACGTGACGGACCTGTATTCCCTGGAAGCCGTCCCGGACCGGGCACCCGAAGTTGAAATTGCCGGGGTCCCCCAGTATTCGTATTTCGATGCTCCCGATGCGAAATCCCTGTCTTTTTCGGGGAACCTGTCCGACGATTTCGGATTGCAGCAGGCCCGTATTGTTGCCACTGTGAGCAAGGGTTCCGGCGAATCCGTGAAATTCCGGGAGGAGCGGCTGGATTTCGACCAGCCTGTCCCACCGGGGGCCCGGCAGGTCGTGTTGACGAAAACCATCGACCTGGACCAGCTCGGGATGGACCCGGGGGATGAACTTTACTTTTATGTGGAGGCTGCGGACAACAAGGAGCCGCAGCCCAATATATCCAGGAGCGAGACTTTCTTTGCCGTTATCCGGGATACCACAACCGACCGCTTTGCGGTGGAGGGCAGCCTGGGGGTGGACCAGATGCCGGATTATTTCCGGTCCCAGCGGCAGTTGATAATCGATACCGAGAAGCTGATAGCCGAAAAACCGGATATCCCGGAGCGGGAGTTTAAATTCCGAAGCAATGAGTTGGGTTTTGACCAGAAATCACTGCGCCTGAAATACGGCCAGTTCATGGGGGATGAAGCCGAAATGGCCATGGCGCCGGCACCGGGTGGGCAGGCTGCCGGCAGCGGGGAAGTCGGTGCCGGGGACGATCCCGATGGGGCGGATTCGGGTGGGGACGACCCCCTGGATGGCTATACCCATGACCACGACGGGGACAACGAACACCACCTGGTAGACGGGGATTCGCATGGGGATTCCCATGGAGAAGCACCCGGGGAGGACGGGGAGGAGGCCGAAGACCCGCTCCACGATTACCTGCATAACCACTCCGACCCGGAAGCCTCCACGTTGTTCGAGGAATCCCTGAAGGTTAAGCTCCGGAAGGCCCTGAACATCATGTGGGACGCGGAACTGCACCTGCGGCTATACAAACCCGAAGCCTCCCTTCCCTACCAGTATGAGGCCCTGAAACTCATACAGGAGATCAAAAACAGCGCCCGCGTGTACGTACACCGAATTGGTTTTGACCCGCCCCCGATTAAAGAGGACAAACGGTTGTCCGGGGATGTGTCGGAGATATCCGACTATCGCAAACGGGAATCGACGAACTATGAACTCCCCCTGGGCGATGTGCGCCGGGCCGTTGGCAGGCTCGAGGAATTAATCGACGGCAGTCCCTTTGTGGAAGGGGACGGAGCCCTTTTTCGCAGTGCCGGCAACCAGTTGGCCACCAGGGCCCTTGAGGAACCCGGCAGGTACCTGGATTTGTTGCGTAAGCTGCAGTCCCTGGAAAAAGCCTCCGGCCGATCCATGGCGAATTACCGGTCGCTGCACAAAGGGTTGCATAATGTGCTGCCCGCCCCCGAAAAGGTCCCTTCCGGCTCCACCCGGTATGCGGACCCGTTGAATGAACGCTTTTTAAAAGAACTTCGGGCCTATGACGATTAACCTGGTCATTGGAAACCCGGAATGGTTCTGGCCTGCACTGGGGGTGGGCGTGGCGCTGCTCGTATTACTGCTGTACAGGGAGTGGGATAACCGGGACCTCGGGTTGCTCCCGAGCCGGATGGCAGCCGCCCTGCTCAGTGTGGCCGCCCTGGTGATGCTTGCCCTGGAGCCGGCCGTTGAAAGGGAACGGGAAGGGGGGAGTGCGATCCTGCTCACCGAAGGCTACCGGGAAGGGCAGTTCGACAGCCTGAGGGAAGCCTTCCCGGGCATCAGAACCTATCGGTACGAAAAGGGCCAGACTCTGCCCATCCCGACCGGCGTCAGGAAACTTTTTGTCCTCGGGTACGGGCCGGAACCCTACGACCTGTGGCAACTGGATAGCCTGGGGATATCGTTCCCGGGTGCGGAGCCTCCCGTCGGTTTTACGCGCCTGGCATACCCCGAGCAGGTGTTGCTGGACGAGGAGTTGCTCGTTCGGGTGCAGTACCGGAACTCAGGAGCAGACCACCACCTGTTGTTGCGCGACCCGGGCGGAAATACAGCAGATTCGGTTCGCCTGGGCCCGGATTCGGTGGGCACCTACGAGCTACGTGCCCTACCAATGGCTGCCGGGGATTTCCGGTACAGCCTGGCAGCCAGGGACAGTTCCGGGGAGGTCCTCCAGGAGGGCCCGTTGCCCGTCCGGGTCCGGCCGCGTACCACCATGCGGGTTCTCGTCCTGAACGATTTCCCGACATTTGAAACCCGCTACCTGAAGAATTTCCTGGCGGACAGCGGCCACGAACTGCTGGTCAGGAGCCAGATTACCCGGAACCGGTATAAATTTGAATTCATCAACCAGGACCCCGATCGTATTTACACCCTCACAGAAGAAAACCTCTCCGGCTTTGACCTGGTGATTGCCGACAGGGCCGCTTATACCGGCTTGAGTGCAGCCTCCCGGGGTGCCTTGGAGAACCGTATTTCCGAAGGCGGCCTCGGATTGTTTTTCCAACCGGATGATGCGTATTTCCAACTGCCCGGTCGCCTGGCGCTGTTTGACTTCGATCGCATCCCGGACCCCGGTCCGCTCCCGGGTCCGGCCTCGGGGCCTGACATAGAAAAATATC
>CAXQQM010000211.1:0-9695 GCA_964226055.1 Robiginitalea sp. | reverse complement strand
GTCCTTGTAATATCCAAGCATTACGTTGGGCCCCTTGCACAGGAGTTCCCCGTCTTCGGCCATGCGGACTTCCACCTCGTCGATCACGCGACCTACCGTCCCGCTTTTCCATCCGCGGTTCCGCTGGTCGTTGACCGAAATCACCGGCGAAGTCTCCGTAAGGCCGTATCCTTCCATAACCGGGATGCCGGCAGCCGCAAATATCCGGGCCAGCCGGGTTTGCAGGGCCGCGCTGCCGGACACCATCGTCTCCAGGTTGCCCCCCAGGGCTTCCTGCCACTTGCTGAAAATCAGTTTCCGGGCCAGGGAAAGCCGCACCCCGTACCACCAACCGTTGGCACCATAGGGCTCAAATTTCAGGCCCAGCTCCACGGCCCAGTAAAACAGCGCTTTTTTGATACCGGTGAGATCGGCCCCCTTCGCGATAATCTTGTCGTAGACTTTTTCCAGTAAGCGCGGGACAACTGTCATCACCTGGGGCTTCACCTCCTTGAGGTTTTCACTGATCATGTCCAGCCCTTCGGCAAAATGGACCGAGATCCCGCAATATTGGTACAGGTAGAGGATCATCCGTTCAAAAATGTGGCATACCGGGAGGAAACTCAGGGCGGAAGCCCCGTGTTCGAAAGGAACCCGCCGGTCGCTCGCAACCACATTGGATACGATATTGTCGTGGGAAAGCATCACGCCTTTGGGCTTGCCGGTAGTCCCGGACGTATAGATCAGCGTGGCCAGGTCGCCGGGTTGCACCGCTGATTTCCGGGCCTCAACCTCCGCCTGGTTCCCCGTATCCGCGCCCAGGTCGAGCAGTTCCTGCCAGTTTTTGCAATCCGGCAGGTTGTCGAAGCTGTATACCTCCTTGAGTTTCGGGACATCACTGCGGATGGCGGCGACCTTTTCGTACACTTCCTGGCAGGACACCAGGCAATAGGTACATCCCGAATGGTTCAGGATGTAGGCGTAATCCTCCTCCGAAATAGTTGGGTAGATAGGGACGTCCTGCGCACCTACTTGCAGGATCCCGGTATCCATGATATTCCATTCCGTGCGGTTGGTCATGGAGATCAGCGCAATCTTGTCGCCGGCGGACACCCCCAGCCGCAGCAGGGCCCGGCTGATGGCATTGGCGCGATCCACGTATTGCTGTGACGATATATAGGACCACTCCCCGTCATATTTTGTGGCAAAGGCACGGTCCATGCCGTATTTTTCGAGCTGATAATACGGGAAATCAAATAATCGGGTGACGGATTGCATAGTTAGTTTGTAAAGCGTTCTTGCAAAATAAGAAAAGGGCCTGTATTAAAAAATGGCAGACGCAACGTTTTCCACACAGATTCATCTTAAGAGCGGCAATCGGAACCCTCCGGAAGCCTTATATTTTAAACAACCTTGAATATCGTTAATTTTCAAACAATTGCACCATGAAAAATTACTTCTACAGTTTTTTGGCCCTGGCAGGCGTGTTCCTGATGAGTTCCTGTTCCAATAATGACGACGGGCCCGAAACCACTTTTGAACAACTCGTAATTTCCGAGATCGACTTCCCGGAAACCTTCAACCTCGGGGAACTTTATGAAATCCCGGTTACCTACCAACTGCCGGACGGATGCACGGAATTTTACCAACTCAATGTAGGGTCCCCTGCCCAGGATATCCGGGAGATCGTAGCGATTGGCAGCCGGACGGATACCGGCGGTTGTACCCAGGCCATCACGGAAGGGACCGAAACCCTGGTATTCCAGGTACTGTTCGATCAGACCTACACGTTTCGCTTCTACCAGGGGGACGACAATAATGGCGACCCGATCATTACAGAAGTAGAGGTGCCGGTAACCCAATAAGCACTTTGGACAGATTCCGGGTGGAATTCAAAGGAATTTCCGGATCGACAGCATGTAGCCCAGGTGGAGACCTTCGTGGAAGTTATTAAAGGTGATTGCCTCCTGCAGGTTGGTTACCTCGAACCCCGCCGAATTGGTAAACGGCCGAAAAGCCCCGAATCGTCCGGCCTCCAGGTCCTGTTCCAGAAGAAGCACAGTCGCTTCCAGCCGCTCGCGTATTTCTGAGATTTCAGAGTCGTCCACCGGGCCCTCCGGCCGTGAATCCCGTTGGTAGCGCACCACAAGTTTTTTCGGGATATGCAAAGGCTGTCCGGACAGGCCGTATACCAGCAATTGCTGGACCACCAGGATATGCCCCAGGTTCCAGATCAGGTTGTTCGAAAACCCGTCGGGGATCCGGTTCATCTGGCCGGCGTCATAGGAATCCATAAAGCGAAGGAGGTTTTTGCGGTTCCTCCTCCAGACCTTTAAGGCTGCTTCCGGTTGTCCATCCATAGAGGCGGGGTTTACTGTCCAATTCTTCCCGTTGCCGGGAACTTATCCTTTATTCGATTCAATCCATTTACGGGCATTTACGAATGCTTCGATCCAGGGGGAAACCACATCTTCCCTCCCGGGTTCGTACCAGGCCCAGTTCCACGGGTAAACGGACCTTTCGATATGCGGCATGGTGACCAGGTGGCGGCCGCTGTCGTCGCAGAGCATGGCCGTGTTGAAGGCGCTGCCATTCGGGTTGGACGGATAGTCGTCATATCCGTAGGTAGCCACGATATTGTAGCGCGAACGGTCGTAGGGGAGTGCAAATTTGCCTTCCCCGTGGGAGATCCATACACCCAGGCGGCTCCCGGCCAGGGATTCCAGCATCACCGAATGGTTTGGCCCGATTTCCACGGAGGTAAAGGCGCTTTCGTGTTTCCCCGAGTCATTATAAGTCAGTTTCCCGTGGTCTTCGTGATCCGGGTGGATCAGCTCGAGTTCCATAAATAACTGGCACCCGTTGCAGATGCCGACAGAGAGGGTATCCGGGCGGGCAAAGAAATTTTTAAGGGCCCGGTTGGCTTTCTCGTTGTACTTAAAGGCCCCGGCCCAGCCCTTGGCGCTTCCGAGTACGTCTGAATTAGAGAAGCCCCCGACCGCTCCGATAAACCGGATATCCTTCAGGGATTCGCGCCCGGAAATCAGGTCGGTCATGTGTACGTCCTTGACATCAAACCCGGCCAGGTACATGGCATGGGCCATTTCCCGCTCCGAATTGCTGCCCTTTTCGCGGAGGATGGCCGCCTTGGGGCGGGATCCGGGGGGGTGCTTTACCGCTGGTAGCGATCCCTTGAATTTTTTCGGGAAGGTGTATTTCAGGGGTTGGGCCTTGTATTCCCGGTAGCGGGTTGCCGCCAGGTCACCGGCAGTCTGCCGTGCATCCAACAGGTAGGAAGTCCTGTACCAAATGTCCCGGAGCGAAGCGACGTCCAGGTCCATACTCTGGCGGTGGTTCTTGATATGCAACCGGGGCTCCCCGAGGACCGTCCCGATTCGGTGGACCTCCAACCCGGCGGATTTCAATTCTTTCTCCACCTTGCTGTCTACTGTCTGGAATACCACCCCGGCATTCTCGGCAAAAAGCAATTTCATGGTATCCGGCTCCCCGATTGCCGTCAGGTCCAGGTCGGCCCCGAGTTGCCCGTCGGCAAAGCACATTTCGAGCAGCGTGGTGACCAGTCCGCCGGAAGCCACATCGTGCCCGGCCAGGACCTTGCCTTTTTTGATGAGTTCCTGCAGGGTATCAAAGGCCCGCGCGAAATGATCTGCATCCCGGATATCCGGTGCCTGTTTGCCAACCTTGCCCAAAACCTGGGCAAAAGAAGAGCCGCCCAGGGCAAAGTCGGTTCCCGAAAAACTCAGGTAATACACCGGGCCGCCGCCGGGCCGGAACACGGGTTCCACCACGTTTCGGCGGTCGCTGCAATGGGCGGCCGCGGAGATAATGACCGTGCCGGGGGCCAGTACTTCCTGGTCCCTGTACTTTTGTTTCATCGAAAGCGAATCCTTCCCGGTAGGGATATTGATCCCCAGGGCAATGGCAAATTCCGAAGCGGCCTGAACCGCTTCGTACAGGCGGGCATCTTCCCCGGGGTTGTTGCAGGGCCACATCCAGTTGGCGGAGAGCGAGACGGATTTCAGGCCTTTTTCAAGGGGTGCCCAAACCAGGTTGGTCAGGGCCTCGGCGATACTGTTGCGGCTACCCGCCCCTGCGTGTACCAGGCCAGAGACCGGGGAATGGCCCACCGAGGTGGCCAGGGCTTCGTTCCCTTTAAAATCCAGGGCCATTACCCCGCAATTGTTTAGCGGGAGCTGGAGGGGGCCGGCACACTGTTGTTTGGCGACCAGGCCGCCCACACAGCGGTCCACCTTATTGGTGAGCCAGTCCTTGCAGGCCACCGCCTCCATTTGGAGCACCTCTTCCAGATAGGAATGGAATCGCTGGAATTCGTAATCGACTTCGGAATAGGAGCGATCTTGTTTTTCGTCCTGCATCACTGTTTTTGGCGAACTGCCAAACATGTCTGCAAGGGCCAGGTCCATGGGTCGCTGTGAATCGGAGGCAAAGGTAAAGCGGTGGTCACCGGTCACTTCCCCCACATCGTAAAGGGGCGCCCGCTCCCGGTCGGCAATGCGCTGCAGCAATTCCAGGTCCCTGGGCGCGATCACCAATCCCATGCGCTCCTGCGATTCGTTCCCGATCAGTTCCTTGGCGGAAAGCGTTGGATCGCCCACGGGTAGTTTATCCAGGCGGATCATCCCGCCCGTTTCCTCCACCAGTTCGGAGAGGCAGTTCAGGTGGCCACCTGCCCCGTGGTCATGGATGGAGACCACCGGGTTGTTATCTCCTTCCACCAGGCCGCGGATGGCGTTGGCAGCCCGCTTTTGCATTTCCGGGTTGGAGCGCTGCACGGCGTTCAGCTCAATGGCAGAACTGAAAGCCCCGGTATCCGCACTGGATACAGCCGCGCCCCCCATGCCGATCCGGTAGTTGTCGCCTCCCATCACCAGGATTCGGTCGCCCTGGACGGGTTTGTCTTTGAGGGCCTGATTGGCCTTGCCGTAGCCGATTCCCCCGGCGAGCATAATGACCTTGTCATAACCCAGTACGCGTTGGTCCTCCTCGTGTTCAAAAGTGAGGACGGAGCCGCAAATGAGCGGCTGCCCGAATTTGTTGCCGAAATCCGAGGCCCCGTTGGAGGCTTTGATCAGGATATCCATGGGCGTCTGGTAGAGCCAGGGCCTCGCCGGGACATGTGCCTCCCACGACCGTCCCTCTTCCAATCGGGAGTAGGCGGTCATATACACGGCGGTGCCCGCCAGCGGGAGGGCGCCCTTTCCGCCGGCCAGGCGGTCCCGGATTTCCCCGCCTGATCCCGTGGCAGCGCCGTTAAAAGGTTCTACAGTGGTGGGAAAATTATGGGTTTCCGCTTTGAGCGACAGGACGGAGCGGTAGGGCTTCTCCTCGTAATAATCGGGTTTATCGGCACTTCGGGGCGCAAATTGTACGAGTTCCGGCCCCTTGATAAATGCCACATTATCCTTGTAGGCGGAGACGATGTCATTCGGATTTTCCTCCGAGGTCTTCCGGATCATTTTGAACAGGGAATCCGGCATTTCCCGGTGGTCGATGATAAAGGTCCCGTTGAATATCTTGTGCCTGCAGTGTTCGGAATTTACCTGGCTGAAGCCAAAAACCTCCGAATCGGTCAGCGGCCTTCCCAGCCGCTGGCTGAGTGCCTCCAGGTAACTGACTTCCTCCTCGTTCAGCGCCAGTCCTTCCGAGGTGTTGTACGCCGCGATGTCATCGATTTCCCGGACGGGTTCCGGGAGGTGTTCAATGGTGAAAAGGTCTTGCCCCAGCCCGTGGTATTTTTCGGTGAGCATCGGGTCGTATTCCGTAAAATCGGCAGGGACTGCCTGGTAGGATTCAATACGCTGGATACCCTCAATGCCCATGTTCTGGGTGATTTCTGTGGCATTCGTGCTCCAGGGGGTAATCATCGCCGCCCTGGGGCCAACAAAAAAGGCGTCCACGGACGCCGTATCGAGCCGGGGCATGTTGCCGAACAGCCAGGAGAGTTTCCGGATGGCCTCCGGGTGGAGGTCGGCGCTGGTTTGCAGGGCGTAAATCTTGGATTGGGGGTCACCGAAAAAGTGGATCATTGGTACCGGTGTGTTGGTTGTACGATGAAGCCGTAAAGGTACCAATTTTAGCGGTAAGCAAATGGCTGAATAATTAACAAACCGCAGTTGGCCTGTTGATTAATCCGCTTGATTAATCCGCACCCCGGGGTTTTGGCACCTGCCGGCCCACCGGCAAGTTCGCCCGGGTTGCCGGAGGGATTAGCCAGAATGATTCAGGAGTGCCAGGTAAAATCCGTCAAAGCCGGATTCGTGGGCCAGGATGCGGTGCTCTTCCTCCAATTGGAACACCTGGCCTGCCTCGGAGTCCAGGAATCGGGCTACCTGCTGTTCGTTTTCCCGGGGCAGGATGGAACACGTTGCGTAAACCAGCTTTCCCCCGGGTTTCAGCAGTTGGCTGTAGGAGTTGAGGAGCTGCTCCTGGGTCCTGGAGAGCTCCTCGAGGAATTCCGGCTGCAGTTTCCATTTGGCATCCGGGTTACGCCTGAGAACCCCCAGGCCACTGCACGGGGCATCGATCAGTACCCGGTCGGCTGAACCCGCCAGGCGTTTAAGCGTTTTGGACGATTCAATCGGGCGGGTTTCTATGTTGAAGGCGCCCGCGCGTTTGGCCCGCTTCTTTAGTTCCCGAAGCTTATTGGCGTAGATATCGAGGGCGAGGATTTGCCCCTTGTTTTCCATCAGGGCGGCCAGGTGCAGGCTTTTGCCACCTGCCCCGGCACAGGTATCGATTACCCGCATCCCGGGCTCGGGTGCCAGCAAGGGGGCCACGCGCTGGGAAGACGCATCCTGGATCTCAAACCAGCCTGAGCGGAAAGCCTCGCTGCTGAACACGTTGGCCCGCTCCAGAAGGCGGAGGGCATCCGGGTAGCCCGATACGGGGGCCGTTTCGAATCCGGCTTCCGACAGGGACTCCCGCACCTGCTCCGGCGTAGCTTTCAGCCGGTTGACGCGCAATACCACCTCGGCCTGCTGGTTCAGCGCCCGGAGCTCCCGTTCCCAAACGGCTTCACCCAGGCTTTCTTCCCCCACTGCATCCAGCCAGTCGGGGATGGATTCCCGAATGGCCCGCGATTCCTGCAGTGCATCGAACCGCCCCTTGATCCTGCGCTCGGGGGTTCCGGCAAATTCCTTCCAGTCGGGCAGTGTATGCCCGCGCATAATTGCCCAAACTGCGAACATCCGAACCAGGTCCTGACGGCTGAAGGGGGCGGATACCCCTGCTATTTCCGCATAGAGCCTTCGGTATCTGACCATGTCGTAAACCGTTTCCGCTATAAACCCGCGATCCCTGCTTCCCCAGCGCTTGTCGCGCCTGAGCAATTTTTCGACCGCCTTGTCGGCAAAGACATTTTCATTGAAGATCTGGTCCAGTCCGTCCCAGACAGCAACTACGAGATTTCGGTGCATACGCGTCATCCGGCAAAGGTATCGTTTTGATAAGAATAAAGGTATCTTTACTTCAAATCTATGCCTATGCCACGTGCGTTTTCCGGGTGGATACCGGCCCTGGCCGCAGGGCTTACTGTATTGATCCAATCCTGTGCCCCCGGCCCTGCCTCCCATGGGTATACCCGGGTCGGAGTAACCGTTATACACGAGGATTCCACCTCCTACAGGGCACTGGAAGTCCTTCCGGGGAGTGTCGGTTTTGCCGGCAGCGACGGCCGCTTCGGCAGCATCGCCCTTCCCGGGGAAACTGTTCGGTTGGGGTACCTGGAACATCAGGGAACCCTGCCCGAATTCCGGGCGGTGGCCCATACCCCGACCGACTTCTTTCTGCTTTCGGCCGGCGATCCGGCTTTGCTGTACAAAACGGGTGACTCCGGCTCGATGGAACTCGTATACTCGGAATCCGGTCCTGGGGTCTTTTACGACTCCATGGCTTTTTGGGATGATGTCAACGGGATTGCCGCCGGGGATGCCCGAGAGGGATGCCTGAGTATCCTGCTTACCGGGGATGGCGGGAAGACCTGGGAGCGCAGGCCGTGTGCCGAATTGCCCCCGGCCCTGGAGGGGGAAGGGGCGTTTGCTGCCAGCAATACGAATATTGCGCTTTCCGGTGACCGTTGCTGGATAGCGACTTCCAAAGGGCGGATTTTCTATTCGCCTGACCGGGGCGGTAGCTGGGAAGTGTTTAATACCCCGGCCACCGTGAGTTCCGACTCGCAGGGCATTTTCAGCCTGGCGTTTTTCGATTCGGATCTGGGGTTTGCCATCGGCGGGGATTATGCTGACGCAGCCATCCGTACCGGGAACAAGTTGATAACCCGGGACGGGGGCCGGACCTGGTCCCTGGTGGCAGAGGGCGAATTGCCAGGTTATAAAAGTTGTGTGCGGTTTGTACCGGGTTCCGGGGGGGAAGACCTGGTGGCCGTCGGATACACAGGCATTGTGTACTCAACAGATCAGGGCCGCAGTTGGAGGGAGTTATCCGGGGAGTCGTTTTACACGATCCGCTTTGTCAATGATTCAGTAGCCTATGCGGGCGGCAGGGGCCGCCTGGCCCGGCTCGATTTCAGGAGATAAACCCATCCGCTTTCGGGTTCGTTCGATGAATTCTATCAGGGTTCGGGTTCATTGCCGCCTCGTTTTCTGAATTCGCTCAGGAGGCGTTTGCGGAAGTCGTATTCCGCCTGGAACAACAACAGTGTACGGGTGGCCGAGAATTTCCTCGAGAGTTCCAGGTTGAATTCCTTATCCAGTTCCTCTTCCTGCTCTTCGAGTTCCAGATAGCGATCCAGGATGTTCCGCGCCTCCTGTTCCGAATAATTCCCCGCACCGATCCTGCGGAAGACTTCCTGTTTCTGGGCATCCCTGATCGCTTCTTTCTCCGCCTCGTAAGCGTTGTACATGGGCCAGAAAACGGCAGCTTCGTCGGAACTCAGGCTCAGCCGCTCGGTAAAAAACGCAACTTTGAGCGCCTTGATTTTTTCCTGGCTGTCACCGCGCTGGGAGTGAAGCTGCTGCCCGAAAAATGCGGTGAGCAGTAATGCTACGATTGTGATTCTATTCATCGTCGTCCCAATATAATTCATCTACTGATTCGCTATCCCGGCTGAGGTAATCGAGGATCTGTTCTTCGTCCGGGATGGATTCCAGAACGTCGCCTACCGCGATGTCGTCGAGCGGAAGCCCCTCGGCCAGTTCATAGGCATTCATCTCGTCCCGGTCTGCCTCCAGGTATTGCTGGATATCGATTCCCGCAAGGTCTTCGAATTGCAGGGACTCACCGGACGCTGCCGGCCAGAGCGTAAATAAAAGGGCAATTACCGCTGCGGCAGCGGCTGTCCAACCGAGCTGCACGGGCCAGAGCCGGCGAACCTTGCCCGGCGCTTTTTCCAGCCGCGATTCAAGGCGTTCGCCGAAGGTCTCAAAATACCCTTCCGGCACCCGGAAACCGGCTTCTTCGGGCAACGGGCTGCCTTCTGAAGCTTCCAGACGTTGTTCGATGCGATCCGGGAATTCCTCGAAATAATTGTCCGGGACCCGGAAACCGCCATTACCTTTTTTTGCCTTCATTACTTGTTAGATTCCAATTAGTTAAAAAGGTTTAATCGCCTATGCATTAATTTCCCTGAGGTAACTTTCCACTTTTTTTACCGCCAGGTGATAGGAGGCTTTCAACGCCCCCACAGAGGTTTCGAGCAACTCGGACATCTCCTCGTA
>CAXQQM010000210.1:0-7735 GCA_964226055.1 Robiginitalea sp. | reverse complement strand
TGGCGATCCGGAACGTCTGGTTGTCCGTATCCGCAGGGGGGAGGGTGCCCAGGTCAAAATCGGCTTCCATGAAGATAGACACATCCAGGAAGGTGTGGTCGTAATTGTACTGCAGGATGCCCTGGTCCAGGAGGCGGGTCTGCGGCAACAGGCGCCACAGGTCTATCGGGGCGCCGCCGTCCGGGTCGTCCAGCTGGTCCCAGAGGATATAAACCAAAACTACGTCTGTTTCAAAGACTTCCACCGACGGCGCGTCCACCGCGAATTCTGAGAAAAGGCTGTAATCGTTCCCGGGGGTGAAATCTCCCGTAATATCGTATACCTGACCCAGTATGTTGACTCCGTCCAAGCCGTCGAGCCCGTCCACCCCGTCAAATCCAGGCGGGCCGGGGGGGCCGGCAGGACCCTCGCAGGAGCTGATTACAAGGACCAGTATGAGACTGAAAATTGCGTTGATTTTTTGCATGATGATCGATTTTTTTGGTTTTGACGGAACCCTGGGCCCCGTTTTCCCAAGGTAATGACAAAAAGCGTTCCAAAAATTTTACAGGCGGTTGTCTCCGCTTGAATTTCTCTATATTTAAAAGCCCGCACACGTCCAAAGGCTTCCCCGCACAGGCCGGATGGCAAAGCGGCCAATCATAATCAAGGACACCTCCATGAAGAAAAAACGCCTCAGTTTCTGGGAAATCTGGAATATGAGTTTCGGTTTCCTCGGAATCCAGTTCGGGTTCGCCCTGCAAAATGCCAATACTTCCAGGATTTTTGAGACCTTGGGGGCGGAAATCGACCAGATCCCCATCCTATGGATAGCGGCCCCGGTTACCGGCCTGGTAGTGCAGCCCATCATCGGGTATTTCAGCGACCGCACCTGGACGCGGTTGGGCCGCAGGCGACCCTATTTCCTCGCTGGGGCCATCCTGGCCTCCATCGCCCTTTGCATCATGCCGAATTCCCCTGCACTCTGGGTGGCAGCCGGGATGCTCTGGATCATGGACGCGTCCATCAACGTGGCCATGGAGCCGTTCCGGGCCTTTGTCGGGGACAACCTGCCGGGGGATCAGCGGACCCTCGGGTTTGCCATGCAGAGCTTTTTTATCGGCCTGGGTGCCGTGGTGGGTTCCGTGATGCCCTATGTGTTTACCAACTGGCTGGGGATCAGCAATACTGCGCCGGAAGGGGTGATCCCGGATTCGGTAAAATGGTCGTTTTATGTCGGCGGGTTCGTCTTCCTGACAGCTGTACTCTGGACCGTCTGGCGTTCCCGGGAATACAGCCCGGAGGAGATGGAACAATTTGAAGAAAACCGGGAATTCCCCACCCCGGACATTTCTCCGGAGGACAACGAGCTGCGGATTGCCCGGCTAAGGCAGTACGGTTCAGGGTTCCTGGCCTTTGGGGTGCTCGCCACGGCCATCCCCTATTACTTCGATTTGCAAAAAGAACTCTATATCCTGACTGTGGGCCTCGCCCTGGTCGGGATCCTCTTCCTGGCGGCGGCGGCCATTCGACGCCGGAAGGGCCGCAACGGTTTTGTGACCATTATGTCCGACCTGCTCAACATGCCGGACACCATGAAACAACTGGCCTGGGTCCAGTTTTTTTCCTGGTTTGCGCTTTTTTCCATGTGGATCTATACCACCCAGGCGGTTACTGGCCATGTCTACGGCACCCGGGATACCACCTCCGAACTCTATAATGACGGGGCAGATTGGGTGACCGTGCTTTTTGGGGTGTACAACGGGGTGGCTGCCGTGGTCGCTTTCCTGTTGCCGGTACTCGCCAAAAGGACGAGCCGGAAAATCACCCACCTGATCGCCCTCAGCCTGGGCGGGCTGGGCCTGATCTCGGTATATTTTATCACCGACCCGGATTGGCTGCTGCTGTCCATGGTCGGGGTGGGGGTTGCCTGGGCGAGTATCCTTTCAGTGCCTTACGCCATGTTGGCCGGGGCCTTGCCCCCGAAAAAAATGGGGTACTACATGGGGGTGTTTAATTTTTTTATCGTCATCCCGCAAATGGTCGCGGCCACGATCCTCGGGTTCCTGGTCAGTGGCCTGTTCGGGGGAGAGCCCGTTTATGCGTTGGTTGTGGGCGGGTTGGCGATGATCCTGTCGGGATTGCTGACCCTGAGGGTTCACGACCGGAGTGCCATTGATGTAGCCGGGATGACCAAAAGCTGATCACCCGCAGCTTTGTCGAAGGCGCACCGGCGGTTTCTGACCCGGGCCACCGCTATGAATACTAACACGACAGGAGCCAACACACGAGAACGGGAAGCCCATGGGAAACACCGCAAATACCTCACTAGATTACCCGGCACCCGACTGGTGCCGGTGGTCGAATATCTACGAGGTGAACCTGCGGCAATACACGCCGGAGGGTACATTTGCCGCTTTTCGGAACCACTTGCCGCGGCTGCGGGATATGGCCGTGGACATCCTCTGGTTCATGCCGCTTCAACCCATCAGTCGGGAACGCAGGAAAGGCCCCATGGGCAGTCCGTATGCGCTTTCCGATTACCTGTCCATTAACCCGGATTTCGGGACTTTCACGGAGTTTTGCCAGCTTGTGGCGGAAATCCACCGCTTCGGCATGCGGGTGATCCTGGACTGGGTGCCGAACCACACGGGTTGGGACCACACATGGATCCGGGAACACCCAAACTGGTATCTCCGGGGAGAGGATGGGGAAATAACGGACCCCGTGAACCCCGGTACGGGGGAATCCTGGGGATGGACCGATGTGGCAGCCCTGGACTACGGCAACCCGGAGATGCGCCGGGCAATGGTGGCCGCCATGGCATATTGGGTCCGGGAAACCGGGATTGACGGGTTCCGGGTAGATGTGGCCCACGGCGTTCCGGCCAGTTTCTGGGAGGAGTGTATGGGTTCCCTGTACGCCATCAGGCCGCTGTTCATGCTTGCGGAAGCCGAAGATCCCGGGTTGGTCAACCCGGGTTTCTTCACTGCAGATTACGGCTGGGACATGCACCACCTGTTTAACGAAATAGCCAAAAGCCTGGGGGGAGCTGCAGGGGGGAGGCAACTCGAACAGGGGAATCTGCCGGCATCGCCCGGGGAGGACTCAACAGCCACCGCAGATGCCCTTGAAATCGACCGGCAACTCAGCAGGCAGGCCGAACGGTACCGGCGGGGCCTGAAAATGTATTTTACTTCCAACCACGATGAAAACGCCTGGGCGGGGACGGAGTTCCGGCGTATGGGCGCTGCCCACCGGGTTTTTGCCGTGCTGGCTGCCACGCTCCCTGGGATCCCCCTGGTTTATTCCGGGCAGGAAGCTGCCATGGACCACCAACTGGCCTTTTTTGACAAGGATGAGATCCCCTGGGGGGACTACCCATATACTGATTTTTACCGGTCTTTGAACGAATTGCGGCACCGCAACCGGGCCCTCTGGAATACCGGGGATAATGGCCGCCTGTATAAAATCCCCACGGGGGCTGACCGTTGGGTCTACGCCTTCACGCGGGCTTTTGAAACCGACCGCATCGTCGTCGTTCTGAACCTGTCGGCGGCACCCCGGGAAGCTATCCTGGGCGGACGGGGCTATGCCGGGGAGTATTCGCGCATCTTCAGCGGGCAACGGGAAAAGCTCGGCCCCGGGGATACACTCGTACTGGAGCCGCTGGAATACCGGGTGTATTCAAACAGATAAAGCCTTGGGGTCCCCGTCCGGGGAATGTGGTCCGCTGCGACATATGTGCCCGGGTTCCTGCGGGTTTCGCCAAATCTCAGGAATTGGTTACATTTAGAGACATACCAAGCAGACAAACAAGCAGACAAATATGTTCCGACAAGAACGCGTAGTAATCGATGCCGTAAGGCCCCAGCTGGACTGCGGCAAATTTTTTATCAAACGGGTGGTGGGGGATGCCGTGGAGGTGTCCGCCGACATCCTTCCGGACGGCCACGACGTGATGCAGGCCGAGGTACTCTACAAGCACCAAGCAGAGCGGCGCTGGAACAGCGTGCGCATGTTGCCCCTGGAAAACGACCGGTACCGCGCCGTATTTACAGTAGATAAACAGGGATTCTATCAGTACAAGGTCCGGGGATGGGTGGATTACGCCCTGAACTGGCAGCACGGGATCGGGGCGAAGATCCGGGACGGCCAGCAGGTCCGGAGCGAATTGCTCGACGGGGTGCAATACCTGGAACACCTGGCTAAGGATGCCGGGAAAGCCGACCGGGGTTATGCCAAGGACCTGATCCCACTATTCAAAGACGAAGGCCGGTACGACCAGGCGGTGGAGGCAGCGGTTTCCGACCGCCTCCACGAGCTCTTTATGGAGCACCCGGAGCGCCGGCTGGCAAATACCACGGAACCCCTGGAGGTTTACGTCGACAGGAAGAAGGCGGAGTTCAGTACGTGGTACGAGTTCTTTCCGCGTTCGGCTTCCCCGACTCCCGGAAAACACGGCACCTTCGCGGATTGCGAGCGGTTGCTGCCCCGGATTGCAGAGATGGGTTTCGACACGGTCTATTTCCCCCCGATCCACCCGATCGGGGAAAAGAACCGGAAAGGCAAAAACAATACCACCGAGGCAGAGGAAGGGGACTGCGGGGTCCCCTGGGCCATCGGGTCGCGCCACGGCGGCCACCGGGCCATCCACCCGGAACTGGGAACCGAGGAGGATTTCCGGCAGTTGGTCCGGAAAGCAGGGGAACAAGGGTTGGAGATCGCCATGGACCTGGCCTTCCAGGCAGCCCCGGACCACCCGTACATTGCGGAACACCCCGAGTGGTTCCGCAAGCGGCCGGACGGGACGATGCAGTACGCGGAGAACCCGCCGAAGAAATACCAGGACATCGTCAACTTTTACTTCGAAACACCCGCATACAAGGCGCTCTGGAAGGAATTGCTGGAAGTCACCCTCCAATGGGTCGGCTTTGGGGTGACGATTTTCAGGGTGGACAACCCACATACAAAACCCTACTATTTCTGGAACTGGCTGATTGCCGAAGTCAAGAAGAAACACCCGGACGTCCTGTTCCTGGCCGAGGCGTTTTCCCGCCCGAGGATCATGCAGCAACTGGCCAAGCAGGGCTTTTCCCAGTCCTACACCTATTTTACGTGGCGGGAGCACAAACAGGAGTTGATCGACTATATGGTGGAACTCACCCAAACCGACATGCGGGAGTACTACCGGCCAAACTTCTGGCCGAATACCCCGGACATCAACCCGCAACACCTCCAGAACGCCGGCGAAGCCATCCACCTGATCCGATACGGGCTGGCCGCCACCCTCTCAGGGAATATCGGGATCTACGGGCCCGTTTTTGAATATATGGCGAACGCCCCCCTTCCCGGCAAAGAGGAATACCTGGATTGCGAGAAGTACGAGATCCGCCACTGGGACTGGGAGGCAAAAAACAAACTGACGCATGTCATTTCCAAGGTCAATGCCATCCGCCGGGAGCACCCGGCACTGCAACAGACCAACAATATCTATTTCTGCGGCCTGGAAAACCCGCAGATGCTGGCCTTTTACAAATGGGACCATTCGCGCCGGGACGAAATCCTGGTGGTTATCAGCCTGGACCAGTTTGGCAGCCAGAGCGGATTTGTGCGCATTCCCTGGGAAGCCATGGGCCCGGATTCCGGCGGGGTTCTGGAAGTGGTGGATTTAATGACCCAGACCAGCTATCGATGGGACAAGGAATGGAACTACGCGGAGTTGCATCCCGGCCTTCCTTTCCATATCTTTCATATCAGAAGATAGGACATGGCGAAAAAATCAGCAGAAGCAAAGCAGCAGAAAGGGTCCGATAGCGCGGAGGCCCCGGCACAGGAAGCCGTCCAGGTGGAAGGGCTCCACTTTGACGTGCCCTGGGAACAACTCATGGACGACGAGCGGTTCGTGGAGGTCTTCCTTTCGGATGTGCTGGAAAACTACGTGGTACAGCAACGCTGGTACGGGGGGAAGTCCAGTACGATGAAGTATATCGAGCTGCAGGAATACTTCAGGATACAGCACAATGAGGAGGTGTACTACGGCCTGCTCCTTGAGGTCAACTTCGAAGAGGCCTTCTACCAGCATTATTTCCTGCCCATTGCCTTTGTTTCGGACGAGAGCTTTGCGGAAAAAGACCGGATTCTCCCCCTTTCGATCCGCGGCCAGGAGGGTTTTATCATCGATGCGGTCAACCTCGAGGCATTCCGGCGGCTGGTCTACGAACGCATCCTGATGGCGGAACCCAATGACACCACCCGCGTACGGTATCACAAAAGCACGGAATTTCGCGGCACCCCATACGAGTCTTCAAAATTTATGGGGCTCGAACAGAGCAATACCTCCATCATCATCAACGGGAAATCTGTGATCAAGTTCTTCCGCCGGATTTACGCCGATAAGAACCCGGACTACGAAATGAGCCGGTTCCTGTCCGAACGAAAAGGCTATAAAAATACCCCGGCCTACCAGGGGAGTCTCAGCATCATGGACGCGGACAACGTCAATGTGACCATAGCGCTCATGCAGGAGCTCGTGCCCAACCAGGGCGATGCATGGGACTATATGCTGAAAGAGCTGCATAAGAGCTTTTGCAACCTCGAGTACAAGGGGATCCGGGTAGACCGCCTGCCGAAACTCGAACTCTTCCAGCGGATCAATTCACGGCAGGTACCTCCTGAAATCATCGACTGGGCTGGCCTCAGCGTATTTCTGAAACTCCAGAAACTGGCGCAGCGAACGGCCGAAATGCACATCGCCCTGGGTTCCGAATTCGAGGACACGGCTTTTACACCCACCCGTTTTAACGGGGACTATGAAGTTTGGTTAAAAAACCGACTCCTCTACATGTTCCAGAACCGGCTGAACATGGTGGAGAACAACCTGGAACGCCTCGAAGGGCAGGCCCTGGAACTCGCCAATGAGTTCCTGGAGCGGAAGAACGAAATCAGGAAGCGGTTCGTCAATTTCGACTGGACCAAACTCAAGGGGGAGCGGCTGCGAGTCCACGGGGATTATCATCTGGGGCAGGTACTTGTACAGGGGGATGATTTTTTCCTGCTCGATTTTGAAGGGGAACCGGAGAGCACCATCCGGGACCGGAAGGTGAAACAGCCCCCCCTGAAGGATATCGCCGGGATCTTCCGGTCCTTCCACTACGCCGTTTACGCCACCATTTTCGATAACCCCGGCAAGTATCCGTATCCACAGGAGGAACTTTTCGCCGCGGGCGAGGTGCTATACAGGTACTTCGTGGGGGTTTTCCTGGACACCTACTTAAAGCTGATCCAGGACCACAATATCAACATCGGCTACAGTGCCGAACGGATCTTCCTGCTGAAATACTGCATGCGGGAGAAAGCCGTTTACGAATTGGGATACGAAATGAATTCCCGCCCGGACTGGGCGGTGATCCCCCTAGAAGGCATCCGGAGCATCATTAACGATTAACAAAACACAGCAACCAACTATGGGCAAAGTAATCCCGCATAGCTTTTTTACGGAATTCGACATCAACCTGTTCAAATCCGGCAAGCACTACCGACTCTACGAGAAAATGGGGTCCCACCTCACCGAAGTGGATGGTGAAAAAGGTGTTTATTTTGCCGTTTGGGCACCTTCGGCCAAAGCGGTTTCCGTGGTCGGCGATTTCAATTACTGGCTCGAAGGGGAACACCCCCTTAACGTCCGTTGGGACGAAAGCGGCATCTGGGAAGGCTTTATCCCGGGCCTCGACCAGGGAACCCTCTACAAATACAA
>CAXQQM010000209.1:0-7937 GCA_964226055.1 Robiginitalea sp. | reverse complement strand
GGTCTGTGGAATTCCTGCGGATTTTGGCGTCGAAATTCACCCCGCCTCCCTGGAAGCCACCGGCTTCGAGGATCACGAGCATCGCCTGGGTAAGTTCGTACACATCTACCGGGAACTGGTCGGTGTCCCAGCCGTTCTGGTAATCGCCCCGGTTGGCATCGATGCTGCCCAACAGTCCGTTGTCGGCCGCTACCTGCAGTTCGTGCTCAAAGGTGTGCTGTGCCAGCGTGGCGTGGTTCACCTCGATATTCAGCTTAAAATCGTCCAACAGGTCGTACTTGCTCAAAAAGGCCAGGACGGTGGCCGAGTCAAAATCGTACTGGTGTTTGGTGGGTTCCATGGGCTTGGGCTCGATAAAGAACACCCCTTTAAAGCCCTGTTTGCGGGCATAGTCGCGGGCCATATGCAGGAATTTGGCCATGTGGTCCTGTTCCCGCTTCATGTCTGTGTTGAGCAGGGACATATACCCTTCGCGCCCGCCCCAGAACACGTAATTCTCCCCATCCAGTTTGATGGTGGCGTCCAGGGCATTTTTGACCTGGGCCCCGGCCGCAGCCAGCACCCTGAAATCCGGGTTCGTGGCGGCCCCGTTCATGTACCGCGGGTTGCCGAAGCAATTGGCAGTACCCCAGAGTAACTTTACCCCGGAGGCATCCATCTTTTCCCGGGCGTAGTCCGTGATGATGTCCAGGCGGCGTTCCGATTCGGCCAGGGTGGGCCCCTCGGCGATCAGGTCGTAGTCGTGGAAACAGTAATAGGGCGCCCCGATCTTGGTGATAAATTCAAAGGCCGCGTCCATTTTGTCTTTTGCCTGCTGCACGGGGTCTGAATTTACCATCCAGGGGAATTGCTGGGTGGGTGCCCCGAACGGATCGGCCCCGAGCCCGGTGAAGGTATGCCAGTAGCAAACCGCAAACCGGAAGTGTTCCTTCATGGTCTTGTCGCCCACTTTTTGGTTTTCGTCGTAGTATTTAAAAGCCAGGGGGTTGTCGGACTCCTTGCCTTCGAAAGGGATCTTCCCGATGTTTTTGAAGTATTCTTTGTCTCCGGTGATAATCATGGTTTGTGTTGTTTTAGGATATTATTCAGTTCGTTTTTCCAGTCGGCATAAGCTTCCCGGTACGGCTCGGTGTCGGCCAAGGGGGCGTATTCCAGTTGGACCTTATCGGTTGCGGTAACTTCGGACATGGAGCTGAATGCCCCGGTGGCTACTGCAGCTGCCCGCGCCGCCCCGACGGCCCCGGTAGTGGCCACCATTTGGATGGTGGTACCCGTAAGGGTCGCGATGGTTTCAGAAAATGTCCGGGCCCGGAACAGGTTGTCGTTTCCTGCTTTTATCCGGCCCAGGTCCACCCCGTCGGCTGCCATGATCTCCATACCGTATACAAAGGAAAAGGCAATGCCTTCCAGGGCGGCCCGGTAGAGGTGCCCACGCCCGTGCGTATTGAAATTCAGGCCCTGGATCCGTGCGCCCACCCGGGCGTTGCCCAGCATGCGCTCCGCGCCGTTGCCGAACGGGTAAATTCGCAGCCCCTGGCTGCCAACGGGGATTTCCGAGGCCAGTTGGTTCATCTCCGGGTAGCTCGCATCGGGGGAGACCTGCTGCTGCATCCAGCTGTACTGGATACCGGTGCCGTTGATGCAGAGGAGTTTGCCGATGCGGGGTGATTCTTTGGTGTGGTTTACGTGGGCGAAGTTGTTCACGCGGTTCATCTCCCGGGTTTGGGTAGCCTCGGTTACGGCATAGACAACCCCGGAGGTCCCCCCGGTGGCTGCCACGTCCCCGGGCTGCATCACATCCAGGGAGAGGGCATTGTTGGGCTGGTCCCCGGCCCGATATAGGATCGGGATCCCGGCCGGGAGTCCGGTCTCGCGGGCCCCTGTTTCGCTGACTTTGGCCTGGACGCCGAAAGTTGGGACGATCTCGGGCAGCAAGTCCGGGCTGATCCCTGCTTGTTCCAGGAGCCATCCGGCCGGTTGGTCATCGCGGAAATCCCACATGATGCCTTCGGAGAGACCGGAAGCCGTAGTGGTGGCATTCCCGGAGAACCGCAGGGCGATGTAATCGCCGGGCAACATGATTTTATGGATTTTTTTAAACAGCCCGGGCTGATTGTCACGTACCCAGACCAATTTGGACAGGGTGAAATTTCCGGGCCCATTCAACAGCCGGTCTCTGCAGGCATCTTCACCAGCCAGGTCCAGGAGTTTTTCCCCGGCCTCCACCGCGCGGCTGTCGCACCAGATAATCGAAGGGCGCAGCGGGCGGTTGTCCGCATCGATAACCACCAGGCCATGCATCTGGTAGGATATTCCAATGCCACGGACCGTTTTGGGATCGACGTCCGATTCCTTAAGGAGTTCCCCGGTGGCGAGGCGGACCTGTTCCCACCATAGGTCCGGGTCCTGTTCGCCCCAACCAGGCTGGGGGGAGTCGATGGGCATTTCTTTTTTGGGATACTGGACCCGGGCCACTTCC
Organism: Robiginitalea sp.; assembly: GCA_964226055.1. Lineage (GTDB taxonomy): Bacteria > Bacteroidota > Bacteroidia > Flavobacteriales > Flavobacteriaceae > Robiginitalea. The sequence goes on along the minus strand of CAXQQM010000209.1, from coordinate 5,458 downwards.
GAACCATCGGCGTCGGCAACCAGGGCAGCTTTAACGGAGGAACTCCCGATATCATATCCAATCCAGTACATGTATGGCAGGGCGTGTTTGTTTATTTTACCGGGGTTTCCCCCCGGGTTAGTTATTGGGCCTGTTAAAATCCGCATATATTCCCAATTCCACAAATCCTCGGCAATAATTTTCAATGTGCCCCTCCGGTTTTGGGTAGGGGTAATCCCTCCTTTCTGGCACCGGGTTGGTTACAGCAAAAAATCCTTAAATTTCGGAATTTGACAATCCAACCAGATATGTGTTTTACCAGAAGCCAAACGGCGCATCCGGCCTTTACTTTCCTGGCTCTTCTTTTCCTGTTTACAGGCCAGGTCTTCCCGGCCCCGGGAGCCAACAACATGCGGGAACCGGTTTCGGCCGAAGCTGCCAACTTTTCGCAGGAACCGATTCGGGCCGGACAAACCGCCCCGGATCCTATCCCCTGGGGGTATGAACTCTGGCTGAAATTCGAACCGCTTGCCGATACCCGTTTGGCCGAAGCCTACCGGGAAGCCATCACGGGCATTTCCATGGAACCCAAAGGGGCCACCCAGCAAATTGTTTTCCGTGAATTGATCGAAGGCCTCGGCAGCATGCTTGGGCGGCCCCTGGAATCACTGCCTGCCCCTGCGGGGACGAAATCTGCAGAGAACGGCCTGCTGCTGGTTTCCACCTGGGACCGGTTGCCCCGGTATATCCGGGAATTAATGGACCCGCCCGACATTCCCGCCGAGGGCTTCCTGATCCGGCAAATCCGGGCCGGCGGCAAGCAACACATCGTACTGACCTCCGCAGATGATTCCGGTTTGCTCTACGGGGCCTACCGGCTCCTCCGGCTGGTGCAAACCCACCAGCCCCTGGATGGCATAGACCTGCTGGACGCGCCGAAGACGAAATTGCGGATGCTCAACCACTGGGACAACCTGGACCGGACGGTGGAAAGGGGATATGCCGGGTTCTCCATCTTCAACTGGCATACGCTCCCGGATCTGCGGGACCCACGGTATGAGGACTACGCCCGGGCGAATGCCTCGGTGGGGATCAACGCCACCGCGGTGACCAATGTGAATTCGAATGCGCTCGTACTTACGGCACCGTATATCCGAAAAGCCAAAGCCCTGGCCGATATCTTTCGCCCATACGGGATCCGGCTCTACCTGACGGCCCGGTTTTCGGCCCCCATAGAGATTGGCGGGCTGCAAACCGCCGACCCGCTCGACCCCCGGGTGATTGCCTGGTGGGCGGCCAAAGCGGGAGAACTGTACGGCGAAATCCCGGATTTCGGGGGGTTCCTGGTAAAAGCGAATTCGGAGGGCCAGCCGGGGCCGCAGAATTACGGTCGCTCCCACCGGGAAGGTGCCAATATGCTGGCAGATGCCCTTGCCCCATACGGGGGGAATGTGATCTGGCGGGCATTCGTCTATTCGGAAGAAGACCCGGACGACCGGGCAAAGCAGGCCTATTCGGAGTTTGCACCGGAGGATGGAAAATTCCGTGACAACGTCTTGCTGCAGGTCAAGAACGGCCCGATCGACTTCCAGCCCAGGGAGCCCATCCACCCGTTGTTTGGGGCCATGCCGGAAACTCCCCTGATGATGGAATTCCAGATTACCAAGGAGTACCTGGGCTTTGCGACCCATTTGGTTTACCTCCCCAGGCTCTTTGGGGAAGTCCTGCAAACGGATACCTACCGGGAGGGCCTGGGGTCCACGGTGGCCCGGGTAGTGGACGGTAGCCTGCACGACAAGCCGTTGAGCGGGATGGCCGGGGTAGCCAATATCGGGACGGATATCAACTGGACAGGCCATCCTTTCGGGCAGGCCGACTGGTATGGATTCGGGAGGCTCGCCTGGGATCCCTACCTGGAAAGCGCGGGGATTGCGGAGGAATGGATCCGGGCGACTTTCGGGAATAACCCGGTGGTTGTAAACCGGGTGCAGGACCTCATGATGCGTTCCCGGGAGGCCGTCGTGAATTATATGACACCCCTGGGCCTTCATCACATATTCGATTCGAGCCACCACTACGGCCCGGGCCCCTGGGTGGACGAACATTCCCGTCCGGAATGGAATCCCGTCTATTACCACCAGGCGGATTCGCTCGGTATCGGGTTCGACCGGACTTCCACAGGGAGCAATGCAGTAGCCCAGTACGCCCCGGAACTCGCGGAGCGCTACAGGGACCCGGCTACCTGCCCGGAGGAATTCCTGCTGTGGTTCCACCACCTTCCCTGGGATTATAGATTGCGCGACGGACATACCCTCTGGGAGGGTCTGGGCCTGAAATACCAGGAGGGTATCGACACGGTGGCGGGGATGCTGGCGGACTGGCAGGGGCTGCAGGGCCTACTTCCCGATGCGGTCTTCCGGGATGTGGAGATGCGGCTGGGGATCCAGTTGCAGGAAGCACGGTGGTGGAAGGATGCCTGTATGTTGTACTTCCAGACGTTCTCCGGCATGGAGTTCCCGGAAGGGATGGAACCTCCGGCACATCCGTTGAAATATTATAAAAACTTGAAATTCCCATATGCCCCCGGGATTCGCCCGCAATGGGATTGAGGTTTTGGGGCGCTTTATCGAAAACAGATTTCACAATATGAAACAGAAAATAGTCATTGTTACCGGCGCAACCTCCGGATTGGGATATGCGACCGCCAAAAAGTTTTGCCAGGCGGGACACATTTGCTATGTCCTGGGCCGCAACCCGGAAAAAACACGTAAAAGCTGCGAGGAACTCGGCCCACAAGCCCGGGAGCTCGTCCTGGACCTGTCACGCCTGGAAGATATCCCCGGGGCCATCCGGCAGGTGCGGGAGGCGGAAGGCCGGATCGACGTCCTGGTAAACAACGCGGGGATCAACATGAAAAAACCGCTGCTGGAGGTCTCGGACGCCGAATTCGACCGGATCCTGCAAACCAACCTGCACAGCGTTTTCTCCATCAGCCGGGAAGCCGGCAGGGTCATGAAGGAGCAGGGGCAGGGCAATATCGTGAATATCAGCTCCATGGCGGCCCAGTATGGCCTCCCTTATGTGGTGGCATACTCCGCCAGCAAAACGGCCATCGAGGGGTTGACTCGGGCCATGGCCGTGGAACTGGCGCCCATGGGAATCCGGGTAAACTGCGTGGCCCCCGGATTTATCAAGACCCCGATGACAGCCAAGGCGCTGGACAGCGACCCCCCGCGAAAAGACCGGGTTTTTGCCCGTACCCCGATGGGGGAGATGGGGTTGCCGGAGGACATTGCCGATACCGTTTATTACCTGGCCTCCGAGGAGGCCCGCTTCATTACCGGGGTGGTCCTGCCCGTTGACGGGGGCAACAGTATCGGTTTCTGAATACGGTTGAACCGGATCTGAGCCTGAAAGAATCATTTAAGGATAAATAACATATGTCACAAAGAAAAAAGGGGATGAATGGGGAGCAGGTTGGCAATCGGATGACGCCCTGCATGCGGTGGTACGGGCCGCACGACGGGGTGAGCCTGACCGCTATCCGGCAGGCCGGGGCGGCTGGTATCGTGACTGCCCTTCATCAAATCCCCCCAGGCCAGGTATGGGAAACCGCGGCCATCCGCGAGCGCCAACGCCTGGTCCGGGAAGCCGGGATGGAGTGGGTGGTGGTAGAGAGCCTCCCGGTTTCCGAAGCGATCAAACAACAAAAAGGCGACTACCATACCCATATCGCCAATTACCAGCAAAGTATCCGGAACCTGGCGGCTTGTGGAATCCGGGTGATCACCTATAATTTTATGCCGGTGCTGGATTGGGTGCGTACCGAACTGGAGCACCCGAACCCGGATGGTACCCGTACCCTCCGCTTTGACCGTGCCGCCTTTGCCTGGTTCGACATCCACAGCCTGGGGCGCCCCGGGGCCGATTCCGATTACGATGCCGGGGTCCGCAAACAGGCCGCAGCACTCGATGATTCGCTGAGCGAGGAGCGCCGCAACCGCATCCGGCGGTCGGTTATGCAGGGGCTCCCGGGGAGTGACGAACATTTTACGGAGGCCGGGTTGATGGAGTTGCTGGCGGATTATGACCGGATCCCGGAATCCCTGTTGCGGCAACACCTTATCGAATTTCTGGAAGCCGTAGTGCCGGTGGCCGAGGCCAGCGGGGCCGTGCTGGCGGTCCACCCGGACGACCCGCCCTATCCGCTTCTGGGTCTGCCACGCGTGGTATCCGGGCATAAACACCTCGAAATGTTGTTCGAAGCTGTACCGGGAGTGGCCAACGGCCTGTGTTTCTGTACGGGCTCCCTCGGCGCCGGAAAAACGAACGACCTGCCGTCCATGGTGAACGCTTTTGGTGAACGGATCCATTTTCTCCACCTGAGGAACGTCGCCCACGAGGCGGACGGGGCCTTCCGGGAATCCGACCACCTGGACGGCCATGTCCCGATGGAGGAAGTGGTCTCCCGGCTCCTCCGGCTGATGGCGCGGCGGGGGCTTTCCCTGCCGATGCGACCCGACCATGGTTTTTTACACGAGCTGGAACACGGCAGCAAGAGCTATCCGGGATACTCCCTGATCGGACGCCTGAAGGGCCTGGCGGAACTCCGCGGATTGGAAAAGGGGCTGCTATATACCGGGTGAAGTGAAAAGATGTAACTTGTAAAGGGTAATTCTCTCACTGCCATGGAAATGAACGAGGAACAATTTATGCGTGACCGGGTGGACGACCAACTGAACTGGTACCGGAAAAAAAGCACCCGCAACAAGAAGTACCACATGCTGTTCAGCGGAATCATCATCGTTTCGGGCTCGCTGATCCCGCTGGTGGCGGGGTATTCCCATTGGAACAGCCAGTTCGACGGCCTGCTCGTAGCCTGCCTGGGGGTGTTGACGGCTATGGCTACCGGGATTGCCGCCCTCTACAAGTTCCAGGAGAAGTGGCTGAGCTACCGGACCGCGGCCGAGTCGCTGCTCCGGGAAAAAATCCTCTATCAAACCCGTACACGGGCCTATGCCGGCAACCCGGAAGCCTACGCCTTGTTTGTCAGCAATGTGGAAGATATCCTCAGCAACGAAAACCGCGGCTGGAACGAAATTATGGCTTCGAGCGGGGCCTCCGAACCGGGTGCCTGATAATACCCCCGTATCTCGGATTAATTCACTACCTTACAGAGGACTAACCACCAAACCGACACTCCATGGCATACGTACCCGGGTACGAGTATGACATCTTTATAAGTTATGCTCATGTAGACAATATTTGTTTTCCGGACCAGGAAGACGGATGGATCAAGCAATTTTACCAGAACCTCAACCTGATGCTGGCCAGGCAGTTCGGGAGGATGGATTCCGTAAAAATCTGGTGGGACACCAAAAAACTGGATGGGAGCGTCCTCTTTGACGATTCCATCGCCGACGGGATTCGGAAATCGGCCATTATTATCTGCCTGGATTCGCCGGGTTACAACGCTTCG
>CAXQQM010000208.1:0-3257 GCA_964226055.1 Robiginitalea sp. | reverse complement strand
GCCAGCCGGCGCACGGCCTTTGGCTTCTCAAAAACTCAGACCTCGTTGGTAAAAACGAAAGAAAACCAGCCTGGGATTTCTTTCGGCTTGCAAATATAAAATAATCTTAAGATTTCCCCGACGGATGAACGGATAAAAATATGCGTGCCACATGCGGCCCGCCTCAATCGGAAAGGGAAAATTGCAAGGTGTCCAGTTCCCCGGCCGTCCAGGGCCGGATCTTCCCCTGGGTCCGGAAGCGGATCCCGGTAACCCTGCCCCGGCTGACCGGCTCGTTGCTGTGCCCCCAGGCATTGCGGATATAGGTGGCGATGGCCGCGATATCCCGGTCCTGCAACGTGGAAAAAGAAGGCATGCTCGGGAGGATGTCCGGGATGCCGTATGTCTTGCCAGCAACCTCAACGGGGCCCTCCATCCCGTGCAACAGGATCATGGCTAGTTTGTAGTCCTCCCCATTCACCCATTCGGAATCTTTCAGGGGCGGTGCAAACCGTTTCATCCCCTCCCCTTTCGTCCCGTGGCAATTGGCGCACAGGTTCAGGTATTGCTGCCGGCCCAGGGCCATTTGTCCCGGGTCGATTTCATACTCCGCCGCAGCCACTACTGTTTCAGCCTCTGGCTTGCCGGGCCAGGTAAAACGTTCCTGAAGGGTTGCCAGCAACGGATCCGAAGCCGTTTCGTAGAAAAGCGCGGGTTTTTCCGTGAGTTCTATTGCGGGCTGCCCGTCGGTTTGACGTGCACCCAGCATCCCCTGGATGATGGAATGGGCAACCCACCCCGGTCCGGGTTCCCGGGCCATGGCCAGTAATTCCCGGATTTCCCCGACATCCCGTGAATTGGTTATGGAGCTGGCGAGCATTTCCACAAAAATCTCAGTATTCTGGTCCGGGCTTGCCGTTCCCCTTTCCGCAATAAGCCGGTTGAACATATTCATCTCGCGGCCTTCCAGGCTGCTCAGCGCAACATCCCGTGCCACCGGCAGGGAATCGTATTCGGAGAGGAATGCCGAAATGACCGGCAGCGCAACATCTTCCGAGATCAGGTCGCTTTGCAATACCATTTGCATTTGTACCAGGGGCGCGGAGCCGGGAAATTCCGATTGGACGAAAGCCTCCACCTGTTGCCGTACCCCAGCGTTTTCCCGACAGAGCGGCTCCAGGATCCGCAGGGCTGCCTGAACCACATAGGGGTCTTCGGAAGCCAGTGCGGCCAGGTAACTATCCGGTTGCTCCCATCCCATTCCCTCCAGGGTCCAGAGGGCGTGCAATTGCCCCAATGGCGACCCCTGGGCGACCAGCTGTCTGAGGGCATCCACGGCACTTGAATCTGCCCCGGCCACCAATAACCGCTGGGCCGTATCCCGGGTCCACCCGTCCGGGCTGTCCAGCATGCCAACCAGGGCCACCGGATCCAGTTGATCCAGCGGAACTTTCGTCCGATTGATTCCCGCAGCACTTTCCCCTTCGCTGCCACCCCCGGAATTTTCGCGGGTAATCCGCCAGATCCTGCCCATGTGGACGGGCTGGTCCAGTTTCCGATCCAGGGTGACTTCCCGCAGGTAATCCGTCATATAGGGCCCGTGCTGGATAATCCCTTTGTACATATCCACGACGTACAGGGCACCGTCCGGGCCCGGGGCCAGGGAAATGGGCCGGAACCGTTCGTCCGTGGAGGCCAGGAATTCCCGGTCCGGGTAGGTGGCTCGCGCCTCCAACAAAAAGCCGGTTTCCACAATTTCGTTTTGCTTGATCAGGTTGGCCGTGGGTTCGCAGACAAAGGCATCCCCCCGGTAGGATTCCGGGAGCGCATCCCCCCGGTAGATCAGGGGGCCGCAAGCCGAGGCAAATTCCAGCAGCCTGCCTTCCGCATCCAGCGTCCGGGGCACATAGCCCCGGTTGACGGCCGTATTGCTGCGGATTGGAAAGATGGTCCGGTCCAGGGTCAGGCCGTGGTCGATGCCGCTGCCCGGGGTGTGGTTCGGGTTGTCGTCCAGGCTGTTGGGTGGTACCAGGTCTGCGTGCAGTTGCGACCAGTTGTAATTATATACCAGGCGGCCCGCATTGTCGTGGGCAATGCCCCATTGCCCGCGGAATTCTGTTTCGTCCTTGATCCACTGGCCTCCCTCCCGCCGGTAGCGGTACTGGGATTTTGCGTTGTAGATCCAGTTATCCATACCGCGCCACAACCCGTTGGCTGAGTGTTCCGGCATGCCGCTCCCCCCATAGGTGGAGTCCACCAGGGTTTTCCGGTCGGCCACAAAATCGCCATCCAGGTCCTCGGCAAACCACAGGGGGATGTTCTCGGCAACCAGTACGCCACCGTCTACCAGACCAACCGCACGGGGCAGTACCAGGCTGTCCAGGAAAATCGTCCTCCGGTCCATCTGCCCGTCCCCGTCGTCATCGAATAGTACGGATACGCGGCCCACCGGGTCCTGCTCCCCTGTTCCTTCAATATCCTGCATAAAACCCAGCATTTCTACCACCCAAAGGCGGCCCCCGGCGTCGAAGGTGATGGCCACCGGGTCCTGAACCAGGGGTTCCGCAGCCACCAGCTCCACTCGGAGCCCCGGGTCTGCGAGCACAAAGCTTTCCATGGCCTCTTCCGGGCTGAGCGGGGGCGATGGTTCCACCTCGTCCGGGTCCGATGCGCAGGATGCCATTGCCAGGAAAATGCAGGCGCCCGCCAAAACCCACCCGGTTGCCCGGCCCCGGGAGGTGGGCGGGAATTTCACGAGTCGGCTTCCGGGCGGGTTACAAGGCATCATCCATCGGGTTATAAAATAAAAGAAGCTGCAAATACGAGCAGGGCCGCAAAAGTCCCTACCACCAGGGTCCCAAGCGTATATACCCGATATCCGGTTTTGACATCGATGCCGGAGAACTGGGTGAGGATCCAGAACCCGCTGTCGTTGGCATGGGACACCACCATGGCGCCCGCGCCGATGGCGGAGACCACAAGTGCCTTGTCGATGGCTGTCTCGAAGCCCAGGGACCCGAGCATGGGCGCGATGATGGATGCTGTGGTAATCAGGGCCACCGTGGAGGAGCCCTGGGCTGTTTTGATGGCGGCACAGAGCAGGAAGGGCAGCCAGATCCCCAGGTTTGCCGTGGAGAGCGAATCCGCCAGCGTACCGGCGATCCCGCTGTTTTGCAGGATGGTGCCGAAAATCCCGCCGGCGCCCGTAATCAGGATGATATTCGAAGCGTCCCCCATGGCTTTACCGACCCAGCCGGAGGTGGAGAGCAGCTTGCGGT
>CAXQQM010000207.1:0-8004 GCA_964226055.1 Robiginitalea sp. | reverse complement strand
TCCCCGGGTTTGCAACCAATCAGGTCCACGATGTCGTCGGTCACCTCCTCCGGGTTGGCGCTCGGCAAATCTACCTTGTTGAGAACCGGGATGATTTCCAGGTCGTTTTCCAGGGCCAGGTAGAGGTTGGAGATGGTTTGCGCCTGGATGCTCTGGGCCGCATCCACCACAAGCAGGGCCCCCTCGCAGGCCGCGATGGAGCGGGATACCTCATAGGAGAAATCCACGTGCCCGGGGGTGTCGATCAGGTTGAGGATATAGGGTTCGCCATTGTGGACATAGTCCATCTGGATGGCGTGGCTCTTGATGGTGATGCCGCGCTCGCGCTCCAGGTCCATGCTGTCCAGCAGCTGGTCCTGTTTTTCGCGTTCGGTCACCGACCCGGTAAAGTCGAGCAGCCGGTCGGCCAGCGTACTCTTTCCGTGGTCGATATGGGCGATGATGCAAAAATTCCGAATATTCTTCATGCAATCCGAAAATAGGAGGCAAAGATAATCAAATTGCGCTCGGCGGCACCGGAATTTATGCGCTGCCCGGAGGACTTCGGGTTCAGTCCTGCCACTCGGCGATAAACAAGTTGGTATCCCGGGTGCCCCCGTTGTTCCGGTTGCTCGAAAAGGCCAGGTATTTTCCGTCGGGGGAGAACACCGGGAAGGCGTCGAAGGTCTGTCCGTGGGTGACCCGCTCCAGGCCCGTGCCGTCCGTGCCGATGAGGTAGAGGTTGAAGGGGAAGCCCCCCTCGGACTCAAAATTGCTGGAAAACAAAATTTTATCTCCATCAGGGTGGAAGAAGGGGCTCCAGTTGGCATTGCCCAGGAAGGTGAGCTGCTTTAACTCGCTGCCGTCCGCGTTGCAGATAAAGAGCTCCATTTCGGTAGGCTGGACCAGCCCCCGGGACAACAGGTCTTTGTACTCCGCAACTTCCTCCTCAGTTTTCGGGCGGGACGCCCGGAAGATGATCTGCGTACCATCCGGGGAGAAAAACGCCCCGCCGTCGTACCCGAGCTCGTCGGTGATCTGTCGGACGTCCGACCCGTCCAGGTTCATGGTGTACAGCTCCAGGTCGCCGCTCCGGTCGGAAGTAAAGACAATCCGGTCGCCCTGGGGGGACACGGTGGCCTCTGCGTCATACCCGGGCTCGTCCGTCAGCTGGTCGACGATATTCCCCTGGAGGTCGGCCACGAAGATGTCGAAGGAATCGTATACCGGCCAGACGTATTTGCCGTTTTCGCGCAGGGGCACCTCCGGGCACTCCGGGTCCCTCAGGTGGGTGGAGCCGTAGAGGATGTGTTCATTATCCGGCATGAAGTACCCGCAGGTGGTGCGGCCCATCCCCGTGCTGACCATGGGCGGGGCGCTACCCTTGAAAGTCTCCCCGGCATCCATCAGGAACATCTGGTCGCATTCCACCCCCCAGTCTTCGTAATTGGACTGGAAGATCAGCTGGCGGTTGTCGAAACTCCAGTAGGCCTCTGCATTGTCACCGCCAAAAGTGACCTGGCGGATGGATTTGAAGTGCGTCTCGCCCGGGTAGATAAGCGTGTCGGAAGAAGCGGCCATCGGACTGTCGGCAGCACTTCCCGCGGCCGGGCCATCTTCCGGGCCGGATGCCCCGCCTGCCCCGGGCTCCGTTTTCTTGCCGTCCTTGCAGCCAATGGTAAAAATTCCCAACAGGAGTAAAAGTAAGATTCTCATGGAGATGCGTAATTTTGGCAAAAATAGAGGGAAGCCATGAAGTATTACAACCTTTTTGCAGGAATTCTGATGTCGGGAGCCGTAGGGCTGCTCGCCGGGAGTTGTTCCGAGACAGCTGCGCCAGCCGCCAGCCTGGAAGACGATGTGCGCATCCTGGCCAGCGATTCCCTGCGAGGTCGCCAAACCGGCTCGGAAGGGGCCCGGCAGGCCGCCGGCTACCTGGCACGCCGGATGGAGGCTATCGGCCTGGAACCGGCCGGGGAGGAAGGCAGCTATTTCCAGGACTTCAGCTTCCGGCCCCGGCAGGACCCCCATGGGGAAGTAGCCTTCGGCGACCATTCGGACGGATCGGTCACCGCCCGGAATGTCCTGGGCCTGCTCGACAACGGGGGGGAGCGTACCGTGGTGATCGGGGCCCATTACGACCACCTCGGGATGGGGGGCGAAGGCTCGCTGCACCGGGGGGACTCGGCCATCCACAACGGGGCGGACGACAATGCCAGCGGGGTGGCGGTTATGCTCCGCCTGGCCCGGGACCTGGCGGAACGCGCGGCAACCGGGGCTTCGGGACCCCGGGATAACTACCTGTTCATTGCGTTTTCCGGGGAGGAAATGGGCCTGCTGGGGTCCAACTATTTCACCAAGAACCCCACCCGCGATTTCGGCAAGCACGCGTATATGATCAACCTGGACATGGTGGGCCGGCTCCGCCCGGACAGCACGTTGTCCATCAGCGGGACGGGGACCAGCCCCATCTGGAACCAGGTACTCCGCTCCCGCAACCCGGGCTTCCGCCTTGTCCTGCAGGAATCCGGGGTGGGCCCTTCGGACCATACGTCTTTTTACCTGCAGGATGTCCCCGTGCTGCATTTTTTCACCGGCCAACACGAAGACTACCACCGGCCGACGGACGATTCGGGGAAACTCAATTACGAGGGGATGGCGCGGATTTCGGATTACATCCTGGCGATAGCCGGGGATTTGGAAAGCCAGCGGGAAATCGCCTTCCGGAAAACCAAAAACGAGAGCGAGGAAGTGCCCCGTTTCAAGGTGGGGCTGGGCGTGGTCCCGGATTACCTCTTTGACGGTACGGGCATGCGGATTGACGGGGTGAGCGAGGACAAACCCGCCCAGCGGGCCGGCCTGCAGAAAGGGGATGTGGTGGTACAACTGGGCGACAGCACGGTAACCGACATGATGAGCTACATGCGCGCCCTCTCGGCCTTTGAGCCCGGGGACAGCACCACGGTGGTGGTGGCGCGCAACGGGAAGCAGGTAACCGCAGAGATCGGGTTTTAGCCAGCGGGACAGGTCGTAAGGCCGCCCGGGGTGCAGGTAGTCTAATTCTTCCAAATTTTTGCGGGTTGACCCGGTAAATTGTTTAGATTTATATCAGCCCAGACTGAAATTGAAGTTACGAACCTTGCTTTTGCTGGGGATTTCCCCCCTCGCCCTGCACAGCCAGACCTACTCGGTCACCGGTTTCGTCAAGGATACCGGAGGTACCCCATTGCCCTATGCGAACATCCTGCTGCTCAACGCGGACAGCGTCCGGGTAAACGGGACCTCCTCGGATGAATCCGGCTATTTCTCAATCGACGGTATCGCCCCGGACCTCTACTTTTTCCAACCCCAGTACTTTGGATATTCGGCTCGTCCCGTCCCCGTGGAAGTCCGCTCGGACCTGCGGCTCGGGGCCCTGGTCCTATCGGAAGATGCCGAACAACTGGACGAGGTGGTGGTGACCCGGAAACGGCCGGTTATTGAGGGGCAGGCAGACCGGGTGGTCTTTAAGGTGGAAAACACCGTCCTGAGTTCCGGCAGCACCTGGGACATCCTCAGGAATGCCCCGGGGGTCATTGCCGGGCCCGAATCCCTCGAGGTGCGGGGCCAGCCGGCCACCATCTACCTGAATGACCGCAAGGTCCAGCTCGGGCAGGACGAGGTGCTGGAATTGCTCCGGGGGTTGTCGGGGGATATGATCCTGTCCGTTGAGGTCATCCCATTACCCCCGGCGAGCTTTGAGGCCAGCGACGGCCCGGTCCTGAATATCCGCACCCGGCAAAACATCCTCCCCGGGTATAAGGGCAGTGTTCGGGGGGAGTATACCCAGGCGGTATTCCCCAAGTACAGCCTGGGCACCAGCCAGTTCTTCAAGAGTGAAACATTCGGGTTGCTCGCCAGCTATTCCATCGCTCCCAGGAAGGAATTGAAAGTCTCGGACAGCTATATCAATTATATCGACGCCGGCAACGCGGTCTTTGCCAACTGGGAAACCCGGATGGACCGGATATCGCGTTCCCAGGCCCAGCAGGGCAACCTGATCCTGGACTTTACCCCTTCGGACCGGGACGAGCTGAACCTGACGGCGAACCTCTTGTATTCCCCGGACCAGGAACACGACTATACCCTGGGCACCGAGATGCGCAACGGACAGGGAAGCCTGGACTCCACCCTGGTAACCCGATCCATCCTGGACGAGGACCGGCTCAACGCCTCGGTTGAACTGAATTACCGCCGCAGCCTGGGGGAGAAGGGGGCTTCGCTGAAGGCCAATGCGCACTATACGTACTACGAACTCGATCGGGTCCAGGATGGGAACAGCCGGTACTTTGACCCTTCCGGGGCCTTTATCCGGGACTTTTCCTTTGCCACGGATGCGGACCAGCAAATCGACATCTACACGGGCCAGCTGGACCTGGACGTGCCCCTGGGCAAGGGGAACATGGAAACCGGGGTACGGGGCTCGTTTATCGAATCCCGGAATGCCATCGACTACCTGGACGTTAATATGGAGCCGCCTTTTGATATCGCCCTGACAGACCGGTTTACATATGACGAGGAGGTTTACGCCGCTTTCGCGAGCCTGTACCAGGAATGGTCGGCCTGGTCGCTCCGCCTGGGGCTGCGGGCCGAGCAGACACAGGTGCGAGCCCGTTCGGAAACCCTGGATGAGATCAACAACCAGGACTACCTGGAGTGGTTTCCCACGCTGTACCTCGGGCGGGCCCTGGGGGAAAAGCACAGCATGGCTTTTACTTACAACCGGCGGCTGACGCGGCCAAATTACCAGGACCTGAACCCCTTCCGGTTCTTCCTGAATGAAAATGACTACGACGAGGGCAACCCGAACCTCGTCCCGAATTTCAGCCACAACTTCAACCTGAACCTCTCCCTGGACAACACGTATTTTATAGACCTGTATTACCGGGACAATGGACGGTACATCAGTACCCTCAGCTTCCAGGACAACGAAAACCAGACGCTCCTGCAGATTAAGCAGAACACCCTGGGGAGCATTTCCTACGGGCTGGACTTCACGGTATCCAAAGCCCTGTTGGATTGGTGGCAGGTCTACGCCTACAACTCGCTTTTCTACGAGGAGGAGACGCTGCTGGCCGTATTGAGCGAGCAGGAAACCTATACCAACCGCGTCAGCGGGTATTACGGCTACCTGAACAATTCGCTGACACTATCCGGGGACGGCACGCTTACCGGGGACATTTCCCTGCTGTACCTGAGCGGCTTCCTCCACGGGTCGTTTAAGCGCTCGGAGACGATAGCCCTGAGTGCCGGGCTCCGCCAATCGCTCTGGCAGGGCCGGGCCTCCCTGAGCCTGGTGGCCGAGGACCTGCTCGGACGGGCCAATGCCACGTACACCTCCCGGTACGCCAACCAGGACAATGCGTTTTACTCCCGCCCCGAAACCCGTTTTATCCGGCTGGGATTCACCTATAATTTCGGGAATTACCGCCTGCAGAGCCGGCGTGCCGACCTGCGGAACACGGAGCGGGACCGGATTGTGGAGGATTGATTTGCCCGGAAATCCACCTTATTCGTAGCTTTGTAGCGCAAAAACAGCAATTTATGGTTCGAATCGGCCCTGTGGAACTCCCGGATTTCCCGTTGTTGCTCGCCCCCATGGAGGATGTGAGCGACCCGCCCTTCCGCACGCTCTGCAAGGAACAGGGGGCCGATGTGATGTACACGGAATTCATCTCGTCCGAGGGCCTGATCCGGGATGCCGCCAAAAGCGTGGTGAAGCTGGACATTTACGAGAAAGAGCGGCCCATCGGCATCCAGATCTTCGGGGCCGAACTGGACTCCATGCTCCAGGCTGTGGACATCGTTACCGAGACCGGGCCGGACATCATCGACATCAACTTCGGCTGCCCGGTAAAGAAGGTGGTCTGCAAGAATGCCGGGGCCGGGATCCTGCGCGACATCCCGCTGATGGTAAAACTCACCGAGGCGATGGTCAAAAGGACCCATTTGCCCGTGACGGTGAAGACCCGCCTGGGCTGGGACCACAACTCCATTAAGATCGTCGAGGTGGCCGAACGGCTCCAGGACGTGGGCATCCAGTCCATCGCCATCCACGGCCGGACCCGGGTGCAGATGTACAAAGGGGAGGCAGACTGGCGGCCCATAGCGGAGGTAAAGAACAACCCGCGGATGCACATCCCGGTATTCGGGAATGGGGATGTGGACACCCCGGAGGCAGCGGTTCGCATGCGGGACGAATTCGGTCTGGACGGGGCGATGATTGGCCGGGCATCCATTGGCTACCCGTGGTTTTTCCGGGAGGTAAAGCACTATTTCGAAACCGGGGAGCACCTGCCGCCGCCGGACATGGAGGCACGTGTGGCAGCAGCGCGCCGCCACCTGCAGATGGCCATCGACTGGAAGGGGGAAAAGCTCGGCGTATTTGAAACCCGCCGGCACTACACGAACTACTTCAAAGGCATCCCGAATTTTAAGCCCTACCGGATGAAGATGGTTACCAGCGACGACTCGGCCGACGTATTTGCCGCCTTCGACGAGGCCCTGGAGGCATTTGCCACCCACGAGTTTGCCTGAACCGCTTTACGGCTCACCGTGCTGGAAGAAACTCCGTAGGCGTTTACTTTCCCTGAATTATAGCCTGATTATATACTCAGCATTTTCTTGTTGATCCGGTTGCTCGCAATGCGGGCGGCAATGACCCCCAACACGGCTATGGTGGCCAGCACAATCCCCACATTCGCCCAGCTCAGGGCCACCGGGTAGGCCAGGGACGGGGTGATCATCAGCCAGCCAAAGGCGAGTTGCGACCCGATCAGCGCCACCCCGATCAACACCCCGATCACACCGCCCGCGCAGGTAACCAGTACCCCCTGCAGGAAGTAGATCCGTCGGAGTTGCCTAACGGTGAGCCCCAGCGAATAGAGGGTGCGGGTATGGAGCTGCTTGTCCAGGATCATCATGATGATGGCGCCTACCACATTGAACAGCGCAATGATTAACACCAGCGTAAAGATCAGGTAGGTTGCGAGGTTTTCGGTATTCAGCATCCGGTAGAGCGTCTGGTTGAGCTGGCGACGGGTACGGACTTCCACGCCGCCGCCCAGGGTTTCACGCACGGCCGACAGCACGGCTGCTTCATCGGCCTCCGGTGTGAGTTTCAGGTTCACCCCGGACACTTGCAGGCTGTCGCGCTCCAGCAATGCCTGCACCATCCCGAGGTCTGCAAACAGGTATTTTTTATCCAGCCCCTCCTCGATCTGGTAGATCCCGGAGAGGATCACCGCCATCTGGTTGTAGGGCTGGTCGCCCAGGCCCTGGGGGGAGAGGTTGCCCGTTCCGGGTTTCGGGACCAGTACGATGAGGGGGGAGCGGTAATTCTGAACGCTTAGCGAGAGCTGGGAGGCGATGGAGATCCCGGAAACCGCCTGTTGGGCGCTGAGGTCCCAGAGCCCCATATAGATGGTGCTGTCGATGCCCGTGGTGCGGTTGTAGGCGGAATCCACCCCTTTGATATAGGCGATCATGCTGCGCTGGTCGTGGGTGAGGTAAACGCGTTCTTCCAGTTCCCTGGAATAGGAGGCGATCCCCGGGATGTCCCGCAACCCCGCAGCTTGTTCCGGGCCAAAGGCAAAGGTCTTCCCGCTGGCCGGGACAATGCGCATGTCCGGGTCGAACGTGTTGCTGAAAGACAGGCTGAAGGTTTTTAACCCCGCAAAACCGGAGAGGACGATAAACAGGGCAGCGGAGCCGATGACAATGACGCCGAAAGTGACTGCATTGATGATGTTGACCGCGTTCTGGCTGCTTTTGGAACGGACATAGCGCCGGGCGATGTACAGCGGGAAGTTCACGCTCAGGATTTTTTGCGGCGGGGCAGCAGGTCCGGGTTCTCGATGGGGTCTTCCCCTTCCTTGAGCGACTTTTCGATATTCTCGATGTATTCCAGGGAATCGTCCAGGTAGAATTGCAGTTCGGGAACGCGCCGGAGCTGGTTGCGCGTGCGCCGGGCCAGTTCGTGCCGGA
>CAXQQM010000206.1:0-6138 GCA_964226055.1 Robiginitalea sp. | reverse complement strand
CTACACGACGCTCTTCCGATCTCTGGACGACCTGGCGCGCAAATTCGATATTACCTGCAAAGACCGGCATACGGCCCTGGGGGACGCCTACATAACGGCCATTGCATTTTTGAACATCCTGGAATCGCTCCGCGCACGTCGTCCGCTGACGACACGGGACTTATTAAAACTCGGCAGCCGCAAATAATTTTTGAATATGGGGTACAGAATTTCGGGCCGATTGCAGTTCATCGAAAAAAAGTAATATTTCATCCGAAATATTCGTTCCTCTCATATATTTGTAGTCCCAAATCTTATTTCGCCTCTTATGGCAACACTTTACACCTACTAAAATTGTTTTTGCCGCTGAACCAGCTTGATACCTTGTGTTAGCGGCCTGTTTTTTTGGTATCGGATTGCTCCACCTGTCCTACCCTGTTGTAGGCACTGGTCCGGGTTTTACCCGGACGGGATCGGAGGCATGAGATTAGGGAACAAATGCGTCAGCGACACGCCGAATATTTGTGAACTGTTAATGCCCCTAATCCTAAATCATGAGCCCCCGTAACCTACTCTTTTCCCTGACACTATTCGTTTTTGCCACCACCGGACTCCGGGCCCAGGGCCAGGTAACCGGTGAATTGCAGAAATGGCACCGCATCCAAATTTTGTTTGACGGACCGCAAACCAGTGAATCTGCCTCCCAGAACCCTTTCCTGAACTACCGGTTGAACGTATTGTTCACGGCTCCCGACGGCCGGGAATTTACCGTCCCCGGATTTTTTGCAGCCGACGGAAATGCAGCTGAAACCAGCGCGTCCTCCGGCAACAAATGGGCCGTGCGATTCTCACCTGACCAGGTGGGTACCTGGACCTATACCGCTTCATTCCGGACCGGCAATCAGGTAGCCATCAGCCTGGACCCGAATGCGGGTTCATCCACCGGATTCGATGGTGCCTCCGGATCTTTCCAGATTGGGCTGTCCACAAAATCTGCCCCGGATAACCGGAGTAAGGGAAGGCTCGAATATGTGGGCGAACGCTACCTCCGGTTCCGGGAAAACGGCACCTATTTCCTGAAGGCAGGAGCCGATTCGCCTGAGAACCTCCTGGCCTACGCCGACTTTGACAATACGGTAGCCAGCAAGACCTGGTCGCCCCACCTGGGCGACTGGGAGCAAGGGGATGCCGACTGGAAAAACGGCAAGGGAAAAGCCCTTGTCGGCGCCGTCAATTACCTGGCCAGCAAGGGGATGAATGCTTTTTCCTTCCTGACCATGAGCGTCATCGGCGACGGAAAGGACGTATGGCCCTGGGTTTCCACCACCCACAGCGGCCTGGATGAGCCCGGCGGCCAGGACGCGGCCAACCGCCTGAGGTACGACATTTCCAAGCTCGAACAGTGGGAGATATTGTTCCAGCACGCCGATTCCAAGGGGATGTTCCTGCATTTCAAGACTCAGGAAGAAGAAAACGACCGCCTCCTGGACGGCGGGGAACTCGGGGTACAGCGGAAATTGTATTACCGGGAACTCGTGGCCCGATTTGGCCACCACCTGGCCCTGAACTGGAACCTGGGTGAAGAGAACGACCTATATAACGAACTCGGGGATACGAACAATACGCGCGTAAAAGCCTACGCATCCTATATTAAATCCCTGGACCCCTATGACCACCACATTGTCATCCACTCCTACCCGAACAGTCAAGATGACCTTTACGGGCCCCTGCTGGGTGATTCCGACCTGACCGGGCCGTCCCTGCAAATCCAGATCAACAACATCCACCGGGATGTCAAGCGCTGGGTTAATGATTCAAAAGCGAGTGGAAAACAATGGGTAGTGACCAACGACGAACAGGGCGACTACACCACCGGGGTAGCTGCCGATGCCTCCTATAGCGGGGACAAAGGCTCCCGCGGAGACAACCGCTCGGAAGTCCGCAACAAAACCCTGTGGGGCACGCTGATGGCCGGAGGTGCCGGGGTGGAATACTACTTCGGGTACCAGACAGGGGTCACCGACCTCACCGCAGAAGACTGGCGCAGCCGGAAGACAAAATGGGAAGATGCGAAGCGGGCCCTGGACTTCTTCAACGACTACCTGCCTTTCTGGGCGATGGAGAGCCGGGATGGATTGATTTCAAAATCCGGGTCCTATTGCTTTGCCAAAACGGGGGAAATCTACGCGGTATATATCCCGAGCTCGGGAACCGAATCCCTGAACCTCTCAGGGGTCAGCGGCACATATTCCGTCCGTTGGTACAACCCGAGGTCCGGGGGGTCCCTGAAACAGGGAAGCGTTGCCACCATCAATGGGGGCGGCGTGCGCAACCTGGGCACTGCCCCGACGGATACAGGGGCCGACTGGGTTGCTCTTGTTGAGAAAACGTCCGATTCCGGAGGGGATGGCGGCGGAACCGGAAATTGCGAAGCCGACTTTGAGGAACAAAACGGCCGCGTGATCATTGAAGCGGAGAACCTGGACCTCGCCCAGGGCTGGAATACCGGGAATTCGTTTGCCGATGCAACCGGATCCGGCTACATCGTCTGGAAGGGAGGCAATTCATTCAGTTCGCCCGGGAACGGGACCATCAGCGCCACTATAATGATCCATACCCCGGGCACCTACCGTTTTGAATGGAGGAACAAGGTGGGGCATGGCACAAACTCCACGGAGGCCAACGACAGCTGGGTCCGTTTCCCGGACGCGGATGACTTCTATGGCGAAAAGAACGGGAGCCGGGTATATCCAAAAGGTTCCGGAAAAACCCCGAACCCGGCGGGTGCCAGTGCCGACGGGTGGTTTAAAGTCTACCTGAGCGGGACAACGGACTGGACCTGGTCTACAAATACCAGCGACCACGACGCACATCAGGTATATGCGGAATTCGATACGCCCGGAGTGTACACCCTGCAGATTTCCGGCCGTTCCAACGACCACCTGATCGACCGGATTACACTGGCCCTGGCCGGTCAGAGTGCCACCGACCTGTCCCTGGGGGAAACCCTTTGTGAAGGGGGGTCGGAAACCGTGGCGGTTACCGGCGTAACGGTTGCCCCTGGCGATGCCACATTACTCATCGGGGAAACCCTGCAATTCACTGCCTCGGTAATGCCTGCCAACGCGACCAACAAGGCAGTCTCCTGGAGCAGTTCGGATCCGTCCGTGGCAACCGTTTCCGGGAATGGTACGGTACAGGCGTTGTCCGAAGGACAGGTAGAAATTACAGTTACCACGACAGACGGGAATTTTGCCCATTCCGCCCTGCTCACCGTTGAGGCAGCAGACCCGCCGGATGGTGGCGATCCCGGCGACGGCGGTTCGGGAGAAGATCCCGGCAATGACGGCGGTACCGATGAGGATCCGGGTAACGACGGAGGTA
This sequence comes from Robiginitalea sp., assembly GCA_964226055.1. Lineage (GTDB taxonomy): Bacteria > Bacteroidota > Bacteroidia > Flavobacteriales > Flavobacteriaceae > Robiginitalea. The sequence continues at coordinate 2,775 of CAXQQM010000206.1, read as the reverse complement.
CCGGGGAAGATCCGGGCAATGACGGCGGTACCGGCGAAGATCCCGATGGGGACGGAAGCGGGGAAGAGCCCGGAGACGGGGCGGCACAGGCGGCTATCCAGGCTGTGGATGTCCGCCAGACCGAAGGCAGGCCGATGAATTTCGAATTCACCCTGAGCCAGCCGGCCAGTGAACGCATTGTCCTGGAACTGGAATTCGTGGACATTACCACCGGGGAATCCGATTATGTAGCCCCGGAGGCGGAGTTGGTATTTGAGATGGGTTCGCAGCAAGCATCCCTGGAAGTCCAGACGGTCAGCGACCTGAAGACGGAAGAAGACGAATCGTTTCAAATTAAGGTGGTCCGTGTAGTGAGCGGACAGGTTACCGTTCCCGAAATACTGGCCACCGGAACAATCCTGGACGACGACCGGGATATGAAGGTATCCCCGAACCCGGCTACCTCCTACTCCCCGGTACAGATGAGCAACGTCCAGGAAGGCACCTACGAGCTGGAAATATTTGCAGCCTCCGGCCACCTGATGCAGCGGGAAACCATTACTGCCGACGGGTCGGGGATTGCCTCAGTGACCCTTGGGGGAATGGCCAAGGGGCTTTACATCGTAAAACTCACGGGGATCGACTATGCGTATACCGCCAAAATGCTGGTGAAATAAAGTGAATCGCTAGGCCCTGAGGTAGCCGAGTACGTTTTTCTCAATCCTGCCGGGGATGTCGGAAGTATCCGCCCCGGCAAACGGGATGCCGGTGATTTTTTCGTAGAGTTCGATGTACCGGTTTGAAACGGATTCGATGTAATCGTCGGTCATTTCAGGCACCTCCTGGCCAGGCTTGCCCTGGAAGCCGTTGGCGATAAGCCACTGGCGGACGAATTCCTTGGAGAGTTGTTTCTGGGCTTCCCCCCGCGCCTGGCGTTCCTGGTATCCCGATGCGTAAAAGTACCTGGAGGAATCCGGCGTGTGGATCTCATCGATCAGTACAATCCGCCCGTCCGGGGTCTTCCCGAATTCGTACTTTGTATCGACCAGCAGCAGGCCGCGAGCGGCAGCCAGGTCAGTGCCTCTTTGAAAAAGTTTCCGGGTATAGTCCTCCAGGACAGCATAATCCTCCGCGCTAACCAGGCCCCGTTCCAGGATTCCATCACGGGAAATATCCTCGTCATGGTCCCCTTTCTCCGCTTTGGTGGCGGGTGTGATGATGGGCTCCGGGAAAGCGTCGTTTTCGCGCATGCCCTCTGGCAACGGCTCCCCGCATAACTCCCTTTTCCCTGCTGCGTATTCCCGGGCTGCATGGCCCGCCAGGTACCCGCGGATCACCATTTCCACTTTGAAAGGCTCGCAATGCACTCCAACAGCCACATTCGGGTCCGGGGTGGCCAGCAGCCAGTTGGGGACCAGGTCTTCGGTGGCTTGCATCATCCGTGTCGCGATTTGGTTCAGGATCTGCCCCTTGAAGGGGATCCCCCGGGGCATCACCACGTCAAAAGCCGACAACCGGTCGGTGGCAACCATAACCAGTAAATTGTTCTCCAGGTAGTAGACTTCCCGGACCTTGCCCTTGTAAACGCGTTGCTGTCCCGGGAACTCAAAATTCGTATCCGTCAGGGTTTGGGCCATATCAATTCTGGTGTTCGATGGTTTTATAAGCGTCGATGACTTTTTTCACCAGCTGGTGCCGGATGACGTCCTTGTCGTCCAGGTAGATGATCTGGATGCCCTTGACATTCTTGAGGATTAGCAAGGCCTCCTTGAGCCCGGAGATCACCCGCCGGGGCAGGTCGATCTGCCCGGGGTCGCCCGTGAGCAGGAATTTTGCATTCTTGCCCATACGGGTAAGGAACATTTTCATCTGGGCATGGGTGGTGTTCTGTGCCTCATCCAGGATCACAAAGGCATTGTCCAGGGTCCGGCCCCGCATAAATGCCATGGGGGCGATCTGGATGGTTCCGTCCTCGATGAACTTGGCCAGGCGTTCGGCCGGGATCATATCGCGAAGCGCATCGTAAAGCGGCTGCATGTATGGGTCGAGTTTCTCTTTGAGGTCACCCGGCAGGAACCCAAGGTTTTCCCCGGCTTCTACAGCGGGACGGGTCAGGATGATCCGGCGCACCTGCTTTTCCTTCAGGGCCTTCACCGCCAGGGCCACACCTGTATAGGTTTTGCCGGTTCCCGCCGGGCCGATGGCAAAAACCATATCGTGTTTGGACATAGCGTCCACCAGCCGGCGCTGATTGACGGTCTGCGCCTTGACCAACCGGCCGTTGACCCCGTGCACCAGGACATCCCCGCTATTGGCGGGGGAGGCGTAATCCCCGGAGTCCTCACTGTCCAAAATCCGTTCGATGACGTTCTCATCGAGTTTGTTGTACTTGGTAAAATGCTCAGTCAGCATCCCGAATCGCCTTTCGAATTCCTCGAGTTGCGCAGGTTCGCCATATACCTTGATCCGGCTGCCGCGGGCGACAATTTTAAGTTTTGGGAACGATTTTTTTAGAAGTTCTATGTTGGAATTCCGTTCCCCGAAGAAATCCCTGGGGCTGATATCCGTAAGTTCCAGGCTGAGTTCGTTCAAAAAGCAGGTGTTTGAAAATGAGGTGAAAAAGGCGGATTGCCTCCGCTGTTTTTTTGCTTAATTTTGTCTGACAAACTTACGTAAAAAACAGTTTGAACCCTTAAAAAAATATCAACAGCGCCGGATGCCGATCATTACCCTGACTACAGATTTTGGCTTGAAAGACCATTTTGTAGGGACCATTAAAGGAACGATTCACAAGGA
>CAXQQM010000205.1:0-11394 GCA_964226055.1 Robiginitalea sp. | reverse complement strand
CGGGGACACCATGGTGGTGGCCTTGAGCGTCGACTGGAAATTGTGGCCGATTACCGTGGCGCGGTGCGGATCGCAAAGGATCACCTTCGCCCCCATATCCAGCAATTTATCCACAAAGAACAACCGGCTTTCAAACATTTTCTGGTGGATGAGCACTTCCCCTTTGGCCTGTGTCGCCACGACCAGGAGGATGCTCAGCAGGTCCGGCGTCAGTCCCGGCCAGGGGGCGTCGGCTATCGTAAGGATGGACCCGTCAATATAATTTTGTATTTCATATCCGTCCGTATGGGCGGGGATGTGGATGTCGTCGTCCCTTCGCTCCAGGGTGATCCCCAGCTTCCGGAAAGTAGTCGGTATCTGGCCCAGGTCGTCCCAGCTCACATTCTTGATGATCAGCTCGCTTTGGGTCATGGCGGCCAGCCCGATCCAGCTGCCGATCTCGATCATATCCGGGAGCATACGGTGCTCGGTGCCGCCGAGGGTTTCCACCCCTTCGATGGTGAGCAGGTTGGACCCCACCCCCGTAATACGGGCCCCCATACGGTTCAGCATCTTGCACAATTGCTGCAGGTACGGTTCGCACGCGGCATTGTAGATGGTGGTGGTGCCCTCCGCCAAAACAGCGGCCATGACGATATTCGCAGTCCCGGTTACGGATGCCTCGTCCAGGAGCATGTCGGTTCCTTTGAGCTTTTTGGCCTCCACCCCGTAAAAGTGTTCCTCTTTATTGTAGCGGAAGGAAGCCCCCAGCTTGATAAAGCCTTCGAAATGCGTGTCCAGCCGGCGACGCCCGATTTTATCACCGCCCGGCTTCGGTATAAACCCCTGCCCAAATCGCGCCAGCAGTGGGCCCACCAGCATGATCGAACCCCGGAGGCTCCTCCCGTCTGCCTTGAAGGCATCGCTTTGCAGGTAGTCCAGGTTGATATCGTCCGAGCGGAAGGTATAGGAACCTTTGCCCTTTTTCTGGATTTTCACGCCCAGGTCCTCGAGGATGGCGATCAGCTTGTTGACATCGACGATGTCCGGGATATTGTGGACGGTAACAGCTTCGGAAGTCAGCAGGACGGCACAAAGTATCTGCAAGGCCTCGTTCTTGGCCCCCTGGGGGGTGATTTCGCCCTGCAGGCGGTGCCCTCCTTCAATTCTAAATGATCCCATGTGTATTAATAGCGCTTTTTACCCCGGCTTCCCCGGGAGCCCTTCTTGCCGGAACCACCCCGGCCTGAAGACTTGGTACTCCTGGGTTGTTGCTGTTTGAGGAACTGGCCGCTTTCGGTCAGGTTTTCCCCGTCGGAGGCCAAATCAATCTGCCCGTCGCTAAGTTCGAAAAGGTGCTGGAAGATGACCTTGTCGTCTACGGTATCCTTGTTCCAGTTCAGGTAACACTTCTTCATGTGGTTCGCGATGGCGTATTCCAGGCCGTCCCGTTTATCCCCCTTCTCCCATTGGATGGCCTGGTCGATCATCCGCTTGATGTTGTTTCCGTAAAACCGGTATTTCGGGTGGTTCTGGGGGTAATCCAGGGGCTCCGGCCGCTGCTGGAGGGTTTCCTTCGGGGTGATGGGAAACGGGGAATCCACATCCAGTTTAAAGTCGGACATGATGAATAACTGGTCCCAGAGCTTGTGCTGGAAATCGGGGACGTCCCGCAGGTGCGGCTGCATGTTGCCCATTACGCTGATAATGGCCTGGGCAATCCGGTTGCGTTCGTCCCGGTCTTCGATGCCGACGCAGTAGTCGACCATTTTCTGAAAATGACGCCCGTATTCCGGGATGTGCAGGTGCGGACGTTCGGTATTGTATTCGAGGTGATCTATTTGAGTCAAAAGGATAGAGGCTAATTAACGAATTCGATGTTTCCCGGGAAGTTCCGGGGCACGCAAATTACTGAAATTATATGAGATTACCATAATCAGAGCGAAATGACCCCCGGTATTTTTCCCACCTCCCGGTAATAGGCAATGACGGCATCCGGGTCCGGCAGGTTGACGGTAACGGACAGGCTCGTATACTTTCCCTTACGGGACTGTTTGGATTCGATCACCGCCCCCGTATTGTCGAAAACCGATTGGATCTGGCCGATTTTATCCGGGTCGGACGGGACGATAAACTTATAGAGGTAATCGGAAGGCCATTTGGCGGATTTCAGCAATTCCGCTTTCAGCCTGTCGTAGAATTCCGCACTGTCTTTTGAATCCATGCCTGATTGTTTTTGCAAATATACGAGCCCCCGGGCATTTCCCCCGGCCGTCGGGAATATGTATTTTTGCGGGGAGCAGCCGGATGTCCGGGTACCTGCGACCGCCGGCCTGCAATTGCCTTATGAAGAAACGAATCGTAATCACCGGGGGGCCCGGGACGGGCAAAACCGCCCTGGTCAGCCACCTTGAAACACTCGGGTATCCCTGTTACCATGAGATCATCCGGGAGATGACCCTGAGGGCGCGACGGGAAGAAACCGGGTCGGTCCACCAGACAAACCCCCTGGCCTTCGTCCGCGACCCGCTCACCTTCAACAAAAAAATCCTGGAGGGCCGCATGGAACAGTTCCGGGCTGCAGAGCAACTTCAGGACCCCGTGGTATTTTACGACCGGGGCCTGCCGGATGTCATCGCCTATATGGACTACTTCAACCAAAGCTACGACGCGTATTTTACAGCCCCCTGCCGTGAGATGCGCTATGACATGGCCGTGGTACTCCCGCCCTGGAAGGAAATCTACCGGCAGGACCACGAGCGCCTGGAGAGTTTCGAGGAGGCCTGTGCCATCCACAGCTGCCTTGAAAAGAGTTACCGGGAGTGCGGGTACGAGGTGCAGGCGCTCCTGCCCGGCACCGTGGAGGAGCGTTGCAGGGAATTGTTACAACTGACCAGAAGCGAAAATGACTGATCCCCGGGCCATATTGCAGGAATATTGGGGCCACGATTCGTACCGGGGCTCCCAGGAGGCGATGATCCGGGATATCCTGGACGGGCGGGATGTTATCGGGCTCATGCCAACAGGTGGCGGTAAAACCCTGTGCTACCAGGTCCCCGGCCTGATGCGGGAAGGTATTTGTATTGTCGTTTCCCCCCTGATTGCCCTGATGGAAGACCAATTGGCGGGCCTCAGGGCAAAAGGTGTTAAGGCGCTCGGGCTTTTTGGCCGCCTCTCGGAGGAGGATCTGATAAGGAAACTCGACAATGCCGCCTTCGGGCAATACCGCTTCCTGTACCTCTCCCCGGAGCGCCTGAAACAGGAAATCGTCCGGCAGCACCTGGAACGCATGCCGGTTTCCCTGCTCGCTATCGACGAAGCCCACTGCATCTCCCAGTGGGGGTTCGATTTCCGGCCCGCTTACCTGGAATGCCAGGTTTTGCGGGAAATGCACCCCGGCGTCCCAACCATTGCGCTTACCGCAACAGCCACCCCGGAGGTGCTCAAAGACATCACCCGGTTGCTCGGGCTGGAGGATGCCCGGGTATACCGCGACTCGATCCGTCGCGATAACCTCCGGTATGCCGTCAGCCGGTCTGAGGATAAGCGGTACCGGCTCCGCTCCCACCTGGAAGCGGAAACGGGGAGCGCTATTGTCTATGTGCGAACCCGGAGGAACACCCAGGCGGTTGCGGCATTCCTCAACAAGCACGGGATTCAGGCCGGCCCTTACCACGGCGGGATGACGCAGGCTGCCAAATCCGATGCATTGAGGGAGTGGCAGTCGGGCGCACTGCGCGTGGTCGTGGCGACCAATGCCTTTGGTATGGGAATCGACAAGGCGGATGTCCGTACCGTGGTACATTACGAAATACCGGAAACCCTGGAGCATTACTACCAGGAAGCGGGACGGGCCGGCAGGGACGGCAAGCCGGCAAGCGCGCTTTTATTGGCGCCTGAGGCGGACACGGACCGGACGGCGGATTATTTTTTGGGAAACCTCCCGGAGGTCCCTGACCTGATCCGGGTGTACCGCAAGCTCAACGCCTATTTCGGGATCCCCTATGGAGAAGCCCCCGAACTACCCCTCCCTTTTCGGTTTGAAGCCTTCTGCGAAACCTATGGGTTGCCGGCCGCCAAAACCTACAACGCCCTCGAAATCCTGGACCGGCAGGGGGTCATTTCCCTCCAACAGGTATTCAAGACCAGCCTGAAGATGCGGCTGACCTGCTCAAAAACAGCGCTTTGGGAATACCTGGACACCTATCCGGACCTGCGGCAGACGGTCCACATCCTGCTGAGGACCTACGGAGGGCTCTTTGATTTTGAAACCCCGGTCAGCCTGCGGTCCCTTGCGGGAAAACTCGCCGTCCCGGAAGCCAGCCTGCTGAAATCCCTGAAACGCCTCGAGAAGGACGGCCTGGCGGACCTGCAGGTCCGCGAGGGGGATATGGAGGTGTTTTTCCTCGTCCCTCGGGAAGACCAGCATACCATCCACGCCTTTGCCAAATCCGTCACCACCCGGCTGAAGGTCCGGGCCGAAAAAGTCGGGCAGATGCTCGCCTATATCCGGGAAGAAAAAGATTGCCGGCAGGCTGCCCTGATGCGCTATTTCGGGGAAGCCGATCCGGGTCGCTGCGGACGATGCGATTTGTGCGCCCCCCGCGCCGACGATCCCGGTATCCGCGACAAAATCCTCCGGGAACTCCGGCAGGGCCCGATGACCTCCCGGGAATTGTCCCGCGCGGGTTGCGAGCCCAAAAACCAATTACTCACCTGTTTGCAACACCTCCTGGAGGAGGGCCGGCTGCGGCTGGACAAACAGAATCAATACACCCTGGTATGAAAGATCTGAAAATCGCCTTTATGGGCACCCCGGAATTCGCTGTAGCTGCCCTGGATGCGCTGATTCTCGCCGGTTTCGACATTGCCGCCGTGGTAACCGCCCCGGACCGGCCCGCCGGCCGTGGCCGCAAGCTCAGGGCCTCAGCTGTAAAGTCCTATGCCGTGGAAAAGGGCCTTCCCGTGCTGCAACCCACCAACCTGAAAGACCCCGGCTTTGTGGGGCAGCTCGCCTCCTATGGCGTCAACCTGCAAGTGGTGGTAGCCTTCCGCATGCTGCCCAGGCAGGTCTGGGAGTTCCCGGAGTATGGCACCTTTAACCTGCACGCTTCCCTCCTGCCCGATTACCGGGGGGCCGCACCCATTAATTGGGCTATTATCAACGGGGAACGCACCACAGGGGCAACCACCTTTTTTATCGATGAACAAATCGATACGGGCCGGGTCATCCTGCAGGAATCCCTTGAAATCGGTCCGCGGGAAAATGCCGGGCAGTTGCACGATCGGCTCATGGAGCTCGGGGCCGGGCTCGTGGTGGAAACCGTGCGCCAGATTCAGACTGGTACGGTGAGCACCCACCCCCAGCCCGCGCCGGCACCGGAAAAAAAGGCGCCGAAACTCTTCCGTGACGATTGCCGGGTTGACTGGGACGCCCCGGCAGCGCAAATCGATAACCTGATCCGCGGGCTGAGCCCCTACCCGGCCGCCTGGACCCAACTCGAGTCGGTGTCCGGCGCATCCACCTGTAAAATCTATACAGCAAGGCCCACGGAAACCCCTTCAGAAGGTGTTCCGGGCCGGTTGCACAGTACTGGCAAAAGATTGTTTGTAGATACGGCAGACCTCCAGTTGGAGGTCCTGGAATTGCAGCCGGAAGGAAAACGTCGGATGGCAGTTTCGGATTGGCTGAACGGGACCGAGCTTAAAAAAAATGACCGGTTTCGCTGAAGCCCCGTAAAATCGGGGCTCCGCAAATATGCCGTGAATTTTCTCACTTTATTAACAAACCTCCGAAGTTATCAACAAAATCGGCGATTTCCCCCGGTTTTACTTGCTTCAACGGCAAATCCGTATAATTTTGTTTGCGCTTTGCAATATGTATAACAACATTTAACGTACTAAAATTATGAACAAAACAGAATTAATCGATGCCATGGCAGCCGATGCCGGAATTACCAAAGCCGCAGCCAAAAAGGCGCTGGAGTCATTCCTCGGAAATGTGGAGAGCTCCCTGAAAAAAGGTAACCGCGTCTCTTTAGTAGGATTCGGCTCCTGGTCAGTTTCAAGAAGGAATGCTCGCGAGGGCCGCAACCCTTCCACCGGGAAAACCATCCACATCCCGGCTAAAAACGTAGTAAAGTTTAAAGCAGGTTCCGAATTGGGAGATGCCGTGAACTAAAAGGGTACATCCTTTGTCCCCTATACAAATCAACCCCGGCCAATGTGCCGGGGTTGCTTTTTTAGGTACCTTTTGATAATTGGGGGATTTGTCCTATTTTTAATTTAACGGTAACCTTCCGTCTATGTTAGGTATTCAACCAAAGAAGGGGAAACTGCTCATCGCAGAGCCCGCGCTCACCGGGGACGTTTCCTTCAACCGGTCCGTGGTGCTCCTGGCAGAACACAACCAGGAAGGCTCTGTGGGCTTTATTCTGAACAAGCCGTTAAATTACAGTATGAGCGACCTGGTAGACGAAATCCAGGTGCCCTTTCCCGTCTACAATGGCGGGCCCGTGGAACAGGATAACCTCTACTTTATCCACAAGGTTCCGGACCTGATTTCCAATTCTGTCGAGATTTCGGACGGTATATACTGGGGGGGCGACTTTGATACCACCGTCGCCCTGATCAACGAGCGGAAAATCAGCCAGAACGATATCCGGTTTTTCCTGGGTTACTCCGGCTGGGCCTCCCTGCAACTGAACCAGGAACTCGACTCCAAATCCTGGATCGTCGTCGCCAACAAATACGAGAGCGATATCATCCAGAAATCCACCCAGGCCTTCTGGCGGGAAAAGATGATGGAGTTGGGCGGGGATTACCTGCTTTGGTCCAACGCGCCGGAAAACCCCAGCCTGAATTAAACTGCAGCCCGGATAAAACTTCCACCAGATTTAATCCCCCACCCGGATCAAATTTCCAGTCGGACAAAGCCCCCAGCCCGATTATACGCCGGCACCAACGGCGGCAAGATTCAATTTACCAGTTAAAAAGCGTGCGGCATCCGATTGGAACTCCGCTTTCCGGTAAGCCGTGATGGAGCGGACCCCTGCAATGGCATTCGTGAAGAACAATTCATCGGCTTTTTGCAGGTCGAAGGGCGAGATGGCAGCCTCCTCCAGGGAATACCGACCGGAACCCGGTACGATTTTCAGCAATTGCTTGCGGACAATACCCTCAAGGCAGCCGCTCCCCGACGGGGGCGTCCGGATCTGGTCGCCGGAACGGATAAACAGGTTGCCGCTCAGCGCCCCGGCCACCTCTTTGTTGTGGTTGAGCAGCAGGCAGGTATCCAGGCCGTTTTCGGCTGCGTAGATACTGCCCAGGACCTGGACGAGCCGGTTGGCGTGCTTGATCCCGGACAGGGAGTCTGCCGGCACGAAATAATCCCGGAAGAGATCGGCCCTGCAGGGCGATTCGGAAAGCTGATACCCCGGGGAGTCCAGTGGTTCCGACTCGATGATATACCCGATATCCAGCCGGTCCGGCCCATAGCGCCCGCCGGCATCCCTGTAAACGGTAATCCGAACCCGGGCAGGCTGCCCGCTGCGGCCGCTAGCTTCGAGGGTTTTCAGGATCTCCGCCTCTGCAAACTCCATGTTGAACACCATGGGGATTTCCATCCGCAACTGTCGCATGGAGGCCATCAGCCTGAAATAATGGTCTTCCCAGAAAAAGAGTTGTTTCCCGTTATATCTGATGGTTTCAAACAGCGCATCCCCGTAGCGGAGGCCCCTGTTGGTATGGTTCAGGAAATGGGCGGAATCCGGGAGCAGGTCCCCGTTGAAGTTAATCATGTGGCGTACCTTGATTTTCCGCGCAAATATACAATATTCGGGAGGGAACGCAGGGGGATGTCACCGCCTGCAACATCGGGTTGGAGTCGCGAATTTTGACAAGGTGTAAGTACAGGCAGTTCAGGCGGTGCCCATAGGGAGATCAGGCGGTGCCCATAAGCCCATCAGGTGGAGCTCACAAACCGATCAGGTGGAGCCCAGAATCTGTTTCAGGTCAGAAACCTGGTTGGTCCAGAGCATTTTGGCTTCGTCCAGCTCATCCTCTTCCGCAAAGTCAATGATAAACAGGGAAACGTCTTTAGTGATTTCATCTACGATGATCCGCATTTCAAAATAGCTGTCATCGTCGTTGTTTTCCCAGGCAAAGCGGACAAATTCGTCCGTCTTGCGCTTAAGCAGGAGGGCTTCCTCTTCTGTACCTTCCCAGATAAAAGTAAATCGTTCCCCCCGGGAGTTTACGTTGTCCGCGAACCATTCGGATAGACCGGAAGGGGTAGCGAGGTACTGGAACAGCAACTGAGGGGATGCCTGTATGACAAATTCTATTTCAAACTTCGTTTTCTCGTCCATTCCGGGGTGGTATTAGCAGTTCGCGATCCGTTTTCGGGTTGCGTTGGGTACGCGGGCAATATATCGATTTAAAGGTGATAAAAAAATAAATCAAAAAAACTTTTTGGCCCGTCCTTATTGACTGGACGGGAATTAAAAACTATATTTGCAGCCGTTTTAAAATGAGTCGGCGAGGTAGCTCAGGTGGTTAGAGCGCAGGATTCATAACCCTGAGGTCGGGAGTTCAAGTCTCCCTCTCGCTACAAGCCCTCCGGGCTTCCCATCAAACGGTTTGTGCGTGCACGAACCGTTTTTTTTATGGCCGTACCCTATTGATCCTACGCTATTGGCCCTCTCCTTTGAGCGGCCTCCATCCGGGTTGCCTAAGTGCCCCAAATCAGCTGTCAGCCATTGCCCTGTACCAGGTTGAATATGTTAAAGCCAAAGAGCAAGAGGATGGTGAGCAGTGCCAGTACGGTGGGAACCGGGATCCGGCGAATACTCAGCGGGATCCGAAAGATGCCTTCCTCCTTGTCAGATGCCCCTTTGTCCGGGTTTTTGGCCCGGTATCGGATCAGGGCAACGTTGACCATCCCAAAAACCGTAAAGACAAAAATGTTGCTGATGGAGGCGACAACCTTCAGGTTGCCGATCAGCCCGAATCCGATAGTAACCAGGGCAATCGCAACAATGGCATAATTGGGTGTCCGCTCGCCCATGCCATCCAGGGTGGTAAATTTCCTGAGCCAGGAAATCCCGCTGTCCCTCGCCACGTCGTAGAGGAGTCGCGAAGTACCCAGGATATTGCTGAGGATGGTCTTGCTGGTGGCGAACAGGGCCACCACCACCAGTACCGTCCCCCCTATGGGGCCCCACTGGGATTCGATGACGGCGGCCAGAGGTCCGTCCTTGTCGGCCAGTTCCCCCGCTTCAAACGTACTCACTGCGCTTATGGCGATAAGCACATAAAGGATCAGCACGATGATCCCGCTCAACAGGACCCCTTTGGGCAAAACGCGCCGGGCATCCCGGGTTTCTTCCGCCATTTTTACCAGGTCCTCGAACCCCACATAGCTGAAAAAGATAAGTGCCGACCCCGCCAGGATACCTGTCCACCCCTCTTCGCCCATCCGGAACAATTCGGCTTCCCCCCAATCGGGGATACACAGGCCGATTACCAGGCCAAGACCCAGTAAAGTGATGATGGTGGCCACCGTGTTGTAATAGGAACTGTACTTGGACCCCACGATATTGAATCCGGCCATCAGGCTGACTATGGCGATAATGGCCAGCCAATTCGGCAGGTCCACCAGCCGGCTCAAATATTCTGCAAAACTGATGGCGATGGCCGCCGGGGCAACAATGCCGGTGAATGTCATGAAAATGAACATAAACAGGGCCGTCCGCTGCCCGAGTCCCTGCTTGATGTATTCAAAGCTCCCGCCGGCATCCGGAAACCGGCTGACGAATTCGGCATAGGAAAGCCCCGTCAACAGGGCCACGACGGCTGCTACGGCAAAACTGAGCCAAAGCATGTTCCCGCTTAAACCGGCAGCCTGCCCGATAATCGCATAGATTCCCGCCCCGACAATCCCCCCCACGCCAAACATGAGGATGTCCCAGAATCCCAACGATTTTTTGAGTTTTTCTTCAGCCATAAATGCTATTCGTCGGGTAGGAATATAGCATTTTTGCCTGCCGGATGCACCCGTTCAATCGATTCGGGTCAATCCGCCGGGCAAATGCGTCCGGCTGCCGGGGCTGCAAGGGCAGCCTCCCTATTTTCGGATTCTGGCTATGGTAGCCAGGGTGGTGCGGACGGTTTCCTCAAGGCCGGCAAAGTCCTCTTGGGCCAGCAGGGATGAGCTGATCAGTTTGGAGCCCATCCCGACACAGCAAACCCCGGCTTCAAACCAGGCTTTGAGGTTGGATTCCTCCGTACTGACGCCGCCGGTGGGCATCACCTCGGTCCAGGGCTGTGGCCCCTTGATGGCCTTTACAAACTCGGGGCCGTAGACGGATCCCGGAAAGAGTTTGATGATCTCGCAACCCAGCTCCTCAGCCCGGTTGATTTCGGTCAGCGAACCGCAACCGGGCGACCAGAGGATCTTCCGCCGGTTGCAAACACGGGCGATATCCTCCCGGAGCGACGGGGTCACCACAAAATTGGCCCCCATCTGGATGTACAGGGAGGCCGCAGCCACATCGGTGACCGAACCGACCCCCAGGATCATCCCCGGGAGCTCGGATAGGGCAAATTTATTCAGTTCCGAAAAGACCTCGAAGGCGACATCGCCCCGGGCTGTGAATTCCATCAGCCTGGCGCCCCCGTCGTAGCAAGCCCTGAGTACTTTTTTCCCCAGCTCGGGGTCCGGGTGGTAAAACAGCGGGACCATCCCGTTTTCCCGCATGGCCATCGCCACTTCTATTCTCGAATAATTCGCCATGATCTTATTGTTTATCGGGCTACCCGGCCAGAGGCGTCCCCGCCCATTAACTTTTCAACTTCTGCCACGGTGACCAGGTTTGCGTCGCCCTTGATGGTGTGTTTCAGGCAGGAGGCCGCAACGGCAAAATTCAGCGCATTCTGGTCGTCCTCGGGATATTTCAGCAAGCCGTAGATCAGCCCGCCCATAAAGGAGTCCCCGCCCCCTACCCGGTCCACGATATGCGTGATCTGGTATTCAGGGGATTTATACATCTTATCGCCGTCGTACAGCACGCCTGCCCAGGTATTGTGGGAGGCGGAAATGGAACCGCGCAGGGTGGTGATGACTTTTTTGGCTCTCGGGAATTTCTTCATCATTTGCTGGCACACAGATAAAAAGGCCTCCGCCTTGACGTGTTCCCCCTGGGTCGTAATATCCAGGCCCTCCGGCTTGATACCAAAATGTTTCTCGGCATCCTCCTCGTTGCCCAGCACGATGTCACAGTACGAGGTCAGCTCGGTCATGATGGCTTCCCGGTCCCCGCCATACTTCCAGAGCTTGGCCCGGTAGTTCAGATCTGTTGAAATGGTAACACCCATGTCGCTGGCCACCTTCACGGCTTCCAGGCAGGCATTTGC
>CAXQQM010000204.1:0-6895 GCA_964226055.1 Robiginitalea sp. | reverse complement strand
ATCTTCGTAGCCGATGGGCCAGTTGTCGCCGTATCCGTCGATGTCCTTATGCTTAAAATCCTGCGGGCCGAACCGGAGCGAAATACGCCCCCAATGGTTGGTCCGCCCGCCGAGCATGTGGGAACGGAACCAATGGAATTCCGTATTGTCCTTGTGTGTATAGGGTTCCCCTTCGATTTCCCAACCCCCGTAGGCGGCGTCAAAATCACCAAAGGCCCTGGTGGTGGAGGCTCCGCGCCTCGGGCTTTCATAGGGCCATTTCATCTGGGTCCGCTGCTGCTCGTCGGCCGGATCAAAAAACGGGCCGGCTTCGACGACGGCCACATTGAGGCCGGCATCGGCCAGTACCTTGGTCGCCATGCCGCCCCCTGCTCCCGAGCCCACGACAATTGCGTCGTAAACCTGGGAGTTCTCAATAATTTGCATAGTAAAGGGTTTGCTTAGTTGATTTTCGGTGTGTGTTCAATCCACTTTTGGTTCAGTTCTTTCGCAACCGGCATCCCGTACAACGAACTGGGTTGCTATACAGCCCAGAACGCTTTCCGGTTCGCGTGGCCAATAAAGATAACAATTTAGCCCGATCGACCTTACAAAGTTGCCACCCACGAGACCGGATTTTGAGGATGTTCCTCACGGTAATTTACCGGGAATCCTCGTATTCATTGATTTTCAGTAACCTGCGCTTGTGCCTGTCCCCCGCGCCAAAAGTCGTATTCAGCCAGAGATCCAGGGCTTCTGTAGCCTCCTCTTCGCTCAGGAACCGGGCCCCCAGGCTCAGGATATTCGCCTGGTTATGGGTCCGGGACAGGGTGAGGATCTCCCGGGGGCCACCGTAATACAGGGCAGCCCGTACCCCTTTTACTTTATTGGCGGCGAGGGCCTCCCCCTGGCCGGAACCGCCCAGCACCACCCCGAGGCTCCCGGGGTTCGCCGCCACTGCTTCCGCCGCAGGCAGGATGTAATCCGGATAATCGTCCTCCGGGTCATAGGTGTATGGGCCCAGGTCTTCCACCTCCCACCCCATGCCAACGAGGTGGCGGAGTAGTGTTTTCTTCAGTTCAAAGCCCGCATGGTCGGATGCTATATAGATCATCTGGTCGTTTGAATTAAAGATACGAACCTGCGTCGGAATAGCCTTCAATTGGACCAAACCGCATATCCCTTCCGCCGGAGTTCCAGTGTCAGCTCTTTTTCGAGTTTCAGGGCTTCCTTTTGGGTCCGCAACTCAGGCAGGTGGTTGTAGAGGCTCGGCCGCAGGTACATGCCATACTTCTGAACCATTCCCGAGGCCAGGTTATGGCCTTTGGCATTGCGGTACCCTTTCCGGTGTTGCTCAAAGCGGACCTGGGGTGATTTGGATGTCATCCCCACATACAGGCACTGCAGGACCCCGTTAAACTGGGGGTTGGCCGCACGGAAACGCCAGTTTTCCGTAAAGACCCGGCGGGACAATTCAATGACGTAGACGCGGTATGGCATGGCTGAAAATCCAGCTGGATGAAAAGTTGTGCGGACCCGATAGTTTTTGTCGAATCCGCATTGATTTAAACTATCAAAAATCCATTTCCATAAGGTAGGATTATCGTAAATTTAAGTTCTGAATCACAAAAAACACAATATTAAAATGGGAAAAGATAACCAAGCCAAGTCAAAGGACATCCATGCGCACACCACGCAGGACGGACAAGCCTGGGACGTCAACGAATCCAGCGCCGCGAACTGCCCCTTCCTGAACGGGGAACTGCACCAGGCGGCCGGAGGGGGTACCTCCAACCGCGACTGGTGGCCGAATGCACTAAACCTGAACATCCTCCGCCAGCATTCCGAGCTGGCCGACCCGATGGATGAGGACTTCGATTACGCCGAAGCGTTCCAATCCCTCGACCTGGAAGCCGTTAAAAATGACCTGCGGGAATTGATGACGGATAGCCAGGAATGGTGGCCCGCGGATTACGGGCACTATGGCCCATTCTTTATCCGGATGGCCTGGCACGCAGCAGGGACCTATCGCATCTCGGACGGCCGTGGGGGCGGGGGCACCGGTTCCCAGCGTTTTGCCCCGCTGAACAGCTGGCCGGACAACGCCAACCTGGACAAAGCCCGCATGCTGCTGTGGCCGATCAAGCAGAAATACGGCAAAAAACTCTCCTGGGCCGACCTGCTGATCCTGACGGGCAACGTGGCCCACGAGTCCATGGGCCTCCCCATGTATGGTTTTGCCGGGGGTCGGGAAGACATCTGGCAACCCGAGGAAGACATTTACTGGGGTTCGGAAACCGAATGGCTCGGGAATAAGGCGCGCTACAACGATGACGGGGAACTGGAACGGACCATGGGGGCTGCCCACATGGGGCTGATCTACGTAAACCCGGAAGGGCCCAACGGAAAGCCGGATCCGGAGGCCGCTGCCCATGACATCCGGGTCACTTTTGGCCGGATGGCGATGAACGACTTCGAAACGGTGGCCCTGATTGCCGGCGGGCACACTTTTGGGAAAACGCACGGGGCCGCTCCCGATACCGAGTACCTGGAGGCAGAGCCTGTCGGGGCCAACATCGAAATGCAAGGCCTGGGCTGGAAAAACAACTTCGGTTCGGGACTGGGGTCCGACACGATTACCAGTGGCCTGGAAGGCGCCTGGACGGATACCCCCATCCAGTGGAGCCACAAATACCTGGAGAACCTCTTTAACTACGAATGGGAATTGACCAAGAGCCCTGCCGGGGCCTGGCAGTTCAAGCCCAAAGACGGAGCCGGGGCCGGTACCGTGCCGGACGCCCACGATCCGGAAAAAAAGAACGACCCTTTTATGCTCGTTACGGACCTCGCCCTCCGGATGGACCCGGATTACGAAAAGATATCCCGTCACTTCCTCGAAAACCCCGAGGAATTCAAGGAAGCCTACCAGAAAGCCTGGTTTAAGCTCACCCACCGGGATATGGGACCCAAATCCCGATATCTCGGGCCCGAGGTCCCCGAGGAGGATCTGATCTGGCAGGATCCGATCCCCGCAGCGGACTACGACCTGATCGACCAGCAGGATGTCGAATCCCTGAAGTCGAAGATCCTAGATTCCGGCCTGACGGTTTCCCAACTCGTCGGGGCCGCCTGGGCATCGGCTTCCACCTTCCGCGGATCTGACAAACGCGGGGGTGCCAATGGTGGCCGGGTGCGTCTCGAGCCCCAGGTACAATGGGAAGTAAACAACCCGGTACAGTTGGGCAAAGTACTCGACAGCCTCACGGATATCCAGAAGGAATTCAACGACTCCCAAAGCGGCAACAAAAAGGTCTCCATGGCCGACCTGATTGTCCTGGGGGGTTGTGCAGCCGTCGAGAAGGCTGCCCGGGATGCCGGACACGATATCAGCGTACCCTTTACCCCGGGCCGGACAGATGCCACCCCGGAAATGACCGACGTGGAGGCATTCGACCACCTGCGCCCAATAGCCGACGGGTTCCGGAACTACCAGCAGCAGAAATTCTCGGCACGCACCGAAGAGTTGCTTGTTGACAAGGCCCAGCTCCTGACGCGTACCGCACCGGAAATGACCGTACTGGTCGGCGGTATGCGGGCCCTGGATGCCAATTACAACGGTTCCAAACACGGGGTGTTCACGGAGCGTCCGGGTGTGCTGACCAATGATTTCTTTGTCAACCTCCTGGATATGCGCACTGTCTGGAAGGCCGTTTCTGAAGACGAAGAATTCTTTGAAGGCAAAGACCGGAAATCCGGAAATGTAAAATGGACTGCAACCCGGGCGGACCTCATCTTTGGTTCCAACTCGGAATTGCGGGCCATTGCCGAAGTCTACGCCTGCAGCGATTCCGGCGAAAAATT
This sequence comes from Robiginitalea sp., assembly GCA_964226055.1. GTDB lineage: Bacteria > Bacteroidota > Bacteroidia > Flavobacteriales > Flavobacteriaceae > Robiginitalea. Next base: position 3,055 of record CAXQQM010000204.1, on the reverse strand, counting down.
TGCCAGGGACTTTGTGAAGGCCTGGGACAAGGTGATGAACCTGGACCGGTTTGAACTCGCCTGAAAGCGAACGTACGGCTAAACCAATTTAGCGCCGTAATGCATAAAAAAAGGTGGCCCCCGCGGGCCACCTTTTCTATTGCTGCCTCTCTGGTCAGACGGATTGTTCGTAAGCTTCCCGGATCCAGCTGCGAAGCTCATCGTCCACATCCTCCACGGAAGTGAGCCTTACGCGGTGCGTACACATGGTCCCGAATGGGCCTGAATCCTCCAGGCGCTCGCCGGTAGGTTTGTCCCTGAGTTTAAACCCGAGGTCAATCCGGGTTTTTGTAGCCGGTTTTATAAGTATGAACTGCCGTTTGCGGATTACGCTTACGCTTGTTTTTTTCGGGGTCACTGTCACATCCTCCCCAAGGGATCGGGCAAACGCCACCAGTTTTTCATAGATCGGAAATAATTGCTGCTTGCCCTCGTATTGGGCAGCCACCAGGTCTTCGGGCCCCGAGGAATCCTGTTTTGAGAGGGCGACAATCGTATTGGCGAACCCATGGGTTACCCCGTGCTCGGATTTCAGGAAATTCACCGCTTCCGAATGTTTGCCAAAATCCTTTTTCCGGAGCAGGTCTTTCCATTGGTCCAGGGATTTTCCCGTCTTCTCCGGCATGTTGTCGATCATCGTCTGTAGTGCCTTGTCCATCTGATTTATTTTGGGTTCCTGTCCTAATTTTCTTCCCGCGCTTCCAGGATCTCCTCCAATCGCTCCTTATTGACCCCCCAGATGCCGTCTTCTTCGGCCGATTCCATAAAGGTGTCAATATACTGCCGGCTCAGGGAATCGCTGTCCCCGTATTTCTCGCGAATGGCTTCCAGTTCGGTGTGGAGCCGGGCCTGCACTTCGGCATAGGCTGGGTCATCGTAGTAGTTGTGAAGCTCTTTGGGGTCCTTTTTCCGGTCGATGAGTTCCCAGTAGTCCTGGTAAAAATAATAGTGGATGAGTTTGTAATCCTTGGTGACAATGGCGTAATGCCGGTTCACCATGTGCTCGGCAGGGTATTCGTAGTAGTGGTAATAAACGGCCTCCCGGTCCCAGTCCTCCATGTTTCCGGTCAAAACCGGGACGAGGCTTTCGCCTTGCATGTCGGATGGCTGCTCCACCCCGGCTACGTCCAGGAATGTCTGTGCAAAATCCAGGTTCTGTACCATTTCGTCCGAGACGCTCCCGGGCTCCACCTTCCCGGGCCAGGCCACCAGGAGCGGCGTCCTGAAGGATTCATCATATACAAACCGCTTGTCGAACCACCCGTGCTCCCCCAGGTAGAAGCCCTGATCCGAAGTGTAAACAATAATGGTGTTGTCCATCATGTCGTTCTCCTCCAGGTAGTCCAGGAGCCGGCCGACATTTTCATCAACCGCACGGATAGTCCCCAGGTAATCCTGCATATAGCGCTGGTACTTCCACTTCATCACCTCCTCTTCATTCATATCAGGGTACGCCTCCTTAAAGGATTCGTTCACAGGCCCGTAGTACCTGTCGAAGGTGGCGCGCTGGACAGAGTCCATCCGGCCCACACTGTAGTTGAACCGCAACGAATCGATCCCGATTTCCTCCAGTCCCATCTCCCGAATGGTCTGCGGGAATATTTTGTTATCACCCGACCATCCCATATGGTCGCGGACGCTCATTTCGGCTTCCGCAGCAGCCGGCCGCGTGGCATAATCGTCAAAGAGGGTTTCCGGTTCCGGGAAGGTCCGGGTGGTAAACTCCTCCATATGGCGCCCGGCCATCAACCAGGAGCGGTGGGGTGCCTTGTGCAGGTACATCAGTAAATAGGGGGCATCGGGATCCCGCTCCTTGTCGAGCCAGTCGATGGTCATGTCCGTGATGATATCCGTGGTATAGCCCGGCACGGTAATCTGGCCGGAATCCTTGGTGATGAACTCCGGGTTGTAATAGGCCCCCTGGCCGGGGAGGATCGCAAACTGGTCAAATCCCTTGGGGTTGTTGCCGAAATGCAATTTACCGAACATGGCGGTCTGGTAACCGGATTGTTGCAAAAGCTGGGGGAAGGTGACGTTGGTGGTGTCGAATGGAAAGTGGTTGTCGACCTTCCCGTTGATGTGGGAATGCTTGCCCGTGAGGATCGTCGCCCGCGAAGGTGCACAGATGGAATTGGTAACACTGGCGTTGGTGAACAGCATCCCCATCCGGGCAATCCGGTCGATATTCGGCGTTTCGATCAATCGGTTGTCATATGCGGATATCGCCTGGTAGGCATGGTCATCCGACATGATAAAAATAATATTCGGGGGAGGCTGGGGCGGTTCTTCGGGAGAGCCGCAACTAATCAGGAACAGCGTTGCAGCCAAAACCGAAAAGCAAAATTGTTTGAGCATGGGTTCGGTTGTGTTTAGTCTTCCAATATAAGGAATTCAAAGGATTCTCGGGGCCAGCCAGAGCCAACCCATCCCGAGTACGAAGGCGGCAAAAAACCACAGGTTGGAAACCGGGACACGCTCCTTCACGGGGGCGGCTTCCTGCTCTTTCCCATGGAATGCGATACGGCTGGTATCCAGCCGCCGGCTGGCCGCCACGGAATGCCAGTCGCCTGCTTCATAGACATAATAACGATAACCCGGGAGGCTGTCGGCAGGCAGGCGGAGGTGGTTCCACCCGGTTTTTACCGGGTAATCCGTCCCCTGCCATTTGGTCGAGATCAGGGCGTTTTGCCGCATCGGCACCCGGGCATCCCTGGAATTAACAACCTGAGGCGCGTCCCCGGCGGTGCGCAAACTAAACCGGAAGGGTTCATCCACCCGCGGCATGGCGGTCAGGGCCTCCCAGGAACCGGCTTGTTCCCCGGGCTGTACCACTTCATTGAGGATTGATGTCCAAAGCGACCTGTAGCGTTCTTCCTGCCCGCTGAGGACTAGGGGATAGGTCTCCCGGAGCCAGGTGGTAGCGACCCGGCCCAACCCCATGGGCCGGACCACGCCGACGGCAACCCCCGGGGTCCACGCGATCTCGCGGGCCGTGAATGGGCCGGTATGAGTAAAG
>CAXQQM010000203.1:0-7876 GCA_964226055.1 Robiginitalea sp. | reverse complement strand
AACGGCATCGTGGCTCGGGTTGGCGGTTACCAGCAGGCCGTCGGTACCCCCGCGGGCCACCCAGCCTTGCGTGCCGGTTCGAAAATTATCGGAGAGCTGGTCAGAAAAAATGCCTGTATACGAATCCCCGTCGGGGCTTTCACCGAATAATTCATTGGCGGGGGCCCGGAAGTTCTTGACGGATATACCCGTAAACACGGCCTGCTGCCCGGGACGCATGTGGAACCCAATATCCCCGAGCATCGGAAAACTGATGTAGTTGTTCCCGGATCCTACGGGATTTACATTGAACCCCTGCGGGCCGAACCGGCTCTCTCCCCCTTCGGATTTTGAAATGTCGTGCGCATCGTCTTCCCCGTCGATAAATACCTGGAAGATGCCAAAATTACATTTCAGGTAGATCCGGTGTGGGTCGTACATGTTCTGTCTGTTCACCAGGCCCTCGGGGATATCGAGCGTTTTCAGCGGGGTATCCGGGGAATCCCCCGAATCGTAGCCTACCCGAATAACGTGCAATTGTGCGGGGCCGTCCCCCTGAAGGAGCCCGCGTACATCCAGTTCAAAGCTGATATAATGACCATCGGGGCCTGATGCCACCCCCTGCAGGTTCAGGTCTTCGTCCATCAGGCGCGGGTCGTTGGCCCCCAGCAGGAAAGCTGCCCGGGTGCTTTCGGAAGCCGCATCCAGCTGCAGGCCAAAATCGAGCTGGAATACCGAGAGGTAATGTGCGTAGAGTTGCATGTCTTCCGGTCCGCCGCCAATCCAGGCGGCTTCCTGCCATTGGGGCGAATCCGGATCCGGGTCCATAATCCCGGTCTCAAACCAACTATGGGAGGTGTGTTCCCGGTTATCCTGGTCCCATACCGTGACGTTCCATGTATACCGGGTTTTAGGCTGAAGTGACTGCCCCCCATACACGATATTCAGCGAATGCCCATCTGCGCGCCGACCAGAGTCCCAAACATGTGTTCCCGCCGGATCGATTACGCGGATCCGGTAAGCTTGCTGGTAGACGCCGTGATCTGCGCCATCTGCCAGTAGCTGCCAGGAGAACCGGGGTTCCGGTTCGTCCAGCCCCAACGGGCGGTCGAGGTATTCGGTCTTCAAACTGTCCACGGATACTTGCGCGGGGAGGGAAAAGGCCAGAAACAGCAGGGTCAGCAGTGCGAGAAAATGCGAATTGGTTGTTCGGTGCATCGGTGAGATTGTTAAGGTTTTCAGCGTCATCAAGAATACGAAATATGGCCGGCGCAACTGTTCCGTACTGTTCGGAAAATCGGGCGTACGTAGGATTTTGCCTGCTTTCGGGGATCTCTTAAAATAAGTTATTTTTAAATTCACAGAAACCTGCCCGCAATGATTAATTGGTTCTCCCCGGCCGTAATCCTCCTTACTGCCCTTTTGCTGACCGGATGTAACGAGTCGGCAACCCAACCAGGCCCGGAATCGGCATCATGGCCGGAACCGGTCCCGGAGATTCCGGACTACTCGAACCTGGAATTACCGGAGAAACCCAATATCCTCTGGTTGGTTGCCGAGGACCTGAGCCCGTATATTGCCGCCTATGGGGACTCCACAGTACATACGCCCAACCTGGACCGCCTGGCGGCCGAGGGGGTCCGCTACACGCGGATGTTCTCGCCTTCCGGGGTGTGTGCCCCGAGCCGGGCCGCCATCGCCCTGGGGATGTACCCAACCCGTACCGGGGCCATGCACATGCGGACGGGACCCTGGTACAGCACCCAGGAAAACCCGCCCGATACGTGGTACGACGGCCGGAAAATCTACGAGGCCGTACCCCCGGCAGGCACCCATATGCACAGTACGCTCATGCGCCGGGCCGGGTATTACGCCACGAACAATGCCAAACAGGATTACCAGTTCCGGACGGAACTTACGGCCTGGGACGAAAGCAGTCGGAACGCCCACTGGCGCAACAGGCCGTCACCGGAACAGCCATTTTTTGCCATTTTTAATTTCGAGGTAACCCACGAATCCCAGATCTGGGGCCGGGCCGGGGATTCCCTCCTGATAGATCCCAACCGGGAAATAACCGTGCCGCCTTACCTGCCGGACACGGATTCCGTACAGACCGACCTGAGGCGGATGTATTCCAACATCGTGGAAATGGACCGGCAGGTGGGGATAATCCTGGATCAGCTGGAAGCGGACGGCCTGCTGGAAAACACGGTGGTTTTCTGGTACGGCGACCACGGGGGGCCGCTGCCGCGCAGCAAGCGGTCGCTCTACGACACCGGGTTGCAGGTTCCCCTACTCGTGAGGTTTCCCGGGGCACAACTCGCCGGGCAGACCGACGGGCAGCTGCTGAGCTTCGTAGACCTGAAACCGACGATATTATCCCTGGCCGGGGTGGAGCCGCCCCAGGACATGGACGGGCGTGCCTGGGCCGGGGCATTCCGGGCCGAAAAACCCCGGGAATATATCCATGCCGCTGCCGACGATTTTGACGGCTGCTGCCACGGCCGACTGCGCGCAGTCCGGGATTACCGGTTTAAATATATCCGAAATTTCCTGCCGGAACAGGCCTATTACCAACCGGTCCCCTACCGGGAGCAAATGGCTTCCATGCGGGAACTGTTGCGCATGAAGGAAGAGGAAACCCTGGACAGCGTACAGCTGCAATGGTTTGCAACCGGCGGCACGGGGGAAGCCCTTTTCGATACGAAAGTAGATTCCCTGGAACTCCGGAACCTGGCAGGTGACCCGCAATATGCGGATGTCCTGCAGGAATTGCAGGAAGAACTCCACCGGTGGATGGAGGCGACCCAGGACCTCGGGTTGGTTCCCGAAACGGACTACCTGGAGCGCATCTGGCCGGAGGGAACGCAACCCGTAACCCAAACCCCGGTCGTTAAAAGATCCGCCGGGCAGCTAATCCTGGAATCCGAAACCCCAGGTGCCGCTATCGGGTATCAGTGGGTGGGGCAGGGACAATTGCCGGCAGCAGCCTGGACCCCCTATACAGGCCCGATAACAATCCAAACAGGGAAAGAATTAGTGGCCCGGGCACACCGCATCGGATTTTTGCCCAGCCAGGAGGTGCGCTGGTAGGCCGGGGAAAGTTCATTGACTATCCAGGTTGAATTGGCTCCAGTTCGCATCGGCCTGCCGGAGCAGCCGTTCTTCGTCCCGGTTCCATTTCTTCAGGGTATTGTTCAGCCCTGTTCGGTAAAAGAGCATCAGGCGGCCATCCACCATTTTGAAGGATTGGGGGTCCACGGATACGCGATCCCCCGATTTCCCCATCGCATAGGCGCACCAGCCCCCATAAGCAGGGATGTACTGCTCCGGCATTGCCTGGAACAGGTGCATGTTGCGTTCCGTGGTAAACAAAAAACGTACCCCCTGGTAATCGTGGGAGAATTCCGGTGTCCCCCTCACCGGCGTCCCGCGGGTATAGCTTACCAGGTCGTACCCCTGCAGGGCAACCCCGTCCTCCTGGTTGATCCAGCCCGCATCAGCCGGCTGGGCTCCCGCCAACGGCCCGCATAACAACAGGCATAGTAATACGTACGGTTTCATCTGCTTCGAATTTGTAATGGGTGATATCCATGCAGCCGGCACCCAGGGCCATTTGCGTGATGCTCGTGGAGCGCACTTCCGGCCGGTCCAGGACAAACGGCGTGGGGGTTTCCCGGCCATGGATCTTCAGCAGGGCTTCCCGGCTGTTTCCCTCCCGGTCCAGGGCATCCCGGAAATAGGCCTCCTTTTGGGCATGCTGTTCCCTCGTATACAACGTGGCGGATGACCAGAGGTGCGCGGTTTCCGGATCCGGCTGGAAGTGGTGGGAGTGGCGACCGTCCCATACCCAGCGCTGGATCCGGCCGGGTTCAATGAGAAGAAGCGTAAACGGTTCAATACCCTCCGGGTCTGCATCCTGCAGGAAGCTGTCGAAATCCGCGGCCTCAAAGGCCTCGAGGACCAACAATCCGCGACTTTTTCGGTAAGGCGGCTTCCGGGTGTGGTTCTCCAGGCCGCCGTTCATAATACACGCGGTTCTACCCGTGTGGTCTGCTGCAACCCAGGTGCCGCCTTCCCGGGCATCCAGGGGAGCCATCAGTTGGGTCCCATTGGAGAGCATGCGAGCCTGCGGCAAAAGTGTTTCGCGATTCGGGTCTTCGTCCCGGTTGGTAGTCAGCAGGTAGCCGTCCGGGCTGGGGATATAACTTACTGTGCACATAATTTTCGATATTGTAGAGCAGTTCGCGATACAGGCTGGTGGGGATCTCTAAAGGTGTCCCGGCTTCGGCCGAGAGATTGGCCGGCAACGCGCTGCCTGTCCAATTCGACGGGGTTCCCGGGCATCCCTTACGCCGCGGACGTAAATTCCGCTCCAATACCCCGCCTACCGCCTGGCCACCCCGCCAGGGCTCCTGCCCTAAGGCAGCGTTTGCCTGGCCTGGCGGTCCGGGTCGTCCAGCAGTTCGCAATGGTCGTCCAAAATCATGGTTTCGCCCCTTTCGGGAGTGTAGGCAGCCCACTCAGGCAAGTCCCCGCCATTCGGGTTGCCCGTTCGCATAAACTGCAGCAGCCCATCGGACATCTTTTCGGCAAGTGCCCGGGGGCGGCTTCCCCCACCGGTATGGGTAAGCATCAGATCCGTGTTGTAAAACCAGAAACAGATATCCAGGCAATGAAAAGCGCGCATACGGTTGTTGAACAGGGGGGGCTCCCATCCAAACCAGGCCACATAAACCGGGGCGGGTTGCGCGGATTTGGCATTGGCCGTTTCCACTACCGATTTCCTGTTGCTGGAAACCAGGCACATGATTTCTATGGGTTTTGCATTGGGGAAGGCCGTGGCATAGGCATCGTAAATCTCGGCAGCCTTGTCCCCGAAACCGCCGCGGAACCCGGCCTGGTCGGCGAGCATCTTTTTGGCCCCGGCAGCGTCGATTTTTTCAAGTTCCGGGTTGGTGCGGGACATCCCCCACTCGTGGAATGTACTGCATATCAGCATGGGGACATCCGAGGATACCCCCGACGCCTCTGAATAAAAGGTTCCTTTGGGGATATGCACCCCGTCTGCAACCGGTCGGAACCCGCCCCGGAAACCTCCCCCGCCCGGGTTTTCTTTTTCCATGGTCTCCTGGGCCCTTCCAGCAAGGAGGATATAGTCTTTCCAGGCCATTTCCTGGAGCTTTCCGATTTCCCCCGCCTGCAGCCCGGCTTCCTTCAGGATATACGATCCGAGTTTTTGGGAATACTCCTGGTCCAGGGCCGAGGTGGAAGACCCGCTCAGGGGTACCGCCTTGTGGATCAGTCCCCGGGTAGCGGGCATGGCCGCCAGGGTACTTACTTTGGAACCACCCCCGGACTGTCCCATGATGGTTACGTTGTTCGGGTCGCCCCCGAAATTGGCGATGTTCTGCGATACCCATTCCAGGGCCGCTACCATATCCAGGGCTCCCACATTCCCGGAATGCTGGTATGCCTCGCCGCCAACCCCGGAAAGGTCGGAGAATCCTATGGGCCCCAGGCGGTGGTTGATGGAAACAAATACGATATCCCCTTTCCTGCTCAGGTTCTCGCCCATATAACCGTCCTGTTCAATACCGTTGCCATTGCGATACCCCCCGCCATGGTACCAGACCATGACCGGGCGTTTACCTCCGTCTGCCAGCGCAGGCGTCCAGACATTGAGCCTCAGGCAGTCCTCGCTGACATCGTCGTAATTCCAATGGTCCGCAAAGGAGTACCAGGGGTTGGCATAGCGGTTGTCCATAATTTGCGGGGCGGTATTGCCCCACCATACGGCGGGTCGCACATCCGACCAGGGTTCGGGCTGCCGCGGGGGCATAAACCGGTTCTTCCCGCTTGTATCCGCTCCATATGGGATGCCCCGGAATTGATAGATGTCGCGGAGGACGAAACCCTGAACCTTCCCGTAAACCGTATCGGCTATGGCCGTGTCATCCCCGATAAACAATACCTGGTCATCGTTGGAAGGGGCGTTCTGCCCGGGCCTGGAGGCTCCCAGGGAAATACCGGAAGCCAGGCCAATGCCGGCTGCACCGGCCCCCATGGTTTGGATAAAATTTCTTCTGTTTGTTTTCATGGTTGTCAGGTTGAATGAATGGGGACGCGCCGGCCCGCCACCCGGAGTTCGTTTCGTTTGCAGCGAATAAGTTACGAAATCATCCCCGTTATCCTGACAGCCGGAAATTTTACATATCAAAATTTTCGGTTCCTGTTACATTTTGCGAAACGGGGAATGGGTATCCCCATCAGGGAGGAGTATCCTGGAGGTAAGGAAAACGGACTTACCAATCCCGCAAGCCCAGTAGCTTTTCCCCCAGGTCTGAGAGTTCCGCCCGGGGGTAGCGTTCCTGCTCCCAGTTCCTCGGGTCGCCGGGAAAGGCATAGCCCTCCGGGGCCACCCGGTCCTTCCACGATCGGATGCGCCATTCCCGGAGTTCCCGGTTCGATTCCTCGGCAGGCATCATCGAGATATACTGGGCAATCCGGACCTTGTTCCCCGAGCGGTTGGGGCGAATGCCATGGGGCTGCAGGCTGTTGAAGATCAACAGGTCCCCCGCTTCCATCGGTACTTTTACGATTTTATCCTCCAACCCGGTGATGTCCGGCTTGAACCGGTCCCGGTCCTCGGGCTGGGTTTGCTTCCAGGTATCGTAATTGCGGAACAACCAGGGAATGCACTGGAAACCGCCCATCTCGGGGTCCGTCTGTTCGGCAAGGGCCAGGACGCCCTGCACCTGCTGGGGCCTGGTTTCCGGGTCGTAATCCCAATGGATAAAACCCTTGTACTCGTGGCCCGGGCGCATCGGGAAATTCAGGTTGGCCCGGTCGATGGTTACCCAAAGCCGTTCCGTCCCCCAGATATCGACAAAGGCATCGTATACACGCGGGGCCTGCCGGTTATTCCAAAGGGCCTGGTTGTTGTACACCTCCACCATTCCAGTCCCGGCGAGTTCCTTCATCTGGATTTCCGTACGGGGCGGGGCGTACCAGGTTTCAGGGTTGTCCGGGTCCTTCTCGTCGAATTCCCAGAGGAATTCCGCTGTCTCCAGCGCCTGTTCCCGGGGAACGGCCCCTTTGATGACGATATAGCCGTTCTCCTTCCAGAATGCCCAGTCTTCCGGGGAAAGTACCCGAAGGGCATCCGCCCGGGCTTCCTTGCGGAGCGCCACCTGGCTGCTTTTGGCCGTTGAGGGATTTCCCGGGATGTCTTTGTGGGCGTTGTCTGCTTGAGAAGGTTTTACTGGCTGTTCCATGGGGAGGTGCTTTATGAGGATTTCTTTTCTTGGTTATTTCGAAAAAGTGCGCCAACCGGGAAAATCCGGTTTGAATCATGTTAACATGAATGGTTGCGCCTGCCTGGGAAAAATCAGGCAATTACCTGCTTCCGGATGCATTTTAATCGAATAATCCCATTTGTCTTATACAAAAATGCCATTTTATTCGTTGGATTTAATGACGTCCTTTGACTTGCCTTTGTACTATATTGATGATTTGGCATAGTTTTATCAGGATCCAATTGAAAACAACATGCAAATCCGCCTGGAAACCATAACGAGTACGGAAGACCGGTCGTTCTCCCTCATGTTCAACCCGAGGCTCAGCGACCTGTTTTTCTGGCACTTCCACCCGGAATTCGAGTTGGTCTACATCGACAACGCCTGGGGAAACCGGCACGTCGGCAGGCATTTTTCCCGCTACAACCAAAGCGACCTGGTTTTGATCGGATCGAACATCCCCCACCTGAATTTCGATTACGGCGTTACCACGGACTACCGGAAAGCGGTGCTGCACATGAAAAAGGAGTGGGTGGAATCACATTTTATGGGGACCCCTGAACTCAAGCGGATCAACCACCTGTTTCGGTTATCAGCAC
>CAXQQM010000202.1:0-8058 GCA_964226055.1 Robiginitalea sp. | reverse complement strand
ACCCGACCTGTGGTACCCGCAGGTTCAAACCGAAATTTGCCTGCAGTCGGAGACCCCCCAGATGGTTTGGATACCCAGCGATGCCGAATTTGCCGATATAGAGGAAGGGGAATACCGGAATTTCCTGACGGCGGTGGAAGCCGGCCAGCTGGTGGACAAACAATATGAATTTATCCGGGGAAGCAAAAGTTCCCTGGCCCAGCAGATCGAGGACTACGCCCAACAGATCAAGGATCGAAAACCAGCGGAAATGCCATCGGACGGCAGGATGTCCGTATTGCTGGATACCCATGAAAAGGACCACCTCTACGCCCTGGACCTCAGCCGGCTACTGGTCCAAAAACAAATACTCCCATTTATCAACCCCCAGGAAGACGACCCGTTGAAAAACCTCGAAATGCTCGGCAACCGGATGAGCCAGGTAAGGAAGTTGATCTTTCTCTACGGCAACGTCTCCAAGGAATGGGTCAAGGAACGCGTTAACGCAGCCCTGCAGCTCATCATGAAAAACAACTATCCGGTGGAAGACTTTTTTATCTACGTGGCCCCGCCGCACAAGGAGGATGCCGATATCGGTATTAACCAGCGGCTGCTGAAGATCAACATGATCGACCAGAGCGACAACTCGGACCTCAATGATGCCGCTATTGAGGAATTCCTGAAGGAACTCAGAATGCCCGCCTGATGCTAGTAGATGTGGAAAACCCCTATGTAGGCCTCCGGCCGTACAATGACGACGAAAGCCTTTTGTTTTTTGGAAGGAAGGAACAAACCATGGAATTGTTGCAACGGCTCCATGCGCACCATTTTGTGGCCGTGGTGGGCAGTTCCGGATGCGGGAAATCTTCCCTGCTGCGCGCCGGGCTCATCCCTTCCCTCAAAGCGGGGTACTTGGTGGACGACAGCGACCAGTGGTTGATCTCCATCATGAAACCCGGGCAAAATCCCATGGGGAACCTGGCGAAATCCCTGTTGAGCGAATTGTACCAGGCCCACGACGCCGATGCCACCAACCAGTTGGTGCAAACTATCGAAGAGGAAGGGGTAGACGCGATCCTCTCCCTGCTGGAACCCCTGTTCCGGGAGCGCAAGATCAATTTTTTCATCCTGGTCGATCAATTCGAAGAGCTCTTTCGATTTGCCACGGAGAAAGGGAACCGGAAGCGCCGGGACAATGCCATCGATTTTGTCAATATCATCTTGGAGCTCGCCCGCCAAAAGGACCTGCCGATCTATGTTGTGCTGACCATGCGTTCCGACTTTATCGGGGATTGTGCGGAGTTCCACGGCCTGCCGGAGGCGATGAACCAGAGCCTGTACCTGGTACCGCGCCTGAACCGCCAACAACTTAAAATGGTCATCGAGGGCCCCGCAAAGCTTTTCGGTGCCCGGGTAAATTCCGCCCTGAGTTCCAAACTGCTCAACGAGATGGGACGGGTCCAGGACGAGCTTCCCCTGTTGCAGCATGCCCTGATGCGCATCTGGGAATTTGAGACCCGGGAGGATGCCAACGGGGAGATGGACCTGGAAGATTACAAGGCCATCGGAGGCCTGGAGAACGCCTTGTCGAACCATGCGGATGAGGCCCTTAAGACCCTGGACAAAAATGAGTTCCAGGTGGCCAAACAAATGTTCCAGGCATTGACTACCGTCGATGAGCACGGCCGCAAAACCCGGCGCCCGGCGCACTACGGGGAACTGCTCGCACTCACCGGCACCAGCGAAGCCGTACTGGACAAGGTAATCCGTGTCTTTATCGAAGGCCGGCGGTCCTTCCTGATGATCGACCAGATGTCCGACAAAAAAGACAACATCATCGATATCTCCCACGAGAGCCTGATTCGGCAATGGAAGCGACTGGACCGATGGGTGGAAGAGGAAGGGGAAATGGCATCCACTTACATGAAACTCTCCCAGGATTACCAGCTCTATGCCGATAAAAAGAAGGACCTGCTCAAGGGGACGGAACTGTCCCTGGCCCGGGACTGGTATGAGCGGTTCCAGCCGACCGAGGCCTGGGCCAAACGCTACAACACACTATTTGCGGCATGCCGCGAATATCTCGGGGATAGCGAAAAAGCGGAAAAACGCGACAGGAAAAACAGGCGCAACCTCAAGATCGGGATATGGTCCCTGGCAGGGGTGATGGTACTTGCCGCTGTCTATTTTTTCGTCTACCCGATAATCCGGGATTCCCTGGATACGATGAGGACCTACAACGACCTGAAGGCGCAGGCAGTGGCCAGTTTTGAACAACTCCAGGACCAGGACCCCCAAGCCTCTGACGACCCGGAGCAGGCGGGCATTTCCCCCCAGGAGCCCTATCTGAAATTGCTGGAATCCATCGAAAAACAGGGCATTTTTTATAGGGAGGATGCCGTGAGGGCTCAAATAGAAGCCCTTGGTGAAGACCCCGGGGATATCACAGCCGGTGCAGAGGAAGCCGCCTACCGCCCCGGAAAAGATGTGGCCGGGAAGTTAAAGGCGGATATGAGTGAATTATGGGTCGATATCCTGGCAAAGCTAAAGGACCTCGAGGCCGAGCTCGATGAGGAAAACTGGGAAATTGCCGACAGCGAGGGCACGGTGGAGGCTTATACCAATTACCTCCAGGCCGTCGATAAATACAACTTCCCGGAAGTGGCCGGGCATCTGGAGGCAGCCCGGGAGAAGCAGGAAGAACTCAGTCAGGACCCCGAGTGGACCCAGGCGCAAACCACCAATACGGCAAACGCCTATTTGGAATACCTGCGGACCCATATTGAAAACACCGAGGGAAGCACCAAAGAAGACCTGTCCCCCCAATCCCAGGAAGCGTTGGAACGCATCCGCGCGGTAAGCCGGGTGGGGTGGTTGTTTGCCGGACGAGCGCTCACCGATGAGGTGGACGACGATTCCCTGCTGGGGCAGGACCGGGTTTTTGACCTGGTCTTCCGCCTGGGTGAACCGAATGTGGAAAGCAGCCGGATACCCAAGGTGGAGGATGTCCTGCTGTCTAAAAGCAACCGGGCAGCGTACAATGAATTTACCGGTAATTCGGTCAAGGGGAAGAAAGGGGCCTTCATCCAGAATGGCAACCTGGTTTTGGTCCTGGAACGAAAAATCCTGGGAGATGTCCTGTTTTTAAAAGTTGCCTATTGAATCAGGGCCGCCGCTTTTGAAGTTGCGCCTTAGCGGACCAGATCGTAGGTCTTGCTGAATATTTCCGCATCGATAGGATACATTTCCCCATGCACCCCCACCACCAACCAGTCGCCGGCTTTCCCTTCCATTACCCCCTCCATGGTTTCCACCCGGAAAGGAACGTCGAGTTGGACGCATCGTATGGGAATCGGTTTTTTGACCGCCTTTTGAAAATCCAAATCGGGTATTTGCCCTTTTTTAAAGTGTTTCATGCCGGGGTGTGGATCAGGATAGGTAATGCGCCTTGAGGAACCGGATAAATGCGTCATCCTCCCTGCGGGTTTCGTACAATTCGCAATAGGCGGCCAGGGCATTCAGGTGGATGGATAATTTTTCCCGTATCCCCGCCTGTGAGGAGGCCAGGGCATAGTGGGTTTGGGCTGCCTCCAGGTCGCCCAGGTAGAGGGCTGCCTCCCCCAGGGTGGCTGTTTTCCAGAGGGAATCCGGGGAATTCTCCGCGGCTTCCAGTGCCAGGCGGGCAAAGGTCTGCATGCTTTCCCGGTCTTCATCCACCACCAGGGCCAGGAAGGCCAGGTTGATCGCCAGGTAGTAGACCTGGGGGGGATCGTTCTTTTCGCGGGCGGCATCCAGGGCGATGCCGTAATACACCTGGGCGGTTTCCCCGTCTTTCTTGTTGGGCTTGCGCAGGTAGGCCCGTTTGTACCGCCCCCCGATAATCCCCATCAGGTCGGTGGAACGCTCCGCCTCCGGATGGGAATCCAGCAATTTCATGGCTTCATCCCTCCTGTCCAGCCCCTCCAGCGCAAAGACCAGTTGTTTGAGTCCTTTGCCGCTTAAAGCCATCGGGTCTTCCCCGAGTTCCCGTACCACGGATTCGTACCGGCCCAGGGCGAGGTTACGCTCCTGTGCGTCGCCGAATTCCCCGAGGGCTTCCGAACCGGTGAGGAATTCGCGGATGAGCCGGTGAGATGGCGCCTGAGGCCCATCCGGCCGGACAATGGAGAAGTGGTCCCCGTACAGGGTAACGCAGGCTGCCTCCGGGAAAGGCCCGAAACAGGATTCGGGCGATACAAAGGTGTCCGAGGAGGCCCCGATGACGCTGAGCGAAAATGGCAACTCCCCCCCAAACCGGGTGTCCCAGTCTTTGCGCAAACCCGCGATAAACGGACCTTCACGTCGCATCTGCGCGTAGTCCTTGTGCCATTCCGCCTCGAATTCCTCCGGGGCCAGCCCATGGCTCGGACACCCCATCAGGACCAGGTGGGAGATTTTGCCCAGGGCATCCCCGGGGATTTGCAAGAGCGCTTTCTGGGCCACGAGCCCGCCGAGGCCGTGGGCGACAATGGCAATCCGGTCGTAGTCGGCAAATTTATATTTCACAGACGTACAGAAATAGTCCACGATGCGTTGGATATCCCGGATCCCGCCCCACACCTGTTTCCCGTGTTCCGGTTCGATAAACTGGGAGTACCCGAAGGGTTTCATGTCCCAGCCGTCAAACTCCGGGTCGTCCATAAGCAGGTCCGGCAGGCTCCCGAACGTCCGGGATGCCTCCCCGGTAAAACCGTGGATAAACAAGATCAGGTTGTTCGCCCCGGGGGTTTCCCGGTAGATCAGCCGGACCTCTTTGGCCTGGGGCTGGCCCGCCTCCGGGGCCGATTTATCCGTGGCCGTTGCACCCGGAGCCTTTCCCACGGTGGCTGAGGCACCCTGGGCAGGCCGGTTTCCGGGGATCCGGCTCAGGATGAAATTGTCGTACATTTCCAGGTTGACATAGGGCTCCTGGCGGATATCAAGGGGCGGGTCGCAATCCCGGGCTACCTGTTCGATGGTCTCGGGGACTACCCGGAGCAGGTAGCCGGCCACCTCCAGGATACGTACGTACGGGTCGGTCACCTCAGTCAGGTGGTTCCCCTCCAGGGCTTCAAGCAGGTATTTGGTAAATACGCTGTTTTTATCCCCGTTGAGCTGGTAGGATTCCTGTTCCTCCTTGCAGGAAGCGACGATGGAAATGCCTTTTTCATTATCCACTTTCTGGGCTAGGCCTTCGAGTTTTTCAAAGCTGGGCCCCTGCTTGCCCGGGCCTTCGTCCCCGGACCCGGCGATTTTCGGCCTGAAACCGCTGGAAGCAATTCCCGTTGCGTGGCAACAATCCATAAAAAAGATCAGCCTCCGGGTAGACAGGGCATTGATCCGATCCCGGATTTCCTCGGCGGTCACCCAGGCGGCGGTATATTCGTCGTATTCCATCCCCTCCCGGATTCCATGGGGGACAAAATGGAATACACCATCCAGCACATCCCCGTGCCCGGAATAGTAGAGGAAGACGGATGACTGTTCGTCGGTTCGCTCCGCCAGCGCCTCGAGCGCTCCCAGGATTCCTTTCCGGTCGGCATCCGCCCCTATCAGTAAGGTAACCTGCCCGGGCGGGTAACCGCAGCGCTCCGGGTCCCGGAGGATCCGGGCCACGTCCTCGGCATCCCCGATGGTATCCAGGCCGTCTTCGTAGGAAATTCCGATGAGCAGGGCGTGCGCGTTCTGAAGTAAGTCCATAGTTTGAGTGCTTTACAGGCGAATCAATGCCAGAAGGTCCGTATCCTGGAAAAGGTGTCCGTATTGATGTAATCTTTGAGCAATGGGTCGTTCCGGAACGCGCCCGTTTCATACCAGTGCCCTTCGGCTATTGCCCGAAGCAGGTACTGGTAGGTTCGTTGTGCATCGCCGATAATGGCGTAATACTGTCCGAGGGAATAGGGCACCTCCCCAAATTGGTAGGGTCCTTTGCGAGACTCCAGGTCCGCAATCAATGCCGCAGCCCGTTGGGGCTCGGCATTTTTATGATAGCAGGCCGCCAGCAGGCTCGTAAAATAAAAATCCGCTTCCCCCCGGCTGGTGAGTTCCTCCAGGACGGTTTCCGCCTCCTGGTATTCCCCTTTGTAAAACAGGCTTTCGGCAATAACGGGCAAAGCTGTGGAATCCGCCTGCGCATTCCGGTAGCCGCGGGCAGAAAGGATTTCTGAGAGCTCGGTATCCGCCAGGTCCTGCCGCCCGGCGATGATGAATTCTTTGGCGGCAAAAAGCCGAATGTCCGAAAGTTGGGAGGGGTCAAAAAGGTCCGCGTATCGGGACAGTAGGGATCGGGCTTTCTCAAAGTCCCCCTTCCGGATATGGGCGCGCAGGAGGATTTTCTTGAGGATACCGAATTCCACGCCATCCTCAAACTGTTGCAACAGCGCGATGGCCGCAGGGTAGTCACCCAGTTCGATATCCGACATTGCCTTGATCTTGTATCGCTCCGTGCAAAAGTCGCACTGGGACAGGTCCATTTCCCCCATTTCCACCTCGCGGAATATGGAATCCACACCCTGCGGTTTGTTTACCAATTGCAAGGTGAATATCATCATATTCGAGTTGGTCTCCAGATGGAGAGGCGTAATTTTGTACTCTTCTTTTTGGTAGCGGTAGGTATTCCGGTGGTTGCCCTGCAACAGTGCGTCGTAGACATTCAGCAGGTTGCGCTGCCTCGGGAACAGGCCCGCGGAGAGTTTGATCCGGGTCAGCAGGCTGTCCGCCTTGCGGTACGCCCCCCGGTTGAAATAGTGCATGAACCGGTAAATTTTCGGCTCAAAGAAGGTGGTATCCGCGGCGATGGCCTGGTTGAGCAGGTCCAGGTACTTCCGGTCATCCTCGTAACGCCACTGTTTCGCCAGGTTGAATAATTTATAAGCCTCGTACTTGGGCGGGTGTTCCTCCAGGCTTTCCTCTTTGCGCTCCACATTGACAAAATAGCCCTGTATCCGCTGGTTCAGCGCCTCGATACAATCCAGGGGGGCACCCGGCTCGCAGGAAACGGGTTCGAAGGAGATCAGGGTCCGGTTCATGGAGCCGTCCATGATCGCGCACTGGAAGATGAGTTGCCCGTTGGCCAGGTAGTATTCCCCCTCCACGATCCGGGAGGGCTTCAGGTAATTGCTGAAAAGCCGGTTGTCTTCTGTCGGGATCAGGCTCGCCCGAAGCACCTTGGAATAATCCGCGATGATTTCCGGGGAGATCACCTGGCCCAGTTTGTTCCGGGTAACCCCGTGGATGATCCAGTCGACGGCCATCTTTCCGACCAGGTCGTTCTCCGGGTCGCCGGTGAGGTTCTTAAATTCCAGGACGGCGATTTTATCGTCGGATTCCAGGGATGGGAGGTCCATCGAACCCACAAAATTCGTATTGACGATAAACAGGGCGATCCCCAGGCATATCAGGCTGATGAGCGCCAGGAAGAAAAAGTAGATCTTCTGGAATCCGCTCCGCCGAAATTTTCCGGGAACCGGTTCGCCTTGCGAATCCGTTACGGGCTTCCGCTTGATGGAAGTGGCCAGTTTGTATTTCCAGATTCCGAATATGTACAAGGGCAGGCCAATCAGCAGCAGGATGAGCACATAGGCAACCACCTGGTTTGAGAAGCCGAGTGGCCCTGAAATCAGGTCGATAACCTGGAGCAAGACCCAACTGGAAACAACATAAATAGACAGGTTTTTCAGGACGTTGTGCTCCTGGCATTCCTTGATAAACTTACTGAACTTCATATGCCGTAACCGGTTGTTTTTGAGAGGGAAATACCGGCGAAATTCCTTGGTTTAGATGGTTATTTTAACTAATATAGTGAATATACTAACTACTAAAGAACAAAGCCATGTCCGATGCATCGAATCCAAAATCCCCGCTGTCGCCCAAGAGCGGCCCGGGGGTCAAATCCAAAACCGGCCCGGGGGTCAAGTCAAAATCAGGTCCCGGGGTGAAGTCCAAGACCGGCCCGGGGGTAAAATCCAAATCAGGTCCCGGCGTAAAGTCTAAAACAGGCCCGGGAGTCAAGTCCAAAAGCGGCCCCGGGGTGAAGTCCACAACAGGTCCTGGAGTCAAGTC
>CAXQQM010000201.1:0-10535 GCA_964226055.1 Robiginitalea sp. | reverse complement strand
CTTTTTTATTTCCGGACTGTCCTTTGGGCTCTCCCATTGCTTCCATCCCAATTTCATCGATATTCCGACCCTTGTATTGAATCTCCTTATGATAAATCACCCTTACTATCCATACATTTTATACTTTTAATTCACCAAACCGACTCAAATGACCATTACGCAACTGCAGTATGTGCTGGCCGTGGCCGAGCACCGGAATTTTACCGTTGCAGCCGAGAAATGCTTTGTCACCCAGCCTACCCTGAGCATGCAGGTACAGAAGCTGGAAGACGAACTCGACCTGCTGATATTCGACCGGAGCAAAAAACCCATCAGCATTACGGAAGCGGGACAAAAAATCGTGGACCAGGCCCGGAATATCGTCAACGAGGCTGCCCGTATCCGGGACATCGTGGACCAGGAAAAAGGATTTATCGGCGGTACGTTCACCCTTGGGGTTATCCCGACAATCATGCCCACGCTGCTGCCCATGTTCCTCAAATCGTTTATCGACCGGTATCCGAAGGTGCGGCTCATCATCAAGGAACAAAGCACGGAAAGTTTGATTGCCAACCTTCTGGAAGGCCACCTGGACGCAGGAATTGCGGCGACCCCGCTCCGGATTGAGCAACTCACAGAGCGGCCGTTGTATTATGAACCCTTTGTAGGCTATGTCCCCGATGGCCACAGGCTGGCCGGGCTTGGAAAAATCCGCCCCGAAGACCTGGACCTGGAGGACATCCTGTTGCTCCAGGACGGCCACTGTTTCCGCGATGGGGTGGTGAACCTTTGCAAGGCGGGGTCCCGCCTGGACTCTGACCATTTCCAGTTGGAAAGCGGTAGTTTTGAAACTTTGGTGAAACTCGCCGATGAAGGACTTGGCATGACACTCCTCCCCTTCCTGCACACGCTGGACCTGGGGGACGACAGGCGGGAAAACCTGAGGTTTTTCCAGGATCCGCCCCCCGCGCGGGAGGTCAGCCTGATCTACCACAAGAAGGAACTGAAGTTTCAGATTACCGAATCGCTCAAGGAGGTCATCGCCTCTGTGGTGCGCGGGGCAATTGCTTTTCAGGATGTAAAGATTATCAGCCCGACGCGGCACGGGGCCCGGAAAAAAACCGGATAAAAAAACCCCGCATGTGCGGGGTGTGTATCAGACGGGCAGGTATTGTAAGGTTTGCTGCAATTCCGGTTTGTCTGTAGTGAAGAGCAGCAGCCAGTTGCGCAACTCCTCAAGTTCATTCGGTAGCAATCTTTTGATAGCTTTTTGGAGTTCCCTGCTGAATAAACGCGCATCGAAACTCACTTTCTGGAGTACTGTTTTTGTGTACTCCAACATAGTGCCAGCCATTTTTTGAGCTTGTTTAGTTAGACGTGTCTCTTCAAATTTAACCAAATTATCTTGCGAAATATTGCCCATAAGTCGTTAAATATTTGATATTTTCATCAATAAATAGTTAAAAAGTCCCATGAACGGACATTTTTTGAGACCCGCCTGCTCATATCGTTTTTTGGGTGCCCTGGCGGTCTTCGTATGCCTCGCGGGTTGTTCGCCGGTCCGAAAAGTAACCCGGCACCTGGACCGGCAATTCCAAAAGGAGGCAGGCTCCAACCAGTTCACAGGGGTCCTCCTGGTAGATGCAACCAGCCGGGATACCCTTTTCTCCCTAAACGCTCAAAAGTATTTTACCCCCGCCAGCAACGTCAAGCTGTTTACGCTTTACGCTGCCATGAAAACCCTGCCGGACCGAATCCCATCCCTCAAATACGCCCGGTACCGCGACAGCATATTCGTGGTGGGTACCGGTGACCCCTCGGCCCTGCACCCGGACCTGAAGGACAGTACCGCCTTGAAGTTTATCCGGGGATTTCCCTATGTCACTATGGTGAACACAAACCTCAGGGATCCCATCTGGGGGCCGGGTTGGTCCTGGGACGATTTCGACGCCTATTACATGCCGGGCCGGAGCGCCTTCCCGGTACATGGAAATATCCTGCGACAGATCCACAACCCGGAAGGTTTGCACATATCACCCCCCCTTTTCCGGGACAGCCTGTTGGCGCACAAGGGCGGGCGGGCCCGTTCACCGATTCGGAATGTGTTCTTTCAAACGCCTTCCCCGGGGGATACCCTGGACATCCCCCTGCGTATTTCCGAGCAATTGGAGCGGGACATTTGGTCAGCCCTGTCGGGCAGGGTCGTGGTACCCGGCGATATTCCCCCCGTCCCCCTGGAAATCCTTCCCGGGATAGCTTCGGACAGCCTGTACGCCAAAATGATGAAGGAAAGCGACAATTTTATCGCGGAACAACTGATGCTCCTGGTATCGGGTACTCAATCGGATACGCTGAGTTTTCAGGCTGCCCGCGACCGGGTACTCGAAGAGTTCCTGTCCGGTATTCCACAGCCCCCGCGATGGGTGGATGGCTCGGGCCTCAGCCGGTATAACCTTTTTACCCCGGAATCCATCGTCTACCTGCTGGACAGGCTCTACAAGGAATTCCCGGAACACCGGTTGTTTGCCCTGCTGGCGCAGGGCGGAGAGGACGGGACCCTGGAGGATTGGTACCGGGATGCCCCGTCCCCGTATGTATTCGGAAAAACGGGGAGCCTCAGCAACAACCACAACCTCAGTGGTTACCTAATTACACAATCGGGGAAACGGGTCTATTTTTCCATGATGAATAACCACTTTACGGAACCTTCGGCTGTCATCAAGGAAAACATGCAGGAAATCCTGCGATGGGTGCGCGCCAATTACTGAATTTCACGGGCTTCAGGACGCAACGGGCCGAAAAGTGCAGCGTATTGGATCAGGATGAGTGTCTTGGCATCCCGGATCTCCCCGTTCCGGACTTTCTCCAGGATTTCCCCATACCCGAATTCAAGCAGTTCGATGTCCTCGGTTTCCTCGGGAACGCCCCCGCCTTCCGCTACTTTTTGCGCGGGCTGGTAAGCGGCCAGGTAATAATGGAGGATTTCCGTAACCGCCCCCGGGGAACTGTAGGCTTCCAGGATTTTTTCCAGTCGCTCCACCCGGTACCCCGTTTCCTCCAGGATCTCTTTCCGGATGGCAGCTTCAGGGTCTGCCCCGTCGAGCAGGCCGGCACAGGCCTCGGTGAGCAGGCCGCCGGGGTTTTGGTTTACAAAAGTGGGCATGCGGAATTGCCGGGTCAGGAGGATTTTCCGACGGGAAGAATCATACAGTAAAACGGCTGCGCCATTGCCCCTATCGTACACTTCCCGCTGCTGGGTCTCCCATCTGCCATCCGAGCGCCGATAATCGAATTCGTATCGGTACAGGGTGTACCAGGCATTGGAGAGTGTTTCTTTCCGGATATTCTTAAGTCTGTCGTGTTCGGGCATGGCCTATGGGTTACAACCCAAAGTTAGGACTTCTGCGCAGCATCCCAAGGGGAACCCGCGGCACGGTCGGATCGTGCCCTTCAATAAAATTAAATTGATACATTTAAAGAGCGGGGGCAAGCACCTATGCGATGCCTGAACCTGTTTGATATCCTAATACAGATCCTTCATCCATGAACCCAAGCCGATACTACCTTTTTGCTTTATTTCTATTACTGGCCGCCTGCGGTCAAAACAACCCATCCGGGGAAGCGCCCAACGACGATCTCCCGCGGATTGCCATTGCCGGCCTCGGCATCGAATCGAGCACATTTTCCCCGGCGCGGACCGAAGAAGCCGCATTCCACCCCCGGACAGGGGATTCCATTTTTGCCCGATACCCCTTCTTGCACACAGATTCGGCAAACCGGAAGCGCGCCAATTGGGTCCCTACCCTGGTGGGAAAGGCGCTTCCCGGCGGGACGGTAACCCGTGAGGCCTACGAATCACTGGTAGGGCAAACCCTTCAAAGACTCGAGGCCCAAAAACCGTTTGACGGCTTGTTTTTTGACATCCACGGCGCCATGAGCGTCGAAGGGATGGATGATCCGGAAGGCGATTTGATCTACCGCATCCGGGAAGTGGTGGGCCCTGAAGTCCTCATATCCACTTCCATGGATTTGCACGGAAACGTCTCCAGGCGGCTCGCCAGGCATACCGACCTGATAACCTGTTACCGCATGGCGCCGCACGAGGACGCCCTGGAATCCAAAAAGCGGGCTGTGGACAACCTGCTGGACCGGTTGGAAAGCGGGAAGGGGAAACCCGCTTATAAGGCCTGGGTTCCGGTACCCATCCTATTGCCCGGGGAGAAGACCAGCACACGGGTGGAGCCGGGAAAGAGCCTGTATGCCAAGGTACCTGGCGTAGCCGGGCGTGACGGGGTGGTGGATGCCGCCATCTGGATCGGTTATGCATGGGCCGATGAACCCCGTAACCACGCGGTGGTTATGGTAACCGGCGATAACCGGGAACAGGTGGTCTCCGGTGCGGAATACCTGGCAGGGGAATTCTGGAAGGTACGGGACGAATTTGAATTTGTCGCCCCCACTACGGACTTTGAAAGCGCGCTCCGCCAGGCGCTAACCAGCGAGGAACAGCCCTTTATCATCAGCGACATGGGGGATAACCCAACAGCCGGTGGCGCCGGGGATGTCACCTGGACACTTACGGAATTGCTGAAGCGTGAGGAATTTGCCACCCCGGCAGGTCCGACCCTGATCTACGCCTCAATCCCCGGCCCCGAACTGATCCGGGAAGCCGTTCGTACCGGGGTGGGCGGCAGGGTAAGCGGCCGGGTGGGGGCAGCCGTCGATGACCGCTATGCCCCGCCCCTTTTACTGGAGGGAATAGTCACTGCTCTGCGTAAAGGCGACCCCCACGCAGAGACAGAGGCCGTGATAAAAGTAGGGAACGCACATGTTATTGTCACGGAGAAACGCAAACCCTACCATCGGGAAGAAGACTTCACCCGCCTGGGGCTCAATCCCCGGGAAACGGATATCGTGGTAGTGAAAATTGGTTATCTCGTACCGGAATTATACGACATGCGGGGCGGCTGGGTAATGGCACTCACTCCCGGCGGGGTGGACCAGGACCTTGCCCGGCTGGGTCATGAACGGATCATCCGGCCTATGTATCCCCTGGACCCGGATATGTCCGACCCCGACCTGAGCGCCCGGTTGATACCCGCATCGGACAATACGATTCCCGAATAGGCAGGTGTATTCCAACCGAAGTGCCGGCAGCCAGCGGTCCGGATCAGGCGGATGAAGCATCGGAGCCAACCGCATGGGGGCCAGCCGCATGGGGGTCCACCCGTATCAGAACCGGTTGTCGCCGTCGAGCAGGTCGCCGAGCCCGCCGAGGATACTCCCCTCCCCTTTGTCCTTGCCGCCGCCCTTGGGGGCAGCTGCCAGGACCCGGCCGGCCAGGCGGCTGAATGGCAGGGACTGGATGTAGACGGTGCCCGGCCCCCTAAGGGTGGCAAAGAAAAGGCCTTCGCCCCCGAATAGCGTATTTTTTATCCCGCCCACAAATTCGATATCGTAGTCAACGGTTTGGGAAAAGCCCACGATACACCCGGTGTCGACCCGCAGTACCTCCCCGGCCTGGAGGGTACGGCGCGCCAGGGTTCCCCCTGCGTGAACGAAAGCCATCCCGTCCCCTTCGAGTTTTTGCATGATAAATCCCTCGCCCCCGAACAAACCGCGACCCAACTTCCGGGAAAATTCAATTCCCACGGAAACACCCTTGGCAGCGCAGAGAAAGGCATCTTTCTGGCAGATAAACTTGCCGCCTTTCTCCTTCAGGTCAATGGGGACGATTTTCCCCGGGTAGGGAGAGGCAAAACTGACCTTCTTCTTACCCTGTCCGCCATTGTAGAAGGCCGTCATAAACAGTCCTTCGCCGGTGAGCACCCGTTTTCCAGCAGAGAATATCTTGCCCAGTACGCCCGTGTCCTTCTTGCTGCCGTCCCCGAAAATGGTTTCCATCCGGATGTCCGGGTCCATCATCATAAAACTGCCGGCTTCGGCAATGACCCCTTCGTTCGGGTCCAGTTCCACCGACACATATTGCATCTCTTCCCCGAATATTTCATAATCGACTTCGTGGTTTCCGGTATTCATAAGTTGTATTGCTTTGGGTTACTATTACGACTACCTGTTGGTAGCAGGTCCGCTTGATATGTTACAGATTTTTTGATGCTTCCGCCCTGAATACAGGTGCCGGTGACTCGGGTACAGGCAAAGGCCTATCCCAGCAACCATTTCCTGGCAGGTCTTTTTTTAAGGAATAACTTCATTTCGTATCCCAGGTTGTTCATGGCGGTTTCCGTAAAGAGCTGTTCGTTGTAATGTACAGGGTCCGGGATGACCACGGCCAGCTTGAGGTTCGGGCTCCAACCGATGGAGGAAGCCCCCCTGGCAAGTTGGAATTTGGTCTCCATCCCGTAACTCCCGGAAAAGGTCATGACCACAAGCACCTTATTCAGGTTGTTTTCCCGGCAAATCCGCGCAACCGCCTCCCAGCGCTGCATGGCTTCCTTCAACTCCTGCCCCGGCGTTATCTCGACAGTCAGTTGTGCTTCGACATAATCGGGACGGACCTGAAAACTGAGATCATAAGGCATAGTATTGGTAATGGTTGATTGATGATATGCAGTAGAGTAAAAAGATACTAAAAAAAATAAACTACTCAGGATTTGACCTTCAGCGTCCATTCAAAATCAAAAATGCTCACGGTGGCCCCGGCCGCGTTCGCGCCTACCGATTGCATCCAAACTGTTTGCCCCTTCCCCGTCGAAACCGCCTGTTCAATGGCATGGCGGACCTTCTCTCCGTCCAGGCATTCAAAACGAATGCGACCCGTGGCCTTTTTGGAGAAGTTTGCCTGGTTGTTGAGTACCAGCATGGAGATTGGCTGGCCACTTTTCCGGATGTGGTACATCACCAGGGCCCCGGTAGCCAGTTCGGCAGCCATTCCCTGAACCGCCCAGAACATGGAGCGGAACGGATTCTGGTTGATCCACCGGTGGGTAACGGATGCTTCTCCCCGATTACCATCCAGTGCCGTTAGCCGGACCCCGCACCACCAGGCCGCGGGTAATTTAAAGAACATGAATCTGTTGAAACTGCGAACCGATAGGGCCATGGGCTGGTATTTACACCTATAAATGTATCAAAAATATCCCCGCCTACATTTGTTAAATATATGTTAATTTATAGTACTATGTTTTGCATAATACCTTTTTTCGTATATATATTTGCATAAGAAACAACTAGGCCATGACAGAATCACTATCAAAACACGAGCGCAACCTGTCTGCGTTAATCCACGGATCCACCCTGTCCCGGTTCTTTATTCCCTTCGGGCAGTTCCTGGTCCCCCTTGTGCTCTGGCTATCCAACCGCAACCAGCACGAATTTGTGGACTACCACGGAAAGCAGGCATTGAACTTCCAGATCAGTATGTTCCTGTACTCTTTCCTGGTAGGGGCCATCAGCATCCCATTCTTTGTTGCCTCCATCCCGGGCCTGTTCGAACACGGCATCCTTTCCTGGAGTGACCACCACAATTTTGAATCCTTCCATTTCGACTTTGGTACAGGCTTGTTCGACTTCCCGTTTTTCTGGTGGCCGGTAGGCATCGGAGGATTGCTGGCCATGGGGCTGTTTGTCGTCAACATCGTCTATACGATACTGGCCACCATCCGCACCAATGAAGGGCAGTATTTCAAATATCCCCTAACCATCAAATTCATCCGATAATGAAAACGCAAACCCTTTACCGCACGCTCCCAGCCCTGAAAACCCGGCACATCCTGTTGATCCTGGCCATTCTGATCGGCGCCATTGCGGATACCTTCGGACAGGTTTCCGAGGAATCCGAACTGTACCGGACCATCCTGGACCTGGACAAGGCCTACTTCACCGCCTATAATGAATGCGATATGTCCACCCAGGAAGAACTCCTCAGTGACAGCCTCGAATTTTATCACGACCAGGGGGGGCTGAGCACTTCAAAGACCGGGATCCTGGAGAGCATTGAAGAGAATATTTGCGGACAAGTGACCCGCAGCCTGGTTCCCGGAAGTGTGGAAGTCCACGAAATTAAAGGCTTCGGTGCCGTTGAAATCGGGTTGCATAAATTTTACAACAACCGGGAACCGGACGCCATTTCAAGACCCAGTCGATTTGTGACCGTGTGGAAACAGGGAAACGACGGTTGGAAAATGCACCGAATCATCAGCCTGCATTAGGCCGCAACGAGTTTATTCATCAATCAAACCATCATGAGAACAAGAAACGAACAGTTAACACCGACCCAACAGGGGGCACCTTGTGAATCGTCGGATTAAGACCCGAAATTATGAATGTAGAAAATACAAAAGCACAAATGCGGAAAGGGGTCCTGGAGTACTGTATCCTCTCCATCCTGAGCGGGGAGGACAAATACGCCTCCGAAATTCTGGACACCCTGAAGGACGCGAAGATGCTGGTGGTGGAAGGGACTATTTACCCCCTGCTCACCCGACTGAAAAATGCGGGATTGCTTTCCTACCGTTGGGAGGAATCCACCTCGGGCCCGCCTCGGAAATACTACGGTCTCACGGAGACCGGTACCATTTTCCTCAAGGAGCTGAACACCACCTGGGACGAGCTCCGAACCGCCGTCAATGTGGTCACCAACGCAAAAAACAAGTAAGATGAACAAGACTGTAAATATTAATCTGGCCAATATGCTTTTTCATATCGATGAAAACGCATATCAAAAGCTCCTCCGGTACCTGGAAGCTGTAAAACGTTCCTTTGCCGGCACAACGGGAAGCGACGAGATCATCGCCGATATCGAAGCGCGGATCGCCGAGCTTTTTTACGAGAAAATGGAAAACGAACGACAGGTGATTACCCAAAAGGAAGTAGACGCCGTCATCGCCATCATGGGGCAACCCGAAGACTACCAGGTGGATGAGGATATTTTTGAGGATGTCCCGCCGAGTACGGGACCCGCAAAAAGCCGTACATCCCGTTCCGCCAAGAAACTCTATCGGGATATCGACCACAAGTACATCGGCGGCGTCTGTGCCGGGCTGGAACACTACCTGGGCCTGGACGCCTTGTGGATCCGCCTGATCTTTATCGTCCTTGCCGTCTTTACCGGCTTTGGCTTTATCGCCTATATCCTGCTATGGATTTTGGTACCCGAAGCCGCAACAACCGCACAGAAACTGGATATGACCGGGGAACCCGTGAATATCAGCAATATCGAGCGGAAGGTAAAGGAGGGCTTCGATGACGTGGCAGAACGGGTCCGCAGTGTGGATTACGAAAAAGTGGGTTCCAGGGTAAAAAGCAGTGGAAAAACCTTTTTCGACACACTGGGCGACGTCATCATGTTCTTCTTTAAGGTTATCGGCAAATTTATCGGGATCCTGCTGATTATTATCGGGGCGGCAACGCTGATCGGGCTGTTTATCGCAATGTTTACGGTTGGGGTGGTGGACGCCGTCCATATCCCGGGCGTAGACCTGATCGGGTTGCTCAACTCCACGGAAACACCTGTCTGGATTGTTTCCCTCCTGGTATTCCTGACAGTGGGCATACCCTTCTTCTTCCTGCTGTACCTCGGGTTGAAGATCCTGGTGAACAACCTGAAATCCATTGGGAACATCGCGAAGTTTTCCCTGCTGGGCCTTTGGCTGATCGCCGTAATCAGCCTGGCTGTCCTGAGCGTCAAGCAGGTTGCCGCACACGCCTACACGGAAAGCGTCACCACCACCGATACGCTGGCACTGGCTTCGCCGGCCACCGATACGCTGCGTATCCGGTTTCGCGGAGGGGATTTTCACAGGCAGTCCGGCCCGATTGTGGCGGGCATGCGTATCCGGTACGACGATAACGACCAGCCCCTGCTCTATTCGGACGACCTGTTGCTCGACATCCGCAAATCCGAGGATTCGGTGGCTACCCTGCGCCTGCGCCGGGATGCCGACGGACGTTCTTATGAAGATGCCCGCCAACGGGCCGGGGCCATCCGGTACGATTACGCCCTTTCCGGCTCGGTGGTTAACCTGGACAATTATTTTACCACAGACACCGACAACAAGGTGCGCAACCAGGAAATGCGCCTGACCCTTTTTGTACCTGAAGGCACCTACCTGGTCTTTGAGCCTTCCGCCAGGAATTACCTGGGCCGGCGCACCCAAAACGACCGGGGGATCTACTACCGGGATATCGTGCGGTACCGGTGGGTCATGGGACCCAGCGGCATGCTGGTCTGCCAGGACTGCCCGGAGGACGCCGGAGGCGGGCAGTGGGAGGATGGCAGCCGCAAGAACCGGATCATTATCGACGAGAACGGGGTGGACATCGACCTGAAAGATGAAGAAGACAGTTTCAAGATGAAAATCGACGAAAACGGTGTGGAGATTAATGCCCAGGAGGACAGCCTCTGACAATTCATCCGGCCTATTCTACAACTCGGTCGGGACAATTGGGGCAACCCCCGCAGAATGAGCAAATTTGAAAAGTAAAAAGCAACTACCAAAACCTATATGTAAACCAGGGGTCAACCCCCGCAATCAAAAATCGAATACCATGGCAACACTAGCGCGAATTACAATCGGAATCATCCTGGCCCTGCT
>CAXQQM010000200.1:0-8163 GCA_964226055.1 Robiginitalea sp. | reverse complement strand
TGTCTGTTACTGTCATTTCCTTTTAACCAACCAGCAGCCCCGGGGTCTTCCTCCAGGGTCAGCGGGAGGAGGTTTGCGGCCAGCGCATCCGGGTTCATTTCCTTTGCGAGCACCGGGTCGTCCCGGTCAAAAACCAGGAAATCCGATGGCCCCTGGTTCTCTGCGATCCGCATTTTTGACGCGATATATCGCTCCATCCGATATCCGTACCGGTCCAGGTGGTCCGGGGTGATGTTCGTGATTACCGCGATGTGCGGCCGGAATCCCAGAATGCCGTCGAGCTGGAAACTACTGACTTCCAACACGTAGCAGGGGTGTGATTCCCGGGCCACCATGGCTGCGAAACTATCGCCGATATTCCCCGCCAGGCCTGCATCCATTCCGCCCTGCCGCAGCAGGTGGTGGGTGAGCATGGCCGTGGTGGTTTTCCCGTTACTCCCGGTAATGGCCACCAGGGTGGCCTCGCAATACCAGGAGGCAAATTCGATTTCCGAGATCACCGGTACCCCTTTTGCCACGAGCTGCTCCACCAGGGGGACCGTATCGGGAATCCCCGGACTCTTCACGCAAAGGTCCGAGTCGAGGATCCGCGATTCGCTGTGCCCGCCTTCTTCCCAGGCAATACCAGTCTGATTAAGAACGTCTTTGTATTTTTCGGCTATCGGCCCTTTGTCCGATACAAATACCTCAAATCCTTTTTGCTTCCCCAGCTGGGCAGCACCTGCGCCGCTTTCGCCTGCGCCCAGGATCGCCAGTTTGCCGCCCTGCCGCAGCACGGCAACCTGCTGCGCC
The DNA here is from genome assembly GCA_964226055.1 of Robiginitalea sp. Lineage (GTDB taxonomy): Bacteria > Bacteroidota > Bacteroidia > Flavobacteriales > Flavobacteriaceae > Robiginitalea. The sequence continues at coordinate 7,371 of CAXQQM010000200.1, read as the reverse complement.
GAATCCCGCTTTCCCCCTGCTGCCATATCAGCGTACCTTCAGGGTGACGATGGTCACGATGGCCAACAGGATCCCGATAATCCAGAATCGGGTCACGATCTTACTTTCGTGGTACCCCATTTTCTGGTAGTGGTGGTGCAGGGGCGCCATCAGGAAAATCCGTTTCCCCTCCCCCAACCGCCGCCGGGTATATTTGAAATAGCTCACCTGCAGCATCACCGAGATGGATTCGGCGAAAAAGATGCCGCATAGGAGCGGGATCAGCAATTCTTTGCGTACGATGATGGCAATCACGGCGATGACGCCACCGATGGTCAGGCTGCCCGTATCGCCCATAAAAACCTGGGCCGGATAGGCATTGTACCAGAGGAAGCCGACAAGGGCACCTACAAAGGCGGCGATGAATACCACCAGTTCCCCCGCCCGGGGGATAAAAAATATATCCAGGTAGTCCGAAAAGATGGCGTTACCCGATACCCAAGCGAAAATGCCCAGGGTCAGTACGATAATAGCCGATGTCCCGGCTGCCAGCCCGTCGATGCCGTCCGTCAGGTTGGCGCCGTTGGAAACTGCCGTCACGATGAAAATCACGATGGGGATGAACAACATCCAGCCGTACTTCTCAGCCCCTTCCCCGATCCAGCTCACCCATTGGCTGTAGTCGAGTTCGTTGTCTTTGAAAAATGGGACATTGGTCTTCAGGGACTTTACTTCCTTCCCTTCCACCTCCTGTAATTCAAAGCTTTCGGTGATCACCGTGGTGTTTTTCTCCTTCATGGTTACCTCCGGGTGGAAATACAGCGTAGCCCCCACGATAAGCCCGAGGACCACCTGCCCGGTGATCTTGAACCGTCCCTTGAGACCTTTTTTGTTCTTTTTAAAAATCTTGATGTAGTCGTCGATAAACCCGATGACCCCCATCCAGACGGTGGTAACTATCAGGAGGATGACGTAGATATTGTCCAGGCGGGCAAAGAGCAGGGTGGGTATGAGCGTGGAAGCGATGATGATGATCCCCCCCATGGTGGGCGTCCCCGCTTTTTCCTGTTGGCCTTCAAGCCCGAGGTCGCGTACGGTTTCGCCAATCTGTTTGCGTTTGAGGAAGTTGATTACCCGTTTCCCGTAAGCGGTTGCCAGCACCAGGGAGAGCAATACGGCCATGGCCGCACGGAAGGTCAGAAACCTAAAGAGCGACGCCCCGGGGAACTGGTACGTGCTTTCCAGATACTCAAACAGGTAATACAACATACGTTGCCGTCTTTTATCGTTTTTGCACCAGGTGCATTGATTCGTTCTTTATTCATACCTCCGAAGCCAGCCGCTCGAGTACCTCGCTGACCAGTTTGTAATCGTCGAAGTCCCTGCGGACCCCGGCAATTTCCTGGTAGGTTTCGTGTCCCTTCCCGGCAATCAGGATGATGTCGCCACCACCGGCCATCTTGCAGGCGGTTCGGATGGCTTGTTCCCGATCTTCGATTACGAGGACTTTCCGGACATTCTGAGGTTCCACCCCGGCCTCCATTTCCGCTATGATATCCCGCGGGGGTTCGCTACGGGGGTTGTCTGATGTGAATATGGCCGTTTGGCTCATTTCGGATGCGATATGACCCATAACCGGACGCTTAGACTTGTCACGTTCACCACCACACCCCACTACGGTGATGACGCTTTCATTTCCAGTCCTCAATGCATTGATTGTTACCAACACATTTTTCAAGGCGTCCGGAGTATGGGCATAATCAACAATAGCCGTTATGCGCTGCTTCGACACAAAATATTGGAAGCGGCCGTCAACTGTTTGCAGGCCGCTGAGTAATTGTAAAATCTCGAGCTGTCCGAGCCCGAGCAGGCTGGCGGTCGCGTAGATCGCCAGTAAGTTGTATGCGTTGAACTGCCCGATAAGCTTGGTCCAGACCTCGTTGTCCTGAATCTTGAGCAGTTGCCCGTCGAGCTGTTGCTCCAGGATCTGCGCCCGGAAGTCCGCGTAGGAGCGAAGCGCGTAGGTGAGCTTCCGCGCCCGGGTGTTCTGGATCATGAACAGGCCGTTCTTGTCGTCGGCATTGGTGAGCGCAAAGGCGCTTTTGGGCAGGCCGTCGAATAGTTTTTTCTTGGTATCCCGGTAATCGGCAAAGTCCTTGTGGTAGTCCAGGTGGTCGTGGGAGAGGTTTGTGAAGATACCCCCTTCGAAGACCAGCCCCTCGGTCCGCCGCTGGGCAATGCCGTGTGAGCTGACCTCCATAAAACAGAACTCCACGCCCGCCTCGTTCATCCGGGAGAGGTATTTGTTGATGGTCAGGGAATCCGGGGTGGTCAGCCGGGTGGAGAATTCCTGGTCGTCCACCATGATTTTAATGGTGGAGATCAACCCGACTTTGTATCCAGCTTTCTTGAAAAGCTGGTAGAGCAATGTACTGACGGTAGTCTTCCCGTTGGTCCCCGTAACCCCCACCAGTCTCAGGTTCGCAGAGGGGTTCCCGTAATAGTTCGAAGCCATTACGGCCAGGGCCAGCTGCGTATCCGGGACTTCCACGTAGGTAACCCCGTCCGCCAGGTCGTCGGGGAGTTCCTCGCAAATCACGGCACGCACCCCATTTTTTACCGCCCCGTCTATAAACCGGTGGCCGTCGGCAGCTGTTCCCCGGATCGCCACAAAGGCATCGGACGCGCCGGCTTCCCTGGAATCAAAACGGATACTCTCGATGCCGACAGCGGTACTGCCGCTGACTGCATGGAGGGATACCCCGAACAACAAGTCCTTGAGTTGTTTCATGAGAGTTCCAGGATGATTCGTTTGACTTCCCTGACTTTGGTCCCCTTGGAAACCGATTGTCTTTTTACCTTGCCGTTACCACGTACTTCCACCTGCAGCCCCAGGTTTTCCAGGATGGATATGGCGTCCATCCCGCTCATCCCCCTCAGGTCCGGCAGGGTTTCCGGCGCCTGTCGCGAGGTTTCATAGTATTTTTCATATGCCTCCTCCAGCCCCGCAGGATCGATCTGTATCCCGGCCAGGTGCTGTTCCCGGGGTTTGTTGGCGATGACTTTCTGGGCAACCGATCGGAAGACCGGCCCGGAAACGTCCGCCCCGTAATAGCCGACGCTCTTGTCGGGTTCGTGGATAACCACGATACAGGAGTATTGCGGGTCGTCCGCAGGGAAATAACCCGCAAACGTGGAGATATACGCCAGTTTTTCCGGGTCCTTATGTGCGTAGTTCTTCTGGGCGGTACCCGTTTTCCCGGCCAGTGACAGGTATGGGGAATACAGGCTCCGGCCCGTTCCGTGTTCCCCGGACACCACATTCTTTAGCAGGTGCTGCACCTTGCGCACCGTTTCCCGGGAACATATGGCCGGGTTGATCACTTCTTTTTCGAACCGCTCCACGGTCCGGTCCCATTCCCGGACCTCCTTGATCAGCCGGGGCCGCAACAACTCCCCGTCATTTGCAATCGCATTGTAGAAGGCAAGGGTCTGGAGGGGTGTGAGGGACACCTCATAACCGTGGGACATCCACGCCAGGGATATGCCCGACCACCCTTTATCTCCGGGATTCCGAAGAACAGGCTTGCCTTCGCCCTTGATCGGCATGCCCAGGGGTTGGGCGAGCCCCATTTCCATCAGGCGGTTCACAAACCGCTGCGGGTTTTCCTTATACCCGTTGTGGATGATTTTGGCAAATGCCGTATTGGAGGAAACCTCAAATGCCTTTCCGACGGATATCTCCCCGTAGCCCCCGTGTTTGGAATCGCGGACCACCCGGTCATAGATGCGCCAGTAGCCCTTTTCGGTATCCACCACGGTACTCGTATCCACCACCTGGTCCTCCAGGGCCGCTACCAGCGACATAAGTTTGAAAGTAGACCCCGGCTCGTGGGATTCGCCAATGGCGTAATTCAGCCGCTCGTAGTACGTCCCCTCGGAGGTGCGTCCCAGGTTGCTGATGGCTTTGATCTCCCCGGTACGGGTTTCCATCACGATTACTGTGCCGTGTTCGGCCTTGTAGTGTTCCAGCTGCCGCAACAGGGCGTGGTGGGCAATATCCTGGATGTTGATGTCGATGGTGGACACCACGTCGTACCCGTCCTGGGGCTCAATAATGTTGTCCAGGCCAATGGGCTTCCACTGCCCCTTGGCTATTTTTTGTTTGAGGCGCTTGCCTTCCACACCCCGGAGGTAACCCCCAAAGGCCCCTTCCAGGCCCACCCGGGTGGCGTAGCCATTTTCGTCAAACCGCTCGTACCCGACACTGCGCTCGGCGATTTTTCCCAGGGGATGCTCCCGCACTGTGCGCTGCTCCACGATGATCCCTCCCTTATACGGGCCTTTGCGGAATAAGGGGAATTCCCGGATCGCCATGTATTCGGAGTAATCCAGGTTCCTGGCCACCAGGAGGTAACGGTTTTTATTGGCGCGGCCCTTGCGCAAGAGCTGCTCGTAATGGGCCGAAGTCTTCCCGAGCAGCCCGGACAGGGCGCGGGAAAGTGGCCCCACCCCTTGAGAAAAATCCGCATCGGAAACGGTCACCGCATCAAAACGGATGGTGTATTTCGAAACCGAGGTGGCGAGCAGGCTCCCGTCTTCGGAATAGAGGTTGCCCCGGTTCGGGGCAATGGTAAAGAGTTTTTCGGTCCGTTGCATGGCGAGTTCCCGGTACTTGTCGCCGTCCACCGTCTGGATGTTGACCAGCTTGAACACCACCGCCCCGGCGAAGAGGAACAGGCCTCCGGCGATGAAATACAGGCGTACAAGTATGTTTTTCGGGGTAATTGCCACGTTACTTCTCGGTTGTTACGATTATTTTATTAGGCGGCGTTTCGGCCGGGAGCAGCCCGGCTTCCTTTACGCTTTCCCGGATGGTCGATTCCAGTTTGAGCCGCTGGGCCTGGGACCGGATCTCGACAAATTCGCTCCGCAATTCTTTTACTTCTTCGTTAAGCGCCGCCAGTTGGTGCACTTTTTTATCGGCAGCGTGGGAACTGGCGATCATAATGGTAGCCAGTCCGGATATAAAAACGATAAATGCCCAATTCTTCGGGGCATCCCCGCTTACCAGGAAGGTGCCTCTGAGTATGGATACCAATCGTTTTCTCATGCCTTTTAATTATTTTACGGACGCTGGTCCGCTATTTCAATATCTGTTCGTTCTGCTATTCTGAGTTTGGCACTCCGGGCCCTCGGGTTCTCTACCAACTCCGCATCCCCGGGGACAACGAGCTTTCCGACCTTGCGAAAGGGTGCGAGCGGGTTGCCGTAGAAATCCTTGTCGACCTCCCCCTCGAACTTCCCGGTCCGAATAAACCGCTTGACGAGCCGATCTTCCAGGGAGTGGTAACTGATCAGGCTCAAACGCCCCCCGGGCGGCAAAAGCACAGCGGTCTGTTGCAAAAATGCCTCCAGGGCCGCGAGCTCCTGGTTGACCTCCATGCGGATGGCCTGGTAAATCCGGGCCAGCACCTTGTTCTCCTTGCCGCGGGGCAAGAAGGAACGAACCGCTTCGTTCAGGCCGAACGTGGTCTGGATGGGCGCCTTGTCCCGCGCCTTGACCAGCTCCCCGGCTACCTTGCCGGCGTTGCGGAGTTCCCCGTACCGCTGCAAAATGCTACGCAGCTTTTCAAAGGAGTAGGTGTTGACCACTTCACGGGCCGTGATTTCCGCCCGGCGGCTCATCCGCATGTCCAGCCCGGCGTCAAACCTGGTGGAAAAACCGCGTTCCGGCCGGTCGAACTGGTGGGAGGAAACCCCAAAATCCGCGAGGATCCCGTCTACTTTCAGAATGCCATAGAACTTCAAAAACTGTCGTATGTACCGGAAGTTCTCCCCGATTAATAAAAATCGCTCGTCTTCCGGTTTGTTGGCCAGGGCCTCTTCGTCCTGGTCAAATGCAATCAATCTACCTGCCGGCCCCAACCTGCTGAGGATTTCCCGGCTGTGCCCGCCACCGCCAAAGGTTGCGTCCACATAGGTGCCGTCCTCCCGGATCGCCAGTCCGTCGACCGACTCCCGGAGCAGGACCGGATTATGATATTTCATCCCCGTCATCCCCCATCACCTCCTCGGCGAGGTCTGCGAAATCAGCAGCTGTCTCCTCGAGCACATTCTCATAGCTGTCCTTGTCCCAGATTTCCACGATATTTATGGCTGAACTCAGGACGACTTCCTTGCCAATCCCCGCTACGTCAATCAGGTTTTTGGGGATGAGCAGGCGGCCGGTGGCATCGATCTCCACCAGCTTGACCCCTGCGGTGAACCGCCGGATAAAATCATTGTTCTTTTTGCGGAAACGGTTTTTTTTGTGCATCTGCTGCATCAGCTGGTTCCACTCGGCCATGGGATATAATTCCAGGCAGGGCTGGAACACGGAACGCTTGATGACAAACCCCTCATTCAGAATGGGAACCATCTGGTTTTTCAGAGCCACAGGGATCATAATTCGGCCCTTGGAATCGGCCTTGCATTCATATGTCCCGATGAAGCTGATCACAGTTAAAGCTGGTTGTTTGGTATTATAAAACTCAAATATATAGAAATTATTACCACATTTTACCACAAATTACCACTTTGTTCATAAAAAATAGGGATTGCATCCGGAAGTCGCCACTCGGTTCCGCAAGTCCGGGCGGTTTCGCAGTGGGAAGGTTGCCTGCCGCTATTCCGCCTTCAATAGCGTCTTCCAACAGGCCCGGGAAGGCCTTATAAAACCTTGCCATATGGTGGAAATGCCTATATTTGCCAACTGACAGCAGCAACCGCCTGTATGAAAGACCAGATTATCAAAGACGGTAAATACCGGTACATCGAAAAGGGCGAAGGGACCCCGATGATTATCCTTCACGGTTTGATGGGCGGCCTGAGCAACTTTCAGGGCGTCTCGGATTATTTCCCGGAAAAAGGCTACCAGGTCCTGATCCCGGAACTCCCCATCTACGATATGCCGCTTATCAAGACGAACGTGAAGAATTTTGCGCGTTTCCTGGAGGGGTTTATCGAGTACAAGGGGCTAAAAGACGTTATCCTGCTGGGGAATTCCCTGGGGGGGCATATCGGCCTGCTGCATACCAAGATGTTTCCGGAAGTAGTCCGGGCCCTGGTCATCACGGGGAGTTCCGGTTTGTACGAAAGCGCCATGGGCGACGGTTACCCCAAACGGGGCGACTACGAATTCATCAAGAAAAAGGCCGAGGACGTTTTTTACGACCCCAAGGTGGCCACCAAGGAAATCGTGGACGAGGTATACGCGACGGTCAACGACCGGATGAAACTGGTCAAGACGCTTGCCATCGCCAAAAGTGCCATCCGCCACAACATGTCCAAAGACCTCCCGGCAGATCGGAAGAGCACACGTCTGAACTCCAGTCACAACAGCCGATCTCG
>CAXQQM010000199.1:0-5786 GCA_964226055.1 Robiginitalea sp. | reverse complement strand
GACCTGGAGCTCGCTTCAGGCCTGAACCGGTATGTGATCCACACCTCGGTCCACCAGCCGCTGGATGGGCTGATGCCGGGCTTTAGCCTGGGCCCGTTCGGCCAGTACTTCACGCGACAGGAAACCTGGTCCGGTGCAGGCGCCAAAGCCTGGATCAATTACCTGGCGCGAAGTTCCTACCTGTTGCAGCAAGGGCGGAACGTAGCCGATGTCCTCTACCTATACGGGGAAAACGACAACATCACCCACATCACCCAGGAAAGCCTGCCGGATATTCCCGAGGGCTATGAATTCGATTTTGTGAGTGCTGCGATCCTCAAGGAGGCAGTCACCGCAGCCAACGGCCAACTGAAGACCCTCGGCGGGGCGACTTATAAGATGCTCCAACTGGATCCGGGTACGGCCCGCATGACGCTCTCGACGCTGCAAAAGCTCCGGGAACTGGCAGATGCGGGCGTCAAGATCAAAGGATCAAAACCGGTAGCCTCGCCCAGCCTGGCCGACGATCCCGAAGTCTTTTCTGCCGTGGCGGATGCCACCTGGTCACTGGAGCATGTAGGAGCGGATGTTTCCCTGGATGTGCCCCAGGATGTGGTCATTAACGGCACGGACCATGAGATCCTGTTCCGCCACCGCCGTGCCGGGGAAATTGATATTTACTGGCTCAATAACCGGTCGGAAGGAGGCACCCGGGCCCTGGCCAGTTTCCGCGTGAGCGGTAGAAAACCAGAGCTCTGGGATCCGCAGACGGGGGCCGTCCATCCGGTTTCTTATAAAAAAACGGACGGGCGTACCGTAGTCGACCTCGATATGGCCCCCTGGGGGTCCGTATTTGTGGTGTTTGCAGGAGAAGCCACCGAGGATTTGGGGGAATTGCCGGAATTCACCGAGGAATCCCTCCACACCCTGCAGGGCCCGTGGGAAGTGACGTTTGAAGAAGGACGCGGGGCACCTGGCTCCATAACGCTTGAATCCCTTGCCTCCCTTTCGGAACACGCGGATGACGGGGTGAAGTACTTCTCCGGTACGGCTACGTATACCCAGTCGTTCGATCGGCCGGAAGCGTCGGCAGACGCCGGGGTATGGCTGGACCTGGGCGCGGTACACAACCTGGCCGAAGTGATCCTCAACGGTCAATCCATGGGTGTTGCCTGGAAAGCCCCGTACCGGATTGAAATTACAGAGGCTCTTAAGGATGGGGCGAATCAATTGGAAATCCGCGTCACCAATACATGGGTCAACCGGTTAATCGGGGATGCCCAACCGGGTGTGACCGAAAAGATTACCTTTACCACGATGCCATTTTACAACGGAACGGAGCCCTTATTGCCTTCTGGTTTAGTGGGACCGGTTCGGTTACTGAAAATAAAGTAAACCGAGTATGAAAAGCAGGCGATTTGCCTAGGGATGATTGTGCCATCTGGCTGGCAGGCCTTAAATTTTTAAAAAGATGGACTGGGGTGAACTGAAGAAAGTATATTTCCTTTCGATTTTTTTGATTGGTTTCATCGGTTACGGGCAGCAAACCCTTAAACTCTACCCGGCCGGCGCTATACCGGGCGAATTGCCGCATAGCGTCCAGGAAGTTGTCGAGTCCTACAAGGGGCCAGAAGGCGAAAGCCGGCGGTTTATCTCAAAAACCAGCCAGCCGGAACTTACCGTCTACCTGCCGGAAGCATCGCGGAACACCGGAATCGGAATTGTCATTTGTCCCGGGGGCGGATACACGGGGGTCGCCATCGACCATGAAGGGCACCAAATGGCCCAAAAGTTCAACGAATCGGGGATTGCAGCCTTTGTGCTGAAATATCGCATGCCCCTCGATGCCACCTCGTCACGGAAGGAAACAGCCCCTTTGCAGGATGCCCAACGGGCCTTGCAACTGGTCCGGGAACGGGCCGTGGAGTGGCGGCTGGACCCGGATAAAATCGGGATAGCGGGAAGTTCGGCAGGCGGGCACCTGGCTTCCACCGCCGGCACCCATTACGAGCAGGCGGTCATTGCCAATCCGGGAAAAACCAGCCTGCGGCCGGATTTTATGGTACTCAATTACCCGGTTATCAGCTTTGCCGACAGCCTGACCCACGAAGGCTCGCGCCGGAATTTGATCGGAATACAGGATACGGACGGCACCTGGAGAATTCCGGAAATCGGAATTGCGGATTATTCCAATGAATTACAGGTATCGGCAGACACGCCCCCGGCCTTCGTAACCCATGCGGTGGACGACCCGGTTGTCCGGGTGGAGAATTCCATACTCTTTATCGCCGCCCTCCAGCAACAGGGCATCCCGGTGACCTCGTTTTTTTATGCAAAAGGCGGTCACGGGTATGGCATGGTCAACCCGACCGCCGACAGGCAGTGGATGGAACCCTGTATCCGGTGGATATTGAAAAATTTCGGGGGAGGACGTTAGGTAGCGGCGGCAACCGGTGGGCAGGTAGGACAATCGTTTAGATTCTGCCATTTTCCTTATTTTAACCTGCTGATGAAGATAATGATTCAAGGAATTGCTATCGGGTGGTTGTGTCTGCTCGCAATTTCCAGCGGCAACGCTCAGGAAGCTGGCTATACGGAGACCCTGGCAGGTACAAACCTCGAAATCGAAATGGCCGCCATACCTGGTGGGACATATACCCCGGCCAGCCGGCAGGCGGGTGTTTCCCCCGGCAATGTACGCGTAGATCCCTTCTGGATGTCGTCCCGGGAAATCACCTGGGGCCTGTACCAGGCATTCCTGCAGCGATCTGCCGATTCAGAACCCCAGCCCGGCCGTGGCAGCGAGGTAAACCTTGAAGTCGATGCGGTTGCCGGGGCCACCATACCCTATGTGGATATGAGCCTGGGTATGGGTACGGGGGAAGATCTTCCAGTGGGCAATGTTACCCGGAAGGCCGCCTCGCTTTTCTGTAAATGGCTCTCGGCAAAAACGGGCAATTTCTACCGCTTACCAACAGAAGCGGAATGGGAGTATGCGGCCCGGGCCGGGACGGATACCCCGTATTTTTTCGGCAGCCGGCCGGACAGCCTGGGTCGGTATGCCTGGTACAGTGGGAACAGCGACGGGACCTACCATTCGGTTGGGAAGAAGCAGCCAAATTCCTGGGGGCTTTACGATATCTACGGGAATGTGGCGGAGTGGACCCTGGACCGATTTGAATCCGGGGCGTTTGGAAACGCAGCATCTGAATTTGAGCCTCCTGATGCTGAGTACCCCGGGGTATTGAGGGGCGGCTCCTACAGGGACGGACCGGAGGCTTTAAAAAATGCGGCAAGGCTGGCCTCCGACCCGGTGTGGAAGCAGCGCGACCCGCAGTTTCCCCGGAGTAAATTCTGGTTTACGGATGCCCCGTTTGCCGGTTTTCGCATTGTGCGCCCCCAGAATCCACCTGATGCCTCAGACTTTTCCCGATATTGGGATACGAAATAACCATAGATCAGCTACCTAAAACACAAATGACAATGAACAATCCAGACCTTCCCGGCCCCAGCCGCAGAAAATTTATCAAAGCATCCACCCTGGCGGCTTCTGCAACGATGCTTCCGGCTTTTGACCTGCAAGCGATGGCCGGCATCCTCAAAAATTCGAAATTAAAGCTCGCCCTGGTGGGGTGCGGGGGCAGGGGAACGGGCGCCGCCAACCAGGCGCTGCAGGCCGACCCGGACGTGGAATTGGTGGCTATGGCCGACCTGTTTGAAGACCGTCTGGCTTCCAGTTACAACAGCCTTGCGGAGGCTTACCAGGGTACGGGGAAGGTCCGGGTGAAGGAGAAAAATAAATTCGTAGGGTTTGACGGCTTTAAGAAAGCCATTGACCTGGCCGATGTAGTTATCCTGGCCACCCCGCCGGGATTCCGCCCCTACCATTTTGCCTATGCTGTGGAAAACGGCAGGCATGTTTTTATGGAAAAACCGGTGGCTACGGATGCCCCGGGGATCCGAAAGGTATTGGAGGTAGCGCGGCTGGCGGACGAAAAAAATCTCAATGTCGTAGTGGGCCTCCAGCGCCATTACCAGGAAAACTATATTCAGACCCTTGAGAAGCTTCGGGCCGGGGCCATCGGGAAAATCCGGGCCGGGCAGGTATACTGGAACAGCGCCGGTGTCTGGGTCCGCCCTCGGGAAGCCGGGCAATCGGAACTGGAGTACCAGATGCGGAACTGGTATTATTTTAACTGGATCTGTGGTGACCATATCCTGGAGCAGCACATCCACAACATCGATGTGGCCAACTGGTTTATCGGGGAGTACCCGGTATCCGCACAGGGGATGGGCGGCCGGCTGGTGCGTACCGGGGCAGATCACGGAGAGATCTACGACCACCATTTTGTGGAATATACCTATCCGGGAGGAGCGGTCATTGCGAGCCAGTGCCGCCACCAGCCGGGTACCATGTACCGGGTGGGGGAGTGCTTCCAGGGCACTGCCGGATCGGTGGAGACCAATGATGCAGGTGTTGCTAAAATCTTCGACCTGGAAGGTAGGGAGCAGGCTGCCATTGCCAATTCCGAGGGGCACAATCCCTACCAGGAAGAGCACAACCGGCTTTTTGCCTCTATCCGGGAAGGGGGGCAGATCAACGATGCCTACAACGGGGCTAAAAGCACACTTACGGCAATTATGGGGCGCATGGCCACCTACAGCGGCCAGGTCATCGGTTGGGATGAAGCCATGAATTCGGAGGTTAGGCTGATGCCGGAGACGGTTAGCTGGGAGACAACCCCGCCTTCCCTGCCCGATGCGGACGGGAAGTACCCGGTCCCCATGCCCGGGCAATACCAGGCGGTTTAGGCAGGCGCCCGGCCCTGAGATTTGGGCAGGAGGCCCTGAGATTCAGGCTGGGGTCCCACCCGAAGGATTAGGCTACAGCCATTCCCCGGGGTCGCGTCTATAGCTGAACCTCGTTTGCCCCGGGACGTAGGGAAACTTCCTTTCCCTTCCAATGAAGGAGGCCCGAGACCCCCGCCGGTAGATCGATCATTCCGCCCAAACCCCCGGAATCCGTTTTTTGGAAACGGACCGAGATTTTCCCGGCCGGATGGGGGATGGTTCCCTGAATGCCCGGAAGCGGGCCGAGGTGGGGCCGGAATTCCACTGTTTCAAATCCGGGTCCGGCCGGCTGGAGCCCGCACACCAACGACAGGAAATAATAAAGGGGGGAAGCGCTCCAGGCGTGGCAGTCCGAACGCGTGGGCTCGGGCTCCTCGGCAAAGGTCGTCAGGCCATTGTCGAGCATGGTTTTCCACGGGGCCAGAGTTTCCAGGTAGCGGTCGCCCATGCCGGCGGCCTGCAATGCTTCGATAACATAAAAGGTGAAATAATAGGAGGCCGGGGCCATATCCTCCAGCCTGAGGACCCGTTCCATGAGTTTCTCTTCCTGGTCTTCCGGTACGAGCCCCCCAAGTACAGCCAGGACATTTGCATGTTGGCTGTAATAATTTTTGTCCGGTGTATCGGCGAATAACCCCCGTCCGGCATCCCAGCACTGCTCCCGTACGGCATCCCCGACCCAGTCGGCCAGGGTTTGATAGCGGCGCGCCTGCTGCGGGTACCCGAAAGCTTCCAGTAACTCGGCCCCCTTGCGCATGGCATAGACGTAATACAGGCTGATGACAGCTGACTGCCCGTCCCGTGCCCTGGGGGGGACGCCGGCATCCCAGCCGTCCCGAACCACCCAATCCACAAAATTCCACCACTCGAGCTTCCCGAGCATCCCGTTCGGCTCCAGGTGGTCTTCATACCAATCCAATACGCTCAGCATCCCGGGAACCAGGTCGCGCACTGTT
>CAXQQM010000198.1:0-3610 GCA_964226055.1 Robiginitalea sp. | reverse complement strand
CTTGCTGCGCTCGGCCGTTTCGGTAGCCAGTTCCAGCGTAAATATGGCTTTTGGCAGGTCCCCCCGGTGGTCGCTCCATTTGGCAAGGCGAATCAGGTAATCCATCCGCGCCATATCGGCAATCGCCTCCAGGTGCGTCTCGGCTTCTTTGTATTGGCCCAGTTCCATCAGGATATCGAATTGCAGGGCGTGGTTGGCCCGCATCCCACTTCCCATCGCGATCGCAGAGTCCGCCAGGGCGGCGGCTTCCCGGAACCGGTGCTGGGAAATATAGTTCCGCGCCAACGCCCGGTAGAATTCGGCTTTGCCGATAGCGGCAATTTCCACCCCGCGATGCAGGGCCTGTTCCGCTTTTTTCAGATAGTCGATGTTCCCGGTATTGTCAAAGGCCCGGGCGTATTCCCCGGCGACGATTCCGAAACTCGTGAGCTGCAGGCTGTCCGGCCGAATTTTATCGTTCCAGATCCGGAAATACTTGGATTCCGGGCCGGAAGGAGTCGCGGAAAGGAAGGCTTCGTAGTCGTCCGGATGGGTGATTTTTTCATTGTCCTGATGCTGGCAGCCGATCAGCAGGATGGCAGGCAGCAGGAATATGTAAAGAAAATTTTTCATGATTGAGGATTTCTGAGGTTCAATATGTAAATAGGGTACACTCGCAAATAAAGAAGGGGAGGGCCGTCCGGGGACGGGGTCCCTCCCCTGCTCTTCTTCATAGCAACTGCTTCTTATTCAGGTGCTCCCACAAACGGGAAGTCGGTACTGAGGGTAGCCGTGAGGGCCACGCCGTCCGAGGTGAGCCTCGGCAGGTCCTGCATCCCGTCGCCATCAACATCCTGGCCGCTGAAACGGTCACCTTCCATCCCGCCGAAGAGCAGGATCAGGCTGATATCGATCACATCGTCCTGCAAGGTCCGCCCGGTCAGGCCGATTTCATCCCCGTCAGGTACCAGGATCCGCCCGTCGTTGTCGTTATCCGTACCCGGGTCGAAATAGGTCGTGCGGGCATCCGGCGCCACTTCAAGCACATCCGCTGCCAGGTAGGTAGTCAGTGTGGTGGCATCCAGCCCCAGGATATTTGTCTCGTAATTCACGTCCGCAGGGTCGAGTCCCAGCAGGTTGGCATATACGTCGTGGTAAGCTTCGAGCCTCGCCTCGAATCCCGCCTGGAATGCCGCGGTCATCTCTGAGGGTACTGTGACGTTATGAGCGTCTTTTACGCTCGCCTCGCCTTCCATGTCCGCGCTGAGGACCGTATTGATCCCGGGGCGGCCCATGTGGTCCTGTTGCTCGAAGGTACCGCTGAAGTCGGGTTCCATCCCGTCCATACAGGGGGTACAGCTGCCGCCGCAGTCAATCCCGGTTTCATCGCCGTTCATGACGCCATCCGTACAGGTGGGGTTCATGACCATTTCCATTTCCTGCGGGTCGTCGTCGCTACAGGACAGGGTGAGGCTCAACATTCCGATGAGGCCCAGGCCTGCTAAATATCTATATACTTTCATCATTGTAAATTTTTAGGGGTTTATGATTTGCGGTTGGTGGTTACCCAGGTTTTGTACACAGGTACGCCCAGGGCATTTTGTCCGGTGGGGTTACCCAACATGCTGTTGGGGATCTCGATGACAATTGACATCGTGTTGGCACCGTCAAAAGTATCGGTGGCCTCTTCCGGAGGAAGGAAGCCCTCGGGGGCCATACCGCCAATTACCGCGTTGAACTGGAAAAAATCAAAATAGAACGGGTCCTGCCGGGGTCCGGCAAACAATCGGATTCCGTCTGAGGTGGTTTCTACCGTAGCAGAAGGCCCGGAAATCGCGACACTTCCAATCGGGTTGTCAGTATAGATCCCGCTGCTCGTACCCGTTGTCGGGGAGTCGCTGAGGAAAAAATACATCATCCCGCTCCTCGGGACTGCCTGGATCACCCGGTCTTCCACCAGGTCGCCGTCCAGGTCGATGTTGATCTCCGTCACGACGTCTTCGTCAAAACTGCCGTAGGCCAGGTCCGGCAACACATTGGATTGCAAGTCGACCACGAAAACAGTATTGTCTGAACCCTCGTTGGGCTCAAAGGCATAAAAATCTGCGATATCCGCTGTCGTTCCGGCCGCGGAAGGGGCGTCGATGTGGTCGGCAGCCACAATCAGTGCAGCCAGGCCAGCCAGGCCAAGGACGCCGCCGTAAATGTTTCTCTTTTTCATCTTTTAGTTTTTAGAGGTGATTCGCCAACACTTACGGAGGAAAGCTGCCGGGGTTCGGTCTGAAATGTTAAAATAATGTTAAAGCTATATGCCGGGCACTTTAAATTAGCGCGCGCGCACGTCAGGCACGGAAATAAAAATTAATTTGGCCCTTTAAATCTGATGGGTCGTGAATCCCTCTTCCTCCGGCTGGATTGAAAAATTCGGGCATCTGGCGTCCAAACACGCCGAACCTCTAGACGATTTCGGGCAGCTGTACCAGGTGCTCCGCAAATTGGGATTCTCCTATGGGATGAATATCGGGATCCCCGCCTTTATAGATCCTGCCCACAAACTCACCCAGGACGAAAACGCCAAGCTCAACCTGTTATACGGGTTATACGCCACCTACCAGTTGCGCAACCGCACGGTTCGCTTCAACTATTTCCTGGAATCTGTTTTCAATTTTTATAAAGACCTGGAGGTGGGGCGCATCAATTTCCTGCAAAAAATCCTCAGTGGAAAGAAAACGTCCAGCCAGCTGGAAAAGCTTTTGGATTCCCGGATCTACCTGGAGGCCAACATGCTTTCCAAAACCTTCAACAGCATTATTACCAATTCCCTGTTGTTTGTAGATGTCCTTACCTACAAGCACTACCTGGACGGACACCAGCAATTGCGGCTGTACGCCCGGAACCTGGAGTTTGTAACCATCAACATCACCTCCCAGGCCCTTGGGAGCAAAAAGAAAAACCCCACGGACGAGCGGCTGAGGGAGTTGTTCCAGTCATCCATCACCTATATGGAAGAACAGGAGGCCGAACCGGACCTGAGTTACCGTTCCATGCTCATGGATTACCGGGGAACGGGCGCCGCCCGGTATTTCCTGGATGTGGCCTGCCTGACGGTTTGGGAAGATGGTAACCTGGAGTTTCGCGAATCCGATTTTGTCTTTAAGTTGGGTGAGGAACTTGAACTGGACAGGGAATATGTCCACCAGGCGCTGGAAGAGGTGACCCGGTTTTTTGGAAGCCACGCCGGGGAGATTTCGGTCCTCAATGACGGGCGGTTCTACGACGGCATGAGCCAGGTGGTCAACAAACTCATCCGGCGCAACAGCAAGCGCCTGCAAAACGAATTGTCCCAGAGCCGGGAACTGATGTACCTCCTGTCAAAATCAACCGTCCGGGAACTCACCGAGGAGGAAAAGGGAAAGGTGCAGGAACAGCTCGTGGATATCTTCAAGAGCATCCCGTCCCTGGCTATCTTCCTGTTGCCAGGCGGGGCTGTTTTACTGCCGATGTTCATCAGCCTGGTCCCCCGACTGCTACCCTCTTCCTTTGACGAAAACCGGGTGGATCCGGAGGAGGAATTGGAGAAATAAGCGGTATAAGAAAATTCTATAGTAGTTATTTATCAGCTGTTATTCAG
>CAXQQM010000197.1:0-33657 GCA_964226055.1 Robiginitalea sp. | reverse complement strand
TCAGTCGCGGACGGAAGTCGTCAAGGCCAAGGCCGATCTGGCCGGCCCGACCCAGGTGGGTAAGATCGACCTGGAGGCGACCAAGAAGCAGGGTGCCCCCACTGAAAAGGAGGAGCCTGCCGCCGAGAAACCGGCCGAAAAACCTGCAGCGGAGACACCCAAAGAGGCTGAAAAACCCGCCGAGGCGCCAGCGGCTGAAACACCGGCGGCCGAAGAAAAGCCGGCGGCTGAAAAGCCCGCTGCCGAGAAGCCCGAGGTTATGGAGACCGAGTACAAGAAACTCTCCGGTCCCAAGATCAAGGACAAGATCGACCTGACCCAGTTCGAGAAGAAAAAGAAAGAGAATAAGGACGCGGCCGACCGCAAGCGCCGCCGCCGGAGGATTACCAGTAAAACGGATTCCGGGGGCCGCGGCAAAGCCGGTGGCCGGAAGCAGCGCTTTGCAGCCAACAAGGTAGAGCCTACCGAGGAGGAAGTGCAAAAGCAGGTGCGGGAAACCCTGGAGAAACTGCAGGGGAAATCCAAAAAAGGAAAAGGCGCAAAATACCGCCGCGACAAACGGGACCAGCACCGCCAGCAGACCGAAAAGGACCTGGAAGCCCAGGAACTGGAGAGCAAAACCCTCAAGGTAACCGAATTCGTCACCGTTGGCGAAGTGGCTACCATGATGGACGTCTCCACTACCGATATTATTTCCGCCTGCATGTCCCTGGGCATCATGGTAACCATGAACCAGCGGCTCGATGCGGAAACCCTGACCATCGTGGCCGAGGAATTCGGCTATGAAGTGGAATTCGTAACCGCCGAGATCGAGGAATCGATCGAAGAGGAAGAGGATGCACCGGAAGACCTGCAGCCGCGGGCTCCGATCGTCACGGTTATGGGACACGTGGACCACGGGAAAACCTCCCTGCTGGATTATATCCGGGAGGAAAATGTAATTGCCGGCGAGAGCGGCGGGATTACGCAGCACATCGGGGCCTACGGCGTGAGCCTGGAGGGCGGGCAGAAAATTGCCTTCCTCGATACGCCGGGTCACGAGGCCTTTACGGCGATGCGGGCGCGGGGTGCCCAGGTGACGGACATCGCGATTATCGTAATCGCCGCGGATGACGACATCATGCCGCAAACCAAGGAGGCCATCAGCCACGCCCAGGCGGCCGGGGTTCCCATCATCTTTGCCATCAACAAGGTGGACAAGCCCACGGCCAACCCGGACAAGATCAAGGAAGGGCTGGCGAACATGAACCTGCTCGTGGAGGACTGGGGCGGCAAGATCCAGTCACACGACATCTCGGCCAAGACCGGGGAAGGGGTCAAGGAACTCCTGGAAAAAGTATTGCTCGAGGCAGAACTCCTCGAACTCCAGGCCAACCCGGACAAACTCGCTTCGGGAACCGTAGTGGAAGCCTTCCTGGATAAGGGACGCGGCTACGTATCCACGGTCCTGGTGACAGCCGGGACCCTGCACATCGGGGACTATGTCCTGGCGGGGACCTGCAGCGGGAAGGTCAAGGCGATGCAGGACGAGCGCGGCAAAAACGTGAAGTCCGCAGGCCCCTCTACGCCCATATCCATTCTGGGTCTGGACGGAGCCCCACAGGCAGGCGACAAATTCAACGTGCTGGAAGACGAACGGGAGGCCAAGCAGATTGCCTCCAAGCGGTCCCAGTTGCTGCGCGAACAAAACGTACGGACCCAGCGGCACATTACCCTGGACGAGATCGGACGGCGGATTGCCCTCGGGGATTTCCAGGAACTCAACATCATCCTCAAGGGAGATGTGGACGGTTCGGTGGAAGCCCTCTCGGATTCCTTCCAGAAATTGTCGACCGACGAGATACAGGTCAATATCATCCATAAGGGCGTGGGCGCGATTACCGAATCGGACGTGCTGCTCGCCTCGGCCTCAGACGCCATCATCATCGGCTTTAACGTACGACCCATGGGGAATGCCCGGGAGGTTGCCGACAAGGAGGAAATCGACATCCGGATGTACTCCATCATCTACGACGCCATCAACGACGTCAAGGATGCCATGGAGGGGATGCTCTCCCCCGAGATCAAGGAGGAGGTTACCGGAACGGCCGAAATCCGCGAGACGTTCAAGATTTCCAAGATCGGGACGATTGCAGGATGTATGGTTACCAGCGGCAAAGTATTCCGGAATTCGAATATCCGCCTGATCCGCGACGGCGTGGTGATCTTCACAGGCGAACTCGCTTCCCTGAAGCGTTTCAAAGACGACGTGAAGGAAGTTTCCAAAGGGTACGACTGCGGCCTGCAGATCAAGAACTACAACGACATCAAAGAAGGCGATGTCGTGGAAGCCTTCCAGGAAGTGGCAGTGAAGAAGACGCTGTAGGTAATTTGAAGATTTGAAGATTTGCCGATTTGAAGATTTGCCGATTTGAAGATTAAGCAAATTGAAAACCAGGCAACGTCTCGATTTCGGTGAGTTAAATAACTGGGAATTCCAGTGTCGGGTATCTCGAAGATAGCCTAGAAATTGATGAGCCTGCGTGCGCCGGGCTAGCTTGTAAACGAACGAATAAAAAAGAACCCGGGAGTCCTTATAGGGCCCCGGTTTTTTATTTCTGTGGGTTCGATTTCCTGGATTTTGGAGTAGCTTAATTTTTATACCGCCGGCTTCTTCATCACATATTTATGTGCGCAGAACAAATCTCAGCTTGAAATCGCCTATCCCCTGTTCATCTTCAAATTTTCAAATCGGCAAATCTTCAAATCAATTACCGATCTCCAGGCCTTAGCAGCAGGGCCCCGGGGAACTTCTTGCGGACTTCCCGGAATTCGCGCACGGCTTCGAGCCGTTCACGGAATCGGCCCACATGTACCCGGTAGGTGGGGGAATCAAAGACGATCTTGGCGGTCCACTGCGGGAATTCCTGCTCCACTTCATTCTTGAGATCCTCGGCCAGGGAATAGGAGCCAAAACCCACTTGTATTGTATAGTAATTGGTCTCGCTGTTGCTTTTGGTGTAGATGTCGAGCAACCTGCCTATTTCCGGGTCCTGTTCGATGGTAACCCGGCCGCTCTGGGCAAAGAGTCCGGCAGCTGACAACAGGAGGATCAACAGGGGGGCGAACCGGTTTCTCATAGTGGTGAAAGTGTGACTTTTAGTGAGGGTAAAGGTACCTTTTTTACGGGTTTTAAAGCTACTGAAATACATTATTTAGAACCTTTATAAATTAGAAATTATAAAACCTTTAAGATTTCCAAAATAAAGTCTATGTCGTATTTTTGCTGACAATTTGGGCGCAATTTTAACGGTCTGAATTGGCAATATTTTCAAGTTTTTCAACCAGCCGATTCTTACCACAAAGCCTGCAACCACGGCCATTGCGAACATAAACGCCAAAAGCGTGCCAAGTCTTGGTGACTGTGTTCACCAGGCGTCAAAAAATATTGAACAGCGACACATGAAAAAGGTTCCGAACCGCCATCCGTTTCCTGCTATTTTTGGTTTTTGTTTAGTAGTTTCCCTGCTCTTTTCTCCTACACTTTCCGCCCAGGATGATGCGGCGGCCCAAGAGCCGGCAGCCGAGGCTTCGGCCGCAGCCGGTGGTGAGGAAGGACCCTGTGGCCCCGGGGATGCTGCCAACGGAAAACAATTGTTTAACCAGAACTGCGCGGCCTGCCACGCCCTCGATCGCCGCATGACGGGCCCTGCCCTGGCCAACGTCGCCGTCCGCCTCACTGAGGAGGAAGGCCTGGACTGCGAATGGATCTACTCCTGGATCCGGAATAGCGCCGGGATGATTGCTTCCGGCGATTCCTACGCCAACGAAATTTATGCGGAATACAACCAGGCGGCCATGACTGCCTTCCCGACGCTCAGCGACCAGGATATTGCGGACATCCTCGCATACACCGAGGCGCCGCCACCCGCCCCTGCAACCGCTGCGGCACCTGCAGCCGGCGAGGCCGCCGGGGGAGGTTCCGGTTCCGGCCTGTCGAATGAATTGGTGTTGGGCGCTCTATTGCTGGTTGTCGGTATCCTCGTGGTGATGCTCGTGCTGGTCAACAAGACGCTCCGCCGCATCGCAGAGGCCAGCGGGGTAATCCTCGAAAAGGAGAAGGCGCAAAAAGGGACACCTATCTGGAAAGCATTTGCACAAAACCAGTTCCTGGTTCTGGTAACCGTCATCTTCCTGATGCTCGGCGCGGCCTATTTTGCCTACGGCTGGATGATGCAGGTGGGCGTGGACCAGGGCTACCAGCCCATCCAGCCCATCCACTACTCGCATAAGATCCACGCCGGGGACAACGGTATTGAATGTAAGTACTGCCACTCTTCCGCCCGGAAATCGAAACACTCGGGAATTCCATCCCTGAACGTGTGTATGAACTGCCACAAGTCTATTTACGAGTACACCGGCAACCCGGAAGGCCCGTCTGCGGAAGATCTGGCCAAGGGATACACCAACGAATTCTACACGGGCGAAATCAAGAAACTGTACGCCGCCGTGGGTTGGGATGAGGAAACCCAGAGCTATACGGGCGAGAGCCAGCCCGTGGAGTGGGTCCGTATCCACAACCTGCCGGACTTCGTCTATTTTAACCACTCCCAGCACGTGGAAGTGGGGCAGATCCAGTGCCAGACCTGCCACGGCCCCGTGGAGGAAATGGAGATCATGTACCAGGATGCCCCGCTCACCATGGGGTGGTGCATCAATTGCCACCGGGAGACGAACGTCCGTATGGAGGGGAACGATTACTACGAAAAAATTCACGAGGAGCTTGCCAGGAAGTATGGTGTGGAACAGGTTACAGCAGCCCAGATGGGCGGCCTGGAATGCGGCAAGTGCCACTATTAATTTAAGGATCAAATCAGTTTAGACAGATCGCATATGGCATCAAACAAGAAATATTGGAAGAGCGAGGCGGAACTTTCCCCGGACAATTCCATTGTTGAGAAGCTGAAACAAAACGAATTCCCGGAGAAACTCCCGGAGGATGCGTTCCTGGGCGACAAGGAGCAGCTCGAAGGGAGCCAGACTTCCCGGCGCGACTTCCTGAAATATGTCGGCTTCAGCACGGCAGCGGCTTCCCTGGCGGCCTGTGAGGGGCCGGTGCACAAGTCCATACCCTACGTGATGCAACCCGAGCGGATCATCCCGGGGGTGGCCAACTACTATGCCACGACGATTGCGGACGGGTACGATTTTGCCAGCATCCTGGTCAAAACCCGGGAGGGGCGCCCGATCAAAATAGAAAACAACAAAGAAGCTACTGTACTCGGCAGTTCAAATGCCCGTATCCAGGCTTCTGTGTTATCGCTCTACGACAGTACGCGCCTGCAAGGCCCCCGGAGTGCGGAAGGGGATGTTGCCTGGGATGGCCTCGATGCAGCCGTCCGCGCCAAACTGGGAAGTTTGCAGGGTAGCGGCAGGCAGATTGCCCTGCTGACCCAGACCTATGCGAGCCCATCTACTGAAAAGCTCGTAGCCGAGTTCACTGAAGCCTACCCGGAAACGGTACACGTCACTTATGACGCCATCAGTTCGGATGCTGCCCTGAATGCCTACGAGGCGAAGTACGGGGAGCGCGCCCTTGCGGATTACGACCTGTCGAATGCCGACCTGATCATTTCCTTCGGCGCGGATTTCCTGGGTGACTGGCAAGGCGGCGGATACGATGGCGGGTATGCCAAAGGCCGGATACCCAAGAACGGGAAGATGTCCCGGCACGTACAGTTTGAATCGAATATGAGCCTGACCGGGGCGAATGCGGACCAGCGCGTCCCCCTGACTCCGGCCCAGCAGAAAATTGCCCTGGCCCACCTCTACTCCAAGCTCAATGGCACCAGTGTTTCCGGAGACCTGCCCGAAGCGGCGGTTCGTGCCCTGGACCGGGTGGTAAGCCAGATTGCAAAGAACAGGCGCCGCGCCGTGGTCCTCACGGGCCTGGACGATGTGGATGCACAATCCGTGGCCCTGTCCATCAACGAAATGCTCGGCAGCGAAGCCTTTGAACCCGATGCCCCGCGCTATGTGCGCCAGGGGAATTCGGCTGCCGTACGTCAGCTGATCGCCGACATGCAGGCCGGCCGTGTGGGCGCCCTGATTATGGACGGGGTCAACCCTGCCTATTCCCTCCCTGCATCCGCCGGATTTGCAGAAGCCATACAGAATGTGGACCTCTCGGTGTCCTTCTCCACCAACTGGAACGAGACCACCGAGCTGTGCACCTTTACGGCAGCGGCCAACCACTACCTGGAATCCTGGGGGGATGCCCAGTTTAAGAAGGGACATTACAGCCTGATGCAACCCGTGATACGGGAACTGTTCGACACCCGCCAGTTCCAGCAGAGCCTGCTGGTTTGGATGGGGTCCGACCAGACCTGGCACGACTATATCGCCCAGTCATGGCAGGAGGGGGTCCTCGCCGGCGGCGACTGGAACCAGGCCTTGCACGATGGCGTCTACGCACCCGGGGATATGGCGATGGCCGACCCGGAGACAGCCGCGGCGGTAGCCACGGATAAAGAAACTGAAGCTGCTTCCCCGGAAGGCGAAGTCAGCAGCGTCGTACCGATTGCCTCCTCGCTCCAGCGGCTTGCCGCTGCCTCCGGCGGGGGTATGAGCCTTGTTATGTATTCCAAGGTGGGGATGGGCGACGGCCGGCAGGCAGGCAACCCCTGGCTGCAGGAATTCCCCGACCCGATCACCCGGGTGAGCTGGGACAACTACGTCACCGTATCCAAGGCGGATGCCGCGGACCTCGGGCTGGTCAACGAACATGTCGCCAATGGCGGCCTCGACGGCAGTTACGTAAACCTGACGGTTAACGGCGCCACCCTCCGGAATGTTCCGGTCATCATCCAGCCGGGCCAGGCCCCGGGCACCCTCGGGCTGTCCTTCGGATATGGCAGGCAGGTGGGAATGAAATCGGAGATGCAAACCGGGGTGAACGCTTTTGCCCTTTACGAGAATATGGATTCCGTCCAGGAAGTAGCGGTTGAGAAAGCTGCCGGCATGCACGAATTTGCCTGTATCCAGCTGCACAATACGCTGATGGGCCGGGGCGACATCATCAAGGAGACGACCCTGGAAATATTCAACACCGAAGACGCTTCCCACTGGAATCACATTCCGCAGGTTTCCCTGAACCACCAGGAAGTACCCGCCACAAGTGTCGACCTCTGGGACCACTTCGACCGCTCGGTAGGGCACCATTTCAATATGTCCATCGACCTGAATGCCTGTACGGGCTGCGGGGCCTGCGTCATCGCCTGCCATGCCGAAAACAACGTGCCGGTAGTAGGGAAGCAGGAAATCCGCCGCTCCCGCGATATGCACTGGCTGCGGATCGACCGGTATTACTCATCGGAAGATACCTTTGAGGCGGACAATATCAAGAAAGACGAATTTTCCGGTGCCATGGAATCCAAGGCCGGTTTCGAGGAAATGGAAGACCCGGCGGCCAACCCGCAGGTAGCCTTCCAGCCGGTAATGTGCCAGCACTGCAACCACGCCCCCTGCGAAACGGTCTGCCCGGTAGCCGCTACCGCGCACAGCCGCCAGGGGCATAACCACATGGCGTACAACCGCTGCGTGGGGACCCGGTATTGCGCGAATAACTGCCCCTACAAGGTGCGTCGTTTCAACTGGTTCCTCTACAGCGATAACGAGGAATTCGACTACCACATGAACAACGACCTGGGCAAGATGGTCCTGAACCCGGATGTGAACGTGCGTTCCCGCGGGGTGATGGAGAAGTGCTCCTGGTGTATCCAGATGACGCAGAAATCCATCCTGGACGCCAAGCGCGAAGGACGCCCCGTCACTGACGAGGAGTTCCAGACAGCCTGTTCGAATGCCTGCAGCAGCGGGGCCATTGTCTTTGGCGACATCAACGACGCGGATAGCGAAGTGTCGAAACTGGCCGCCGACGACCGGATGTACCACCTGCTCGAGCATGTGGGAACCCGACCCAATGTATTTTACCAGGTCAAAGTCCGTAATACCAACGAAGCATAAAATTTAAGACACGTAAATAAGATTCTATGGCGTCGCATTACGAAGCACCGATACGCAAACCCCTGGTACTGGGTGATAAGGGATACCACGATGTTTCCGTGGATATCGCTGCCCCGGTTGAGGGGAGGGCCAATAAGCACTGGTGGATTGTATTTACCATCGCCCTGGCTGCATTTCTGTGGGGAATCGGGTGTATCATCTATACGATTTCTACCGGTATCGGTACATGGGGCCTGAACCGCACGGTCAACTGGGCCTGGGATATCACCAACTTTGTCTGGTGGGTGGGTATCGGCCACGCCGGAACGCTTATCTCGGCCGTTTTGCTGCTCTTCCGCCAGAAGTGGCGTATGGCCATCAACCGATCCGCGGAGGCAATGACGATATTTTCGGTAATCCAGGCGGGGCTTTTCCCGATCATCCACATGGGCCGCCCCTGGCTGGCCTACTGGGTGGTACCCATCCCGAACCAGTTCGGGTCCCTCTGGGTGAATTTTAACTCGCCCCTGCTCTGGGACGTATTTGCGATCTCCACCTACCTGTCCGTTTCCCTGGTATTCTGGTGGACCGGGCTATTGCCGGATTTTGCGATGATCCGCGACCGGGCCGTAAAGCCTTTCCAGAAAAAGATCTACAGCCTGGTGAGTTTCGGCTGGAGCGGGCGCGCCAAGGACTGGCAGCGCTTCGAAGAGGTCTCCCTGGTCCTGGCTGGTCTGGCTACACCCCTGGTACTCTCCGTACACACCATTGTATCCTTTGACTTTGCCACGTCGGTAATCCCGGGATGGCACACCACCATTTTCCCGCCCTACTTTGTCGCGGGGGCCATTTTCTCCGGCTTTGCCATGGTGCAGACCCTGCTGATCATCATGCGAAAGGTGTGCAACCTCGAGGCCTACATCACCGTACAGCACATCGAGCTGATGAACATCATCATCATGATTACCGGCTCCATCGTGGGCTGCGCCTATATCACCGAATTATTCATCGCCTGGTACTCGGGCGTGGAGTACGAGCAGTACGCCTTTTTGAACCGGGCCACAGGACCTTACTGGTGGGCCTATACCCTGATGATGACCTGTAACGTGGTCTCCCCCCAGGTGATGTGGTTCAAGAAGATCCGCACCAGTATCCTGGTTTCCTTCATCATTTCAATCGTGGTGAACATCGGGATGTGGTTTGAGCGTTTTGTGATCATCGTAACCTCCCTGCACCGGGATTACCTGCCGTCTTCCTGGACGATGTTCTCCCCGACCTTTGTGGATATCGGGATATTCATCGGAACCATTGGGTTCTTCTTTGTCCTTTTCCTGCTCTATGCGCGTACCTTCCCGGTAATCGCCCAGGCCGAGGTGAAGTCCATTTTGAAATCCTCCGGGGAGCGTTACAAGAAATTGCGGGATGCCGGGAAGCCGCTGTACGAAATCCGTACGGCAGTCCCCCGCACACCTGCCCAGGCACCACCTGCCACTCAGGCAACCACACCTCCCCCTGCGGGCGACGACCCTGCCCGGGTCAGCAGCCTGCTGGATGCGGTTGGGGTGTTCGACCCGGTTACCCAAACCCCGGACAACCTGAAACGCATCAAGGGCATCGGGCCGCAGATGGAAGAAAAACTGAACCAGATCGGAATTTACACCTTCGCCCAGGTGAGCCGGATGACCCAGCGGGAATACGACCTGCTGGATTCCATTACCGGTTCCTTCCCGGGACGCGCCCAACGTGACGACTGGGCCGGGCAGGCGAAACTTTTAAATGAAAAACAATAACAGCAATGGCATCCAAGGTTATACAGGCATACTACGATGACGACGATGTGCTGATGCACGCCGTCAAGAAGGTGAAGGCCGCCAGGCACCACATTGAAGAGGTGTACTGCCCCTTCCCGGTGCACGGCCTCGATAAGGCCATGGGCCTGGCGCCCACGCGGATCGCCATTACCTCGTTTATGTACGGCTGCCTCGGGCTGACGGTCGCTATCGTGATGATGAATTACATCATGATACAGGATTGGCCCCAGGATATCGGGGGCAAGCCCAGCTTCAGTTATATCGAGAACATGCCGGCCTTTGTACCTGTCATGTTCGAGATGACGGTGTTTTTCGCCGCCCACCTGATGGTGATCACCTTCTACCTCAGGAGCCGGCTCTGGCCGTTTAAAAAGGCTGAAAACCCGGATCCGCGCAGCACGGACGACCACTTTATCATGGAAATCGAATTGCACGGTGACGAGGCTGCCCTGACCGACCTGCTCCGGGAAACCGGCGCCGTAGAGATCAACCGAGTCGAAAAGTAAAACAGCGCAATGAAGAATACGTTCTATACCGCCCTGATATGCACCGGCATCCTGATCCTGGCCTCCTGCCAGGACAAGCGGGAGCCCAATTACCAGTACATGCCCAACATGTACGAACCGGTTGGCTATGAAACTTACGACGAGGTGGATTGGCTCCCCGACGGTTCCATGGCCCTGCTCCCGGCAGAAAACACCATTGCCAGGGGCAAGATGCCTTATGGCCTGGAGAATACCCCGGAAGGCAAGGAGCTTTCCCGGGCGCTGACCAGCCCGCTGGATTCGCTGAACCGGGAAGAGAACCTGGCCGTGGGAGCGGAATTGTACGCGCTATACTGTACTATTTGCCACGGGGCGAAAGGCGATGGCCAGGGGACACTGGTCAAACGCGAAAAAATCCTGGGGGTCCCCAGTTATGCGGACCCGGGTCGGAATATCAATATCGGGACCACTTACCACGTGATCTATTACGGACAGAACGCCATGGGGTCTTATGCCACACAGCTGGATGAGAAAGAGCGGTGGCAGGTTTCCGAATACGTGATGAAACTCAAGGAAGATTTAACACAATAAAGCAGCATTGCAGATGTATACTTTCTCGAACAGATTGAAAATCGGATCCGTCATCCTCATGGCCCTTGGGCTCATGGGCGTGGCCATAGGGTTTGTCTCTGCCCCTTCAACGGTTGAGGAGGCCAAGGCCATGGTCGCGGCCGCCCACGACGACGGACACGGCGGAGGCCATGAAGCTGCTGCGCAAACCCACGAAACCACCTCGTACGACAGTACTACCGAGCACGGGGCAGCTGCCCAGGATGCGGATCACACCCTCGACCACGACGAGCACCTGCTACACCAGTTGCAGAACCGCCCCTGGTCGGCTATCTACATCGCGGCCTTCTTTTTCTTTATGCTGGCGCTGGGGACCCTGGCGTTTTACGCGGTCCAGCGGGCAGCCCAGGCTGGTTGGTCACCCCTGTTGTTCCGGGTGATGGAGGGCATTACCGCCTACCTGGTACCCGGGGGTATTGCGATATTCGTGATCTTAGTGCTTTCCGTGCTCCATATGAACCACCTGTTTGTGTGGATGGATGCCGAAACGGTTGCCCACGATGAGCTGTTACAGGGTAAAGCGGGCTACCTGAACCCGACCTTTTTCCTGATCCGCGCCGCCCTGTTCCTGGGGGGATGGATCGCCTACCGCGAGGTGTCCCGCCGCCTGTCGATTGCACAGGACGAAGCGGACGACAACTCGAATTTTATCAAAAACTTCCGCTGGTCTGCCGGTTTCCTGGTGTTCTACCTGGTCACCGAATCGATCATGTCCTGGGACTGGATCATGAGCGTTGACCCGCACTGGTTCAGCACGCTTTTCGGATGGTACGTTTTCGCGAGTATGTTTGTCTCGGGCATCACCACCATCGCCCTGGTAGCCATCTACCTGAAGTCGCGGGGGTACCTGCCGGATGTCAACGACAGCCACATCCACGATTTAGGTAAATTCATGTTCGGGATCAGTATTTTCTGGACGTATCTGTGGTTTGGCCAGTTTATGCTGATCTGGTATGCGGACATCCCGGAAGAGGTGACCTACTTCGTCACGCGGATCGAAGATTTTAAACTGCCGTTTTTTGGCATGGTGGCGATGAATTTCCTGTTCCCGCTACTGGTGTTGATGAACAGCGATTACAAGCGAATCAATTGGTTTGTCGTCATGACCGGGATTGTGGTCCTGCTGGGCCACTACCTGGATGTCTATTTGATGATCACCCCTGCCACGGTCGGTGACCAGTGGTATATCGGGGTGCCGGAGATCGGCGCGGTGCTGTTCTTCGGCGGGGCTTTTATATTCTGGATATTCCGGGCAATGACCAAGGCCCCGTTGCAACCAACGCGGAACCCGTTTATCGAAGAGAGCAGACAATTTCATTATTAGAAGATATTTAGCGAATTATATCCGTTTACAATGACAGCATTATTGACGATCTCTGTTTTGGTTTTAGTGGCCATCGCCATCTGGCAGATGACCAAGATCTTTGAATTCTCCCAACTCAAGGCTAAAACAGCGAACTCGGAAGTTGCCAGCGACGAGGACAACAAGAACAACGGGTACCTGATGTTCGGGTTTTTGGTGTTCATCTACCTGCTCACCATATTCTGTTTCTGGAAATACAGCAAGTTCCTGCTGCCGGAAGCTGCCAGCGAACACGGGGGGGATTACGACCAGTTGATGCTCTGGAGCTTCGTAATCATCTTCATCGTCCAGTTTATCACCCAGGCGCTCCTGCATTACTTCGCCTTCAAATACCGGGGTGAAGAGGGAAAAAAAGCCCTGTTTTATGCGGACAACGACCGGCTGGAATTCATCTGGACGATCATCCCGGTGATTGTCCTGGCCGGACTGATTATCTGGGGTCTGTATACCTGGACGAATATCATGGACGTCAACGACGAAGACGACCCGCTGATCGTGGAACTCTACGCCCAGCAGTTTAACTGGACTGCGCGTTACGGCGGGGCGGATAACGTGCTGGGGGATGCCAATGTCCGGATGATCGACATCAACCGGGCCAACGTCCTCGGATTGGACGAGTCCGACCCGAATGCCACCGACGACATCATCGTCAAGGAACTGCACCTGCCCGTCGGGCGGAAGGTGAATTTCAAGATGCGTTCCCAGGACGTGCTCCACTCCGCTTATATGCCGCACTTCCGGGCCCAGATGAACTGCGTTCCCGGGATGATTACCGAGTTTTCCTTTACCCCGACGATCACCACAGCGGAGATGCGCCAAAAGCCGGAGGTCATGGAAAAAGTGGCACGGACCAACGCAATCCGGGCAGAACGCGCAGCGGCCGGGGAACCGAATTCGGATCCGTGGGAATTCGATTTTATCCTGCTTTGCAACAAGATCTGCGGCAAATCGCATTACAACATGCAGATGAAGATCATTGTGGAGAGTGAGGAAGATTACCAGGCCTGGATCGACAGCCAGACGACCTTCGGGGAAACGCTGTCCACGGCCGCCCAATAAAAATGCTATAGAAGAAAAAGAATAAAACAAAAGCACTATGTCAGCACACGCACATGCGATTGCCGATGATCACGCGCACGACGATCACGGCCACCACCACAAAGAGACTTTTGTCACCAAATATATTTTCAGTCAGGATCACAAGATGATCTCCAAGCAATACCTGATAACCGGCCTTATCATGGGCTTTATCGGGATTGCCATGTCCCTGCTTTTCCGGATGCAGCTCGCCTGGCCGGGGGAATCCTTCCCGGTTTTCGAAGCGGTGCTCGGGAAATGGGCGCCGGAAGGCGTCATGGACGCGGACATCTACCTGGCCCTTGTAACGATCCACGGGACCATCATGGTCTTCTTTGTACTGACTGCTGGATTGAGCGGTACCTTCAGTAACCTGCTGATCCCGTTGCAGATCGGTGCCCGGGATATGGCATCCGGTTTCCTGAATATGCTGTCTTACTGGATGTTTTTTATTTCGAGCGTAATCATGGTGATCTCCTTGTTTGTCGAGGCCGGACCCGCTGCAGCGGGATGGACGATCTACCCGCCCCTCAGCGCCCTGCCGATGGCCCAGCCGGGCTCCGGAATGGGGATGACGCTCTGGCTGGTATCCATGGCGATCTTTATCGCCTCCTCCCTGCTGGGATCGCTGAACTACATTGTTACTGTCATTAACCTGCGGACCAAAGGCATGTCCATGACCCGCCTGCCGCTGACCATCTGGGCGTTTTTCGTCACGGCCATCATCGGGGTGATCTCCTTCCCGGTACTCCTGTCGGCTGCCCTGTTGCTGTTGATGGACCGGAGTTTCGGCACGTCATTTTTCCTGTCGGATATTTTTATCCAGGGCGAGGTATTGCACTACCAGGGTGGATCCCCGGTATTGTTCGAACACCTGTTCTGGTTCCTCGGCCACCCGGAGGTATATATCGTCATCCTCCCTGCGATGGGGATTGTCTCGGAGGTCATGTCGGTCAATGCGCGGAAGCCCATCTTCGGGTACCGGGCGATGATTGCTTCCATCCTGGCAATTGCCTTTTTGTCCACCATTGTTTGGGGGCACCACATGTTTATTTCCGGGATGAACCCGTTCCTCGGCTCGGTATTTACCTTTACCACCCTGCTCATTGCGATCCCTTCCGCCGTTAAGGCGTTTAACTGGATCACCACGCTCTGGAAGGGGAATCTGCAGTTGAACCCGGGTATGCTCTTTTCCATCGGAATGGTATCCACCTTTATCACCGGGGGGCTAACCGGGATTATCCTCGGGGACAGCACCCTGGATATCAATGTCCACGACACGTCTTTCGTGGTGGCCCACTTCCACCTGGTAAGGGGTATCTCGGCCCTTTATGGTCTTTTCGCCGGGGTCTACCACTGGTTCCCGAAGATGTTCCAGGGCCGGATGATGAATAAAAACATGGGCTACATCCACTTCTGGGTAACCGCAGTGGGCTCCTACGGGGTCTTCTTCCCGATGCACTTTGTCGGGATGGCCGGCGTACCGCGGCGTTATTACGAAAACACCGCTTTCCCGATGTTTGATGAACTGGTGGATATCCAGGTATTGATGACCGTTTTTGCCATCATTACAGCTGCTGCCCAATTGGTCTTTGCCTTTAACTTTGTACGCAGCATCTTCTACGGCAAGCGCGGACCACAGAACCCCTGGCAGGCCACTACCCTGGAATGGACGGCGCCCCAGGAGCATATCCACGGCAACTGGCCGGGCGCTATCCCGGAGGTACACCGCTGGCCGTATGATTACAGCAAGACCTTCGAGAACGGGGAATACATCCTGCCCGGACAGGATTTCGTACCCCAGCACATTCCGCTCCAGGATGAGGAAGAGGAACTGCAGCATTAGCGGTTCATCCAACAATATGTAGAGAAGGCCCGTCGGAAGACGGGCCTTTTTTAATAGGATGGCTATGCCTGCGTGTGCTGCCAGGACCTTTGGACATGTGCTATAAACATCTCGGGGCAAGCCAAAACCGGGGAATCCGGAATTGGTTTATCTTTAACCTCCAATTCAGATTCGTATGAAGCGATTATCCAAGCAACACGGAATAGCCTTTGCGCTGGCCCTGATCGTGTGTGCAGGCGCATGGGCCCAACGCAAACCCAAGATCAAGGGAAACCGCAACCCGGTGGAAATCACCGAAAGCCTTCCGCCCTTTAAGTATCTCCGCCTGGAGGACGACCTGGAGGTCCGGATCCGCCAGCAGGGATCGGATGGATACGAATTGAAAGTCGACGACAACCTGGTAGAAGTCCTGCGCTTCCAGGTACAGGACAGCACTTTGGTAATCTCGTCATTTTACGACATCACCGGGAGCCGGGCCCTGGACATCACCGTTTTTTTCCGGGAGCTGTCCGGGGTGGAAGTGCTTGCGGGCAAGCTCATCGGCGCGGCTGAGTTTAATGCCGACCTGTTCAGCATCCGTACAGAAGGGGCAGCAGGGGCCGAGTTGCGCCTTCGTGCTTCCCTCTGCGATGTGACGCTTGCGGGCAACAGCAGGGCCGACTTGAATATCGGGGCGGAATCCCTGGTGGTTCGGATGGCCGAACGCTCGGATGCGACTATCTACACGGATAGTGATACGATATCCGCTGAACTCGGGGACAATGCCGACCTGACACTCGAGGGTATCGGCGACCACGCGGTGTTGAGGCTTTCCGGCGAAAGCGGTTTATCGGCCCGAAAACTGGTGGCGGGTATCCTGGAAGCAAACCTCTCCGGGGCGACAACGGCCCGCATCCATGCAGGGACCTCCCTGATCCTGGATGCCAGCGGACAGTCCCGCACTTACCTCTATGGGGAACCCGCGGTGACCTTGCGCCGGTTTGCGGACCGGGCCGAACTTCACAAGGAACCCGACTGATCGGCAATCGGGACCTCACTTAAGCGGGTCGGCGGGATGCCAAATCCATCCACCAGGGCCCGGGCGTGGGGTCGCAATTCGGTACATAAACGTTCTACCCGGCTGCGGATAGCCTTCGACTTCCTTTTGCCGAAATAACCCTGTTCCAGGTACCAGGCAGCATCCGCCCGGATCTCCGATAGGACGTGGAGCGTCCCGAGTTTCCGGATCAGGTCTGCATGCGGGTCGTCCGAAAGATCCTCCGTGTGTTCGAGGAATAATTCAAATGCCAGCAGGGCGGCATAGGCCCGGCCCAGGGCCAGCAGATGCGTCTGTACCTTCAGGAAGGCCTGGTAGGCGGGGACCCCCTTTTTGATATAATCGCGGATCCGCAGGGCCAGCGTATAGGTTAGCCGGTCCGTGCGGTAGGTTAGGGCGTGCAGGTGGAAGGCCGGGTTGTAGAGATGTTCCCTATCCGTTTTATTCGTATAGGCCGGGTTGATGGCGGACAGGCGCTTTCCGATCTGGGTCCCGAGGAGCCGCAAAACCCCGAAGAAATCGTCCGAATTGAATTCCGCCCGGAAATCTGTCAGGCGGCTTTTGGCCGCCAGTTGCAGCAGGACGGTATTGTCCCCTTCAAATGTGGTGAAAATGTCCACGTCGTTCTTCAACTGGCCGATCCGGTTTTCCAGTAGGTAGCCTTTTCCGCCGCAGGCTTCCCGGCACTCCTGCAGGGTCCGGTCCGCGAATTCGGTCACCAGGGCCTTCAAGCCGGCAACCCCGGCCTCCAGCTGACGTGTGTCCGTACCGTCCGCCCCATCATAGGATTTCAGCAACCGGGTCAGGGCAGCCTGGTATACATAACTGCTGGCCACCGCGGGCAATAGACGCACCTGGTGGCTCGGGTAATCCATGATCAAGTCCTCCTGTACACGGGCGGCGTCGTTGAACTGCCGGCGCCTGAGCGCATAGCGGACTGCAATCGACAGGCCGAACCGCGCCCCGGCCAGGGCCCCCCGGGCCACACAAATCCTGCCGCCCACCAGGGTCCCCAGCATGGTGAAAAACCGCTTGTTCGGGTTTTTGATATCCGAGTGGTAGCTGCCCGATTCAGTAATGCTGCCGTACCGGTCCAGTAGATTTCCCCGGGGAACGCGTACCTGGTTGAACCAGATCTTGCCGTTATCCACCCCGTTGAGTCCAATTTTATAGCCGTTGTCTTCCACCCGGATTCCAGGCAACAGCTCGCCGCTCCCGTCCCGCATGGGTACCAGCACGGCGTGGACCCCCTGGTTTTTACCGTCCACAATCAACTGTGCAAATACCGTAGCCATCTGCGCGTGCATCGCATTGCCGATATACTCCTTGTTGTCGTCAGGGCCCGGGGTATGCACGACCAATTCATCGGACTCCTTCACATAAGTGGCCGTGGTGCGGATTCCCCGCACATTCGACCCGTGTCGCGTTTCGGTCATGGCAAAACAGCCCAGTAATTCGGCCGTACCGGCGTCTTTCAGATAGGCCTCCCAGTGCCGTTTCGTGCCCAGTTTCTGGATGCTGCCGCCGAACAGCCCGAACTGCACCCCGAATTTGACGCACAGGCTCCCGTCGATAAACATCAGGTTTTCGAAGAGGGCGGCATAGGCGGGCATGTTGTTTTTCCCCCCGTACTCCTGGGGATACGCCAGGGCGCCATACCCCTCGGCAGCCAGGCGTTTTAACTGTTGGAGCACCCGTTGCCGATGGGCTTCCTTATCCCGGACCAGGTGCGGCTCAAAAACCGGGGCGTCCAGGAATTCCCGGAACGACAGGTAGTCCGGATAATGCGGGTGGAGGCCCATTTCTGCCAGAATTTCCCCCTGGAATTCGCTGGCCACGGCTACCGGGACGGCATTCTGCCCGAAAAGGTGCCGGTAGTGGTTGGGCTGTATGCCCAGGTTGACTTCGAT
This sequence comes from Robiginitalea sp., assembly GCA_964226055.1. Classification (GTDB taxonomy): domain Bacteria; phylum Bacteroidota; class Bacteroidia; order Flavobacteriales; family Flavobacteriaceae; genus Robiginitalea. The sequence continues at coordinate 15,516 of CAXQQM010000197.1, read as the reverse complement.
ATCCCTCAGGAGGGGATGGGGCGAACCCCCCGGCGCCTGCGATTCGGCAAAAGCTGCCGCAAATTCGCTCAGGGGGTAGTCGGCATCTTCCCGGTAGGAGACCCCGCTCCGGACGATCAGGTGGTTCCAGTGGCGGAACTCCTCCGCGTCCGGGGGGGAATCCCGGTCCAGCCACCCCAACAGCCGGTTGCGTTCTTCATGGCTCAGGCCGGGGTCGGCTGCGATGGCTTTTTTCACCACGGCTATTTCGGAGGCGGAAAGGAGGTCGTCCGACCAGATCACGTAGAATACGGGCAGGTAGGGGTAGATTCCCTGGGAATACGAATAGGTTTGCATTCCCGTAAATTACGATTTCCCCGGTTTCCCTTCAAGTGCTATCAGCGAATAAAAAACCCCGCCGGCAGGCGGGGTTTCCCTTGCATCTGGTGGCCTGGTCCCAAGCGGATATGCGATTTTGCACTTATTGAGGGCCGGCCGCAACGATTTCCGGGTTAACCCCCGATTCGAATCGTTTGAAATTCTCCCGGAAGAGTGTGACGAGTTTGGACATCGTGGCGTCGTAGGCTTTCGGGTCCTTCCAGGTAGACCTGGGCAGCAATACTTCCGCGGGCACATCCGGGCAGGACTCCGGGATCTGCAGTCCAAAGGCCGGGTCTTCCTGATAGGAAACGCGCTCGAAATCCCCGTTGTGGATGGCGTCGAGCATCGCCCGGGTGTATTTGAGCTTAATCCGGGAACCCTCCCCGTAGGCCCCTCCGGTCCAGCCGGTATTTACCAGCCAGGCGGTGACCTCGTGTTTCCTGATTTTCTCCGCCAGCAATTCCGCGTAACGGTTCGGGTGCCACATCATGAATGCGGCCCCAAAGCAGGCACTGAAGGTGGCCTCGGGCTCGGTGACCCCCATTTCCGTCCCGGCTACCTTGGCCGTATACCCGGAGATAAAGTGGTAGCTGGCCTGCTCCGGGGTGAGCTTGCTTACCGGGGGGAGGACCCCAAAGGCGTCACAGGTGAGGAAGATGATGTTTTTGGGGTGGCCGGCCACACAGGGGATCTGTACGTTTTCGATATGCTCGATCGGGTAGGAGGCCCGGGTATTCTGGGTGATGGAGGTGTCGGTGTAATCCACCTTCCGCGTTTTCTCATCGTAGACCACATTTTCCAGGACGGTACCAAAACGGATGGCATTGAAAATATCCGGTTCGCTTTCTTCGGAAAGGTCAATGGCCTTTGCATAGCAACCGCCTTCGATATTGAAGGTGCCGGAATCTGTCCAGCAGTGCTCGTCATCCCCGATGAGCTTTCGCTTCGGGTCGGCGCTGAGGGTGGTTTTCCCGGTACCCGACAAGCCGAAGAGGATGGTCACATCCCCGTCGTGGCCCACATTGGCCGAGCAGTGCATCGGGAGTACGTCGCGAAGCGGCATCAGGTAATTCATCACGCCGAAGATGCCCTTTTTCATCTCCCCGGCATACTGGGTGCCCAGGATCACGATTTCCCGCCGCTCCAGGTGTACATCCACGGATGTTTTGGAGGTCATTTCGCTGGTATAGATATTCGCCGGGAAACCGCCCCCGTTAAATACCACGTAATCGGGTTCCCCGAAATCCTCGAGCTCTTTGGCCGTTGGCATGATCAGCATGTTCTGCATAAACAGGGCGTGGTAGGCCCGGGTACAGATGATGCGCACTTTCAACCGGTAGTCCGGGTCCCAGCCGGCAAAGGCGTCCACCACAAAAAGCCGCTTGCAGATATTCAGGTAGTCGATGGCCCGTTCGTGGTTCACCATATAGGTGTGTTCGTCCAGGCCGATGTTGATATCCCCCCAATCGATGTGCTTTTCCGACTCCGGGTGGCGAACGATCCGCTTGTCTTTGGGGCTCCGGCCCGTTTTCTCCCCGGAATAGACCAACAGGGCACCCACGTCGGAAATTGCGGTGCCGGGTTCGTTGCGGAGGCCGATTTCATAGAGGACGGGTACTGAGGTATTCCGGTGGATGTCTGTGACGGTAATGCCGTATTTGGAGAGGTCGAATGCTGCCATGTTTAAAGGTATTAAAAAGGTTTCTTGTTTGTTTACCCCAGGGGGTCCGATGTGGCATTCGGCCTGCCGCCGGAAGGACCGGACAGGGCCGGCAAGAATATCACATTACAAAGGAGCAGAATCTTCCCAGTAGAAAATATGATAATTATCAACGAAATAAAAAGAATTGGCCCGTTAAGCCACCGGGGTATGTGGCCCGTATTGTTATCTTTGTCTGTGATATGAATGAACATTTGGACCCCACGGCAGACGGACTATCCCCTGAGGAACTCGACATCGAGCGCGCACTCAGGCCGGTTTCCTTTGACGATTTTACGGGCCAGGCCCAGGTCCTGGAAAACCTCACGGTCTTTGTTCAGGCGGCCAACCTCAGGCAGGAAGCCCTGGACCACACGCTCCTGCACGGCCCGCCCGGGCTGGGGAAGACCACCCTGGCGCATATCCTGGCCAACGAACTCGGGGTGGGGCTGAAGGTTACCTCCGGGCCTGTTTTGGACAAGCCGGGCGACCTGGCCGGGTTGCTCACCAACCTGGAACCCAGGGATGTCCTGTTCATCGACGAGATCCACCGGCTCAGCCCGGTGGTGGAGGAATACCTCTATTCGGCCATGGAAGATTTCAAGATCGATATCATGATCGAGACCGGGCCGAATGCCCGATCGGTACAATTGCACCTGAACCCTTTTACCCTGGTTGGCGCCACCACGCGTTCGGGCCTGCTTACGGCCCCCATGCGGGCGCGCTTTGGCATTTCCAGCCGGCTCGAATACTACAACACGGAGCTCCTGGCCACCATTGTCCAGCGTTCCGCGGAAATACTGAAGGTCCCCATCACGGAGGACGCCGCCATCGAGATTGCCGGCCGCAGCCGGGGTACCCCCCGGATCTGCAATGCGCTGCTTCGCCGCGTCCGGGATTTTGCCCAGATCAAGGGGAACGGGAACATCGATATGGAGATCTCCCGTTTTGGCCTGAAGGCACTCCACGTGGATGCCTACGGCCTGGATGAGATGGATAATAAGATCCTGGCGACCATCATCGATAAGTTCAAGGGAGGGCCCGTAGGGCTTACCACCCTGGCCACGGCGGTCTCCGAAAACGCCGAAACCATCGAGGAGGTGTACGAACCCTTCCTGATACAGCAGGGTTTTATCATGCGCACCCCCCGCGGCCGGGAGGTCACCGAACTCGCCTACCAGCACCTGGGCCGCATCAAAGGCGGGGGTCAACCCGGGCTCTTTTAGGGCAGGATCCACCTGGCTCAAGGATACGAAGAGCCATCATTTTTTGTATTTTGAGACCCGGACCCTGCCGGGTTCTATATTAGACCATGCCAACCAATCGGTTATTCCTCCTTATTTTCCTGGTCTGGGCCCTTGGGTTACAAGCCCAGGCACCCTATGAATTGAACCCCAAATATCCGGTCCACTCCCTGGATGGAGTTTTATCTGTCTGGAAGGATTCCACAGAAGGCCTGTCGCCGGAAATCTTGCTGGAAGACCCGCCGATGGGGGCAGAACAAGGGGATGCACTGCCGCAATACCTGGAAGTGCGCTGGCCTTACTGGGGGAGACTCACCCTGCAGGCCACCGACTCCCTGCCGGGCTGGAGGCTGCACTTCGAGGATAAAATGATCGGGCCTCCCGCATGGACCAAGAGCAATGGCAAGGTGGATGTCTGGGCCTATGCCCGAGGGGAGTTGCTCTTTCACAAGAGGAGCGGGGTGGAGTACCCAAAGGCGATACGCGACCGGGCGCCCCACTGGGTTCTCAACAGTGTGGGGCTCGACGGGATTCCCTCCGGGGAGCCGGTGACCCTGGTGATCCGGGTGGAGGGAAACAGCATTGGCTATCCACCGTATTTCCACCTGACCGCCCGGAGCCCGGAACAACCATTTTACCACCAGATATTCCAGTTCAATACAAGTTTTAACGTCTTTATGTTCGGGGCGGCACTGATTTTCTTTATCTACCATCTGCTCCAATTCCTGTACATGCGCGAGCGGGTAATTCTGTGGTTCGTTCTCTGGCTGGGTTTTTGCACGCTCACCCAGGCCATGACCGTAGGCCTGCTGATCGGGGATATCTCCCGCTTCCGACTCCCAGTCCAAATTGCCATTTCCAACGGTGTTTTTTACACGTTTTGGTTCTTTGGCCGTGCCTATGTGGGCTCCCGTCAGAAGTTTCCTGTTCTGGACCGGTTTATCAAGGGGTTGGCCCTGTTGACCCTGGCGGAAATCATCACGGTGGTGGCCTATGTCATCGCCTTCAACCCCCAGGCGTATTTCACTGCGGTAGGTTGGCACTACCCATTTCTTCTGGTCTACACCCTGGGTAGCCTGGGCCTGGCCATAGCCCTCGTGCTGAAGCGGGATGCATTTGCACGCTATTTCGGGATCGGGACGCTGGTAGGGGGGCTTGGGCTGCTGGTGGGTATCTTTTGGTCCATGGGCCTGATCAATTTGCGGTTTTTGGGGGTGGATCCCTATGCGACGGGCATTTTCCTCCAATTGCTGATCTATTCCCTTGGAATTGCCTACCGACGGCAAACTCTTGCCAAACAGGCGGCTGAAGAACGGGTGCGGGCGGCTGTCTCCGAAAGCGAAGTCAGGCGCATCAGCGACCTGAACGATTTGAAGAGCCGGTTTTTTACCAATATCAGCCATGAGTTCCGTACGCCCCTGACCCTGATACGCGGCCCGATTCAGGCGGCTCTGGAACGCTCGGGAAAGGAAGGTGAAACCGGTGTACGCCTTCCCGCCCGGGACCTGGATATGGTCAGGCGAAATACGGAACGTTTGGAAGGCCTCGTGGATGAGTTGCTTGAGTTGTCGCGAATTGAAAGCGGCAAGGCAGAAATCCTGCTGACCCACGGCGATGTTGAGCAAGTGCTGAAATCCGTGGTCTTCGCTTTTGAGAGTTTGGCTGAGCGCAACAATATTGCCCTCCGGGTGGATTTGGGGGATGCCTGGGCAGACGGGTCGGCGAATGCTGAACAAGATGTCGGGGCGGACCCCATCTGGTACGACCGGAACAAACTCGAAAAAATTATTTATAACCTCCTGTCAAACGCCTTTAAGTATACCCCGGATGGGGGAAGTGTTTCCTTTAGTTCCCGTATTAAATCCGGACGGTTGCGCTTGGAAATCTCGGATACCGGAAAAGGGATTCCCGCTGCGGATTTGGAGCAGATCTTTGAGAGGTTCTACCGGGTGGAAGGAGATGAGGCGCACGGCTCCGGGATAGGTCTGGCGCTCTGCAAAGAACTCGTGGAACTCCAGGGTGGTGAACTTAGCGTGGAAAGCACGCAGGGCAAGGGTACATCCTTCTGCGTTAGTCTGCCGACCCGCCCGGAGGATTTCCCCAAACCGAACCGGCTGGAACAAGTCGCCGCCCCCGATTTGCCTGCTGCCGGCCCCCTTCCCGCGATTAATAGAGATGTTGGTCAGCCGAAGTCCGGGGAGCAGTTAAAGAACGCGTCTTCCCTACCCCGCATCCTACTTGTGGAAGACAATGCAGACCTGCGCCAGTTTGTGGGGGAGGTGCTACAGGAAAATTACCGGGTGCTCTATGCAGAAGACGGGTTGCAGGGGGAGCGGATGGCGATAGAACACATACCCGACGTGGTGGTATCCGATGTCATGATGCCCAGAAAGGATGGTTTTGAGTTGTGCCATGACCTGAAAAACAATGCCAAGACCAGCCATATTCCGATGATCCTGCTGACTGCCCGCGCCGGACAGGATAACAAGATGGAAGGCCTTTTCCAGGGGGCCGACGCCTACCTCACCAAACCTTTCGAAGCCCGGGAACTCCTGGTGAGAATCCGGAACCTGATGGGTCGGCAAAAGGCACTCTGGGAAAAAATGCAACATTCCTCCCTCGTGCTTTCGGGGGAACTCGACCTGCCTTCATTGGACGACGCCTTCCTGAAAAAGGTGGGAAGGGCCATAGAGTCACACCTGGACAGTGCGGAGCTCTCCGTGGAATTCCTGGCCCAGCAGGTGGGTTTTAGCCGGGCCCAGTTGCACCGGAAGCTCAAAGCGCTTACGGGGAAGTCACCCAACCAGCTAATCAATGAGGTCCGCCTGGAAAAGGCGCGCCTGCTCCTGCAAAGCCGTTCGGCGACAGTCTCCGAGGTGGCCTATTCCGTCGGGTTTTCCAATCTATCTTACTTCACAAAGCGCTTTCGGGAACGTTATGGGATGACGCCGAGTGCGTTCATCGCTGATACAGAGTAGCTATTCAACCGTTGAAACCCCCGGTAGAATGGGGTGCTTCAGGCCCATGCAACATAATTGTCAGGAATTGCGACATTTCTTTTGGCCGGCCCGGAACGGATTGGACAACTTGTGGCTGTATTCACCTTGTGCGCATTGCACATAACAACTTAAAAGCCATGTTTTATGAAAACTTCTGTACAACATCCGTCTGAACGATTATTGAAATGTCGAACCATGCTCCGCCAAACGAGCCTGCCGGGCCTGTTGGCAGCCGCGGTGTTTTTGCTGCTGGCCAGCGGTTGCAGCAAGCCCGAAACCGGGGAGGATGCCACCCTGAGCGCAGTGAGTGCCAAAACCAAAGTGGAGACCCTGGATTCCCAGTTGAAACAAGCCCGAAAGGCTGCCATGCGCTTTCACAGTTTTCAGCAGGCCGTCAAACACGGTTATGCCGACCCGTATCCGTTCAACCCGTCCCCTTACGTTCCGAATATGGGCTTCCACTATATCAACGTGGGCCTGATGGATGGCACTTTTGAAGTGGATCGCCCGGAAATACTCCTCTATGTCCCCAACAAGCAAGGAAAACTGAAACTCGTCGGGATTGAATACGCCATACCGGCAGCCCCGGATTCGGAGGCACCTGAAGGATTTATAGGGGATGAAGACCACTGGCACTATAACCCGGAAGTGGCCGGGGGAGCCTGGACGCTGCACGCCTGGGTGGTGATGGAAAACCCGGACGGGATTTTTGCCGCCTTTAACCCGGATGTACCCATTTCCGACCCTTCCGCGGATTGATTAACTTCTTAATTTGGAAGTGCCTAACTGTATATAAGCGATGAAAACAAGCATACAACTTTTTTGCCTGTCAGGCTTCCTGCTGGCGGCGCTCATGGTCGGCTCCTGCAAGGAACAGACCGCGCGATCGGAAGTGGCAACTGCGGAAACGCCGGCCGAATCCTCCGAAACTGACCGGCTGGCGCGGGGGGAATACCTGGTTGGGGTCATTGGATGCGCAGATTGTCACACGCCTAAGAAAATGACCGAACGCGGACCCGTACCCGACATGGATAAATATATGATGGGATACGACGCCAGCCAGGCGATGCCCCCTGTACCCAAAAACGTGCCGATAGGCCCCTGGGTATTGTTCAAAGGTGACCTTACGGCAGCCGTTGGTCCCTGGGGGACTTCCTATGCAGCCAACCTGACCCCGGACGACACGGGGATCGGCACCTGGACGCTGGAGCAATTTGGCAAGGCCGTCCGCGAGGGCAAATTCAAGGGCCTCGACGGGGGCCGGCCGATCATGCCGCCCATGCCGGTGGAAGCCTACAGCAAGATTTCGGACGAAGACCTCGAGGCGATCTTTACCTACCTGAAATCCCTCAAGCCTATTGAGAACGTCGTTCCCGCATATATGCCGCCATCCGGTCCCTGACTTTCTTTTCCCGTATATTCCGCCTACCTTCGGGATAAATGGGATGCCATGGGAGCTGATGCACATGCGAAACTGATAAAAGCCGAGGCCAAACGCCTGGGCTTTTTGTCTTGCGGCATCTCCCGGGCCGGTTTCCTGGAGGAGGAGGCCCCGCGCCTGGAACGCTGGCTCAAGGCTGAGATGCACGGGGAGATGGGCTGGATGGAAAACCATTTCGACAAGCGCCTCGACCCGACGCTGTTGGTCCCGGGTGCCAAATCCGTCGTCTCCCTCCTGCTCAATTACTACCCGGCAGAGCAGCAACCGGAATCCACCTACCAGGTTTCCAAATACGCGTACGGGGAGGATTACCACCGGGTCATCAAGGATCGCCTCCGGGAGCTGTTGTATGTAATACGCACCGAAATCGGGGAGGTGGAAGGACGCGCTTTTGTAGATTCGGCCCCCGTGTTGGACAAGGCCTGGGCGGCGCGGAGCGGCCTGGGTTGGATGGGCAAACACTCCAACCTGCTCACCAGGGAAGTGGGGTCCTATTATTTTATAGCCGAATTGATCCTGGACCTGGAATTGCCCCCGGACGCCCCGGTGACCGACCATTGCGGGACCTGTACAGCCTGTATCGACGCCTGCCCAACCCAGGCCATCACGGAGCCCTATGTGGTGGATGGCAGCAAGTGTATATCCTATTACACCATTGAATTGAAATCGGAAATCCCGGCTTCGGCGAGCGGGCAGTGGGATGATTGGATTTTCGGCTGCGATATTTGCCAGGACGTGTGCCCCTGGAATCGATTTGCCACCCCGCACAGCGAACCCCGGTTCAACCCCCGGCCAGAATTGACGGAAATGACCCGGGCGGACTGGGAGGAACTCACCGAGGAGGTATTTCGCCAGGTGTTCCCGAAATCGGCGGTCAAGCGGACAAAGTTTTCCGGCCTCAAACGGAATATCGCCTTCCTTTCGGATGGGCATACGGCCTCCGAAAACGATTTCGAGAGGGAATAACGTGCAAATATTCGCATTTTAAGAGAGGTAAAACCATTAAGTTGTTATATTGAAGTCCGATTTTATGCGGATTCCGCAATTGCCGATAACCGGAAGCCAACCAACTAACTCCTTATGTCTCTACCCAAACCGCAGCTCAGTTTCTGGCAGATATTCAATATGAATGTCGGCTTCCTGGGCATCCAGTACAGCTTTGGCCTGCAGCAAAGCGCCATCAACCCGATATTCCTATTTCTCGGAGCTTCGGAGGAATTGCTACCGATCCTGAATATCGCGGGCCCGGTGACCGGCCTGATCGTCCAGCCGATTATCGGGGCGATATCCGATAAAACCTGGTCGCCCCGCTGGGGCCGCAGGAAACCCTTTTTCCTGATCGGTGCGCTGATCGGTAGTATCTGCCTCTTTCTGTTCCCGCTGAGCCCGGCCCTTTGGTTTGCCGTTGGGCTGCTCTGGTTGCTCGATGTGGGGAACAATATGGCTATGGAGCCCTATCGCGCCTTTGTGGGGGATAAATTGCCCGATAAGCAGATGAGTCTGGGCTACCAGATGCAAAGCCTTTTTGTGGGAGCCGGCATCCTCCTGGCCAACGCTTCAATCTTCCTGTTCCAGGACTGGTTCGGGGGAGGGGAGGAGATCACCGGTTCCGTTCCCAAGTGGCTCTATTATTCGTTTTTTATCGGCTCTTTCCTTTCGCTGGCAACCATCCTTTGGTCGGTGCTGAAAACCCCGGAAATCCCGCCGGACGCCAAGGAGCTGGCCGAGATCAACCGGCATAAGGCCCTGCCCTTTGCACAACGCCTGAAGGTACCATTCGTGGAGATTGCCGAGGCCGTCCGGGATATGCCCAAATTTATGTGGAAGCTGGCCGGGGTTTACCTGTTTCAATGGTACGCGCTTTTTGTTTACTGGCAGTTTATCACGCCCCTGTTCCGGACCACGATGGGCTTTGACACCTCCCAGGCAGCTGCGCAGGCGGCCAAGATGAGTACCACCTACAATATTGTGACCGCCCTGGTGGCCCTGGTACTCGTGCCCCTCACTATGCGGTTTGGCGGGAAAAAGGTATATGCGCTCAGCCTCTTCGGCACGGCCGTGGCATTGTTCTGGATTCCGTTTATCGATGACCCGGTGAATGTACTCTTTCCCATGATCCTCTTCGGCATTGGCTGGGCGGCCATGATGGGAATCCCATACAGCATGGTCTCCAAGATCGTACCCCAGGACCGGCGGGGGGTATACATGGGAATCCTGAATATGATGATTGTGATCCCGATGGGGATCGAGACGCTTTCTTTCGGGGCGATTTTCACGAATTTCCTGGGCTCCGACTCGGTGAATGCCATGTTGTTTGCCGGGGCCTTTTTTGTCATTGCAGGGCTGCTGGCCCTGCGGCTGAATGTGGCAAAGGCAAGAGCCGAGGTGGCTGAGGTTATGGGGGATTAGGAGGAAATTTTTGACCGTTTCCCCAAGGGGAGAACCCCTTCTTCCCCCGGATATCAAAATACCCCTGTAGCCCGCAAGAACCCATCAGTTTCCGGCAGGGAAAAGCGGCCTGTGGGCGATTTTGGATTTTTCAAATCGGCCATTTTCCAAATTGAGCCATTTTCAAATTTCCAAATTGACCAGTCCCGCGTACCTTTGCGGTAGAACACAGCTATTATGAGCAAGGAAAAAAAACGCCGGGAGGCCCTGATTTACCACGCGAAACCAACCCCCGGCAAGATCAAGATCGTCCCGACGAAACCTTACGCCACCCAGCGCGACCTGGCCCTGGCCTATTCCCCGGGTGTTGCGGAACCCTGCCTGGAGATCCATAAGGACGTGGAGCAGGTTTACAAATACACGGCCAAGGGGAATATCGTGGCAGTGATCTCCAATGGGACCGCGGTCCTGGGCCTGGGGGACATCGGCCCGGAGGCCTCCAAACCGGTGATGGAGGGCAAAAGCCTGCTGTTCAAGATTTTTGCGGATATCGACGGGATTGATATTGAACTGGACACCAAGGATGTTGACAAGTTTGTCGAAACGGTAAAGATCATGGCCCCGACTTTCGGGGGGATCAACCTGGAAGATATCAAGGCGCCGGAAGCTTTTGAAATCGAACGACGCCTCAAGGAGGAGCTGAACATCCCCGTGATGCACGACGACCAGCACGGGACGGCCATCATCTCGGCGGCCGCCCTGCTCAATGCGCTGGACCTGGCCGAAAAGAAAATTGAGGACGTCCGCATCGTGATCAGCGGGGCCGGGGCGGCGGCCATTTCCTGCAGCAGGCTCTACCGTTCGCTGGGGGCGACCCGGGAAAACATGGTGATGCTGGACAGCAAGGGGGTCATCCGCAGCGACCGCCCGGAGCTGTCATCAGAGAAAAAAGAATTTGCCACCGACCGGAAAATCGACACCCTGGAGGAGGCGGTCCGGGATTCCGATGTGTTTATCGGGTTGTCTATTGCGGATATCCTGACCCCGGCCATGCTGAAGACGATGAACAAAAACGCCATCGTCTTTGCGATGGCAAACCCCAACCCTGAGATCGACTACAACCTGGCGATGAAGACCCGGAAGGACATCATCATGGCTACCGGGCGTTCCGATCATCCCAACCAGGTGAACAACGTGCTCGGTTTCCCATTTATCTTCCGGGGCGCCCTGGACGTGCGGGCCACCAAGATCAACGAAGAGATGAAGATGGCCGCCGTCAAGGCCCTGGCCGACCTGGCCAAAGAGCCGGTCCCGGAACAGGTCAATATTGCCTATGGGGAAACCCGCCTGACTTTTGGGCGCGATTACATCATCCCCAAGCCCTTTGACCCCCGACTGATTGCCGAGGTACCCCCTGCGGTTGCCCGGGCAGCCATGGAAAGCGGGGTGGCACGGGCGCCTATTACCGACTGGGCCCGGTACCGGGAGGAGCTCCTGCAGCGGTCCGGAGACGATAAAAAAGTGATTCGTTGGCTGATGAGCCGTGCCAAGGCGATGCCCAAGAAAATCGTCTTTGCCGAAGCCGACCAGCTGGATGTGCTCAAAGCGGCCCAAATAGCCCACGACGAAGGGATTGCCCACCCGATCCTGCTCGGGAACCGAAAAGTCATCGAGGAACTGAAGGAGGAGCTGGAATTCGATGCGGATATCCCCATCATCGACCAGTACGAAGGGGATTCCCTCGAAAAACGGGAGGCTTATGCCCGGAGTTACTGGCAACTGCGCCAGCGCAAAGGAAGTACGCTCTACAACTCCCGGAGCAAGATGCGGGAGCGAAACTACTTCGGGGCGATGATGGTCCGGGAGGGGGATGCCGACGGCATGATTTCCGGGTACTCCCGTTCTTATTCCTCCGTGGTAAAGCCGATCTTTGAGGTGATCGGACGCGCGAGCGAAGTTTCCCGGGCGGCTACGGTACACGTGATGATCACTTCCCGGGGGCCGATTTTCCTGGCGGATACCTCCCTGAACATCGACCCGACTGCGGAGGAACTCGCGGAGATTACCCGGATGACGGCCAACCTGGCCCGGGCGTTCAATTTCGAACCCAACATCGCCCTTTTGTCCTACGCGAATTTCGGTTCTTCCGAACACCCGCGGGCGGTGAAGGTACGGGAGGCCATCCGTATCCTGCACGAACAGGACCCGGACCTGGTGGTGGACGGGGAAATCCAGACCGATTTTGCCCTGAACCGGAAACTTCGCCAGAGCCAATTCCCGTTCTCCAAACTAGCGGGTAAAAACGTGAATACACTGGTTTTCCCGAACCTGGAATCGGCCAATATCACCTACAAACTCATCAAGGAATTGCAGGCTACCGATACGATTGGCCCCATTATGCTGGGGCTCCGTCGTGCGGTGCATATCCTCCAGATGGGGGCCAGCGTGGAGGAGATCGTCAACATGACCGCTGTGGCGGTGATCGATGCCCAGGAACGCGAGAAACGCCGGCGCGCTAAAAAGAAAAAATAACCATTCGCAGCCGGAAGGGGTTTCCGGCGCTGACAACCGATTTCCATGATAGAACACCTAACCGGCCGTCTTATCGAAAAACACCCAACCCACCTGGTCATTGAATGTGCCGGGGTGGGCTACTTTGTCAATATCTCCCTGAATACCTTTTCGGCCCTGCCGGACGAGGAGCAACTCCGGATCTATACGCATTTGCAGGTCCGGGAAGATGCCCACACGCTATTCGGCTTCCACTCAGTAGCCGAGCGGGAAGCCTTCCGTCTGCTGATCTCGGTTTCCGGGGTGGGGGCGAGTACCGCCCGCACCATGCTGTCCTCCATGACCCCTGCCCAGCTCAGGGAGGCGATCGCCTCCGGGGATGTGCCCGCCATACAGGCCGTTAAGGGGATTGGCGCCAAGACTGCCCAGCGCGTCATTCTGGACCTGAGGGACAAGATTTTGAAAATCTATGACCTCGATGAAGTTTCCCTAAAACCAGACAATACAAATAAAGAAGAAGCGTTATCTGCTTTAGAGGTTCTTGGCTATTCCCGCAAGCAGTCCGAAAAGGCCGTGGATACGGTACTTCGCCAGGATCCTTCCGCAAGCGTCGAGGGCATTATCAAACAGACGCTTAAAAATTTGTAAAAAGTTTGAAAACAGGGGCATCGGCATTTTACACAAAGTACCGCCTTTCTTTATTTTCCCTTCTTTTTCTGCTGGTCTTCGCGGCCCTTCCGGCGCATGCCCAGGACGGGGAAACCGAGACGGATTCGGTGCAAACGGGGGTGGCACTGGGGTCGATCCGCATGGAGGACCCGCCGAGCATTGTCTCCAAGTACACCTATGATGCGAAACTCGACCGCTATATCTATACGGAGTCGGTCGGGGATTACGATATTTCCTACCCGATCATCCTGACCCCGGAGGACTATTTTGAACTGGTCCGCAGGGAGGGCATGAAATCCTCTTTCAAGGATAAGATCGACGCCTTCAGCGGCCGGAAAGAAGGAAGCGAAGAGGCACGGAAGAACCTGCTCCCGAATTTTTATGTAAACAACAGCTTTTTCGAAACCATTTTCGGGGGGAATACCATCGAAGTGATTCCACAGGGTTCCGTGGCGATGGACCTGGGCGTCATCTGGCAGAAAAACGACAACCCGGCCCTCTCGCCCCGCAACCGGACAAACCTCGCCTTCGATTTCGACCAGCGAATCTCCCTGAGCATGCTCGGGCAGATCGGGGAGCGGCTGCAGATTACTGCCCAGTACGACACGGAGGCAACCTTCGACTTCCAGAACCTTATCAAGCTCGATTATACGCCCACCGAAGACGATATCATCCAGAAGATAGAAATCGGGAACGTCAACATGCCGCTCAACAGCTCGCTGATCTCGGGGGCCCAGAGCCTTTTCGGGGTGAAGACCCAGCTGCAGTTCGGCAAGACTACCGTGACGGCCGTATTCTCCGAACAGCGGTCGCAGAGCAATACGGTGGTAGCCCAGGGGGGCGGGACCATCAATGAATTTGAGCTGACGGCCCTGGACTACGACGAGGACCGCCACTTTTTCCTCTCCCAGTATTTTCGCGACCAGTACGACCAGGCCCTGGCCGATTACCCCTATATCAACAGCCAGGTACAGATAACCCGGCTGGAGGTCTGGGTGACCAACCGGAGCCAGCAAACGCTCAATGTCCGGAATGTGGTAGCCATCCAGGACCTGGGGGAAAGCCTGTCGGAAAAGACCCGTATCGGGCAGGCCGGCGGGGCTCCTGCCGGATTCTTCAACTCGGGTGGCGCCCCGGTGAACCTGCCGCGCAACGGCGCCAACGACTACGACCCGGCCCTGATCGGGAGCGGGGGGGTGCTGACCCCGGATATCCGCGATATCGCCACGGTGGACGACGGCTTCCAGATCCCCGGCGGGTATACCGTAAACCAGGGATTCGATTACGCCATCCTGGAGAATGCGCGCAAACTCGACCAGGGTCGGGATTACGCCTTCAATTCCCAATTGGGGTATATTTCCCTGAACCAGCGGCTCAGCAACGATGAAGTGCTGGCCGTGGCTTTCCAGTATACCTACAATGGCCAGATCTACCAGGTGGGGGAATTTGCCAACGGCGGGCTGGATGCCACTTCGGTGAGCCCGGGGGCCCAAGTGGAGATCAACAACAACACGTTGGTACTGAAATTGCTCAAGAGCAACATCACGAACGTCAGCGACCCCATCTGGGACCTGATGATGAAGAACATCTACGCAACGGGGGCCTTCCAGTTGAGCGAGGAAGATTTCAAGCTGAACATCCTCTACAACGACCCGACGCCCAGGAACTACATCACCCCGGTAAACCCGGATGTGGGGTGGCCGGATACGCCGAGGCCGCTGGAGGAGCGGATTTTGCTGGATGTTTTTAACCTGGACCGGCTGAATGTTTACAATGATGTACAACCCGGGGGAGACGGGTTTTTCGACTTTGTGCCCGGGATCACCGTGAATACCCAGAACGGGCAGATCATCTTTACCAAGGTGGAACCCTTCGGGGAGTTCCTCTTTGACCTGCTCGGAGGGGGCACCTACGACGTGGACGAAGACCAGGGGTATAACCAGAACCAGCAGAAGTACGTCTTCCGCAACATGTATAACCAGACCAAGGCGGCCTCCCTGCAGGATGCCGAAAAGAACCGGTTCCGGATCAAGGGGCGCTATAAGTCCGAGACGGGCAACGGCATCCCCATCGGCGCATTCAACGTGCCCAGGGGGTCTGTGCGGGTAACGGCCGGGGGTCGGCAATTGCAGGAGGGCATCGACTATACGGTAAACTACCAGGCCGGGACCGTGCAGATCCTGGACCCCAGTGTGCTAGCCTCCA
>CAXQQM010000196.1:0-4541 GCA_964226055.1 Robiginitalea sp. | reverse complement strand
CTGGGTAACCACCATGCCATACGCGTAAAACAGGTAGCCGGCTGTGATGATCCGCAGGCAGAGTGCCCCGCTGTCGACTACCGGGGCGGCCTGGCTGAAAAACCCGATGATCTCCGGGGCGAAAATCAGGTAGACCACCGAAACAGCAAGCATAAAGATGGCGTTGTATTTACCTGTTTTCCATACCGAGGCCTCTGCCCGGCCCGGTTTGCGGGCACCCAGGTTCTGCCCCACAAGTGTTGCTGCCGCGTTGCTCATCCCCCAGGCGGGCATCAGGGTAAACATCAGTACGCGGATGGCAATGGTATAACCGGCCAGGATCTCCGCGCCGAATTCACTCATCAGGCGCATGAGGAATACCCAGCTGGACGTGCCGATCAGGAACTGCGCGATCCCGCCCAGGGAAACCCGTACCAGGTTCCACATTACCTTCAGGTTGAGCACCCAGCTCCGCAGGGTGATCCGAATGCGGCTCCACCCGAAAATCAGGACCAGGAATTGGAACACAACAGCCGTGCCCCTTCCGATATTTGTGGCTATGGCCGCCCCCATGACCCCGTATTCAGGCACCGGGCCCAACCCGAAAATAAAAATCGGGTCCAGGATGATGTTCAGGCCGTTTGAGAGGAAAAGCGTCCACATCGCCATGGAAGCATCCCCGGCCCCTCGGAAGATGGCGTTGATCATAAAAAGCAACATGATGGTAATATTCCCCCCGAGCAGCCAGCGGGTATAGCCGGAACCTTCGGCGATCAGGTCGGGTTCGGCACCCATCAGGGCCAGGATCTCCTCCGCGTACAGGAACCCGGCAACCCCGACAATTACTGCAACCAGGACCCCCAGGAGGATGGCCTGAACCGCAGCCTCCCGGGCGCCCGGGAGGTCCTTTTCCCCTACCCGGCGCGCTACTACTGCCGTTGCCGCCATACTCAAACCGATGGCGACGGCATAGACCAGGGTGATGACGGATTCAGTCAATCCGATGGTTGCCACCGCATTGACGCTCACCCGGGAAACATAGGCAATATCGACAACGGCGAATACGGATTCCATCATCATCTCCATGATCATGGGGATGGACAGCATAAAAATGGCCTTACGCAGGCTGCCGGTGGTAAAATCGGACTGGGTCCCGCGGATGGCCTGCAGGAAATACCGGAATAATTTGGTTATCGCAAATTGGGAGGATGACATGATGCAAAAATTATGTGGTTGAAGGAGGGTGAAAAATTGCGGGCAGCATGGCCGGGGATGCTTATCGCACCCGGGCCGAAAGCCGGATTTCCGCAAAGAGGCACATAATTCTTAGAGCTTCATGATACTCCAAAGAAAAGAATTTTTTTTAAATGTCGGGTGGTCCCGGCAAAAAAAGTTGAAGGGGACCGGGCGAGCAACTCCCTGAGGCCTAGTGCCGCGTGTCGGTTTTGCCCACGTAATGCACCTGGTAACGCCAGCGGCTCAATACCCCCAACAGCACCACACCCGCCACGGTGTACCATACAAAGGTCGGGGTAATAACCTGGGACCCGCTCGCATAGCTGTGCAGGCCCACCAGGTAGAAATTCACGCCGAAATAGGTCATCATGATGCTGCCAAAGGCCACAATGCTGAGGAAATTAAAGGTCCACCGGCTTTTCAGGCCCGGGACCAGGCGCGCGTGGATAACGAAGGCGTAGACCAGGATGGAGATCAGCGCCCAGGTTTCCTTCGGGTCCCATCCCCAGTACCGGCCCCAGCTTTCATTGGCCCACTGCCCCCCGAGGAAGTTCCCGATGGTGAGCATGACCAGCCCAACCGTCAGCGCCAGTTCGTTGATGATGGTCAATTCGCGGAGGTTCATCCGCATGCGCCGCTTGTTCTTCTCGGTCGTCATCAGGATCAGCAGCAGGCAGACCACCCCCAGGATCATCCCGACCGTCAGGGGACCGTAGCTCCCCACAATAACGGCCACGTGGATCATCAGCCAGTAGCTGTCCAGGACGGGCACCAGGTTGCCGATGGCCGGATCCACCCAACTCTGGTGGGCGATCCACAGGAGCATGGAGGTGACAAAAGCCGAGGCGGCTATCGTCATATCGCTTTTGCGGCCCAGCAAAAGACCCATCCCCATACAGGCCCAGGAGACATAGAGGATGCTCTCGTAGGCGTCCGACCAGGGTGCATGCCCGGAGATATACCAGCGCAGGATCAACCCGGCCGTGTGCCAGATAAACAGGATGTAGATGATGCCTTTGAAAAAATAGGTGGAAATATCCCAAAGGCGCCGCTCCCGGAAAATGGCGAAAATCAGGATAAAAAACAGCAGGATGCCGCAAAGGGCGTAGTACTTGTAGAGGCGGTTGAATATATCCAGCCGGTTGTAGATCACCTCGGTCTCCACCTTCCGGGCAGACGGCAATACCTCGCTGCCGTGGTTTTCCTGGTTCTGGCGAAAGGCAGCCAGGAGTTTTTCGGCCTCGGAATAATCCCCGGTCCGGGCACCTTTTTCCAGGGAACTCAGGTAATAGGGAACTGCGTTGCGGATAAAATTCGCATAGAGGCTGTCCTTCACGGGGAATTGCCCGCTGCGGAATTCCAGGGCGGATATCCACTTGTTATTCGGGTGGTCGATCAACGGGAAGATCTTCAGGATTTCACCGCTCAGGGCCCGGTTCAGCAGGCCGAGCCGGAAATAGGCATCCTTGAAATCCTGCTGGAACTTATTCGGGTTGTTGGTGGCAAAGGCCTCCTGGAGCACCGGCTCCAATTTATTGTTGCCCGCATCGTCAAAAAAGTCGATCAACCGGATATAGCGCTGGCCTTCCGGCACGCCGATCAGGTTGCGGATACTGTCATTCTCAGTTTTCTTATCCAGGGCTACAAACTCGGCTACCGTCCACAGGTTGGGCCGCATCATCATCGAAAGCAACACCTGGTCGGGTGTCAGCCCCTGGTAGTCGTTCCGCAGCGTCAGCTTCCTGAGTAGTTCGGAGGCAAATGTATTCACAGGCTTCATCCGCCCCTCCTCATCCTGGATGACCAGGTGGCCAAAGCGGGAGGCCTGTTCGGCAGGGACAGCGGTGGCATGGATGATGGAATCCACCTGTTCGGGGGCCGGCATCCCGGCGTGCTCGTGCCCGTCGTCCGGGAGGGATTGGGCCGTGGCGGCAACACCGGTGATCAGCACCAGCAGCGTCATGGCGGCTTTCTTGCGTTTGA
The DNA here is from genome assembly GCA_964226055.1 of Robiginitalea sp. Classification (GTDB taxonomy): domain Bacteria; phylum Bacteroidota; class Bacteroidia; order Flavobacteriales; family Flavobacteriaceae; genus Robiginitalea. Next base: position 1,343 of record CAXQQM010000196.1, on the reverse strand, counting down.
GGTCCTCCAGCCGGCGGGTGAGTTCCCGGAAACGGGTCTTGCCAAAGAACATAATCCCCATCAGGCCGGCATACAACAGGAAGTAACCGATATAGGTAATCCAGGTGCCCCAGAAATCATGGTTGACCGAGAGTACCGTCCCTTTTTCATCCGGGCTGAAGCTCGCCTGGAAAAACCGGTAACCCCGGTGGTCGAGTACGTGGTTCATGTAGATGTCGTAATCAAAGGGCCTTTCTCCCCCGATGCTGTCGCGTACCGTAATCCGGCTCATAAAAGAGGCATAGCCCTGCTCCGTTCCCGGGTATTTTTCGGCGATGAAATCGTTCAGAGTGATACTGAAAGGTAATTCGCGGATCTTGGAACCGTAAGCGGCGCGGAATGTGAGCCCGCCTATGGTAACCGGGTCGCTGTATTCAAAACGTCCCTTACCCCCCAGAACCGTCACTTCCCGACTCTCCTCCCCGGCCGAAAGGCGGACGGTAAGGGCGTCCGGGTCGTTATCCGTTTTTTCGTCCTCCGGGATGGGCATCACGCGGTAGGCCCCCTGAACGGGCGGGTCGGGCACCACAAACTGCATACTGCCCAGGGTGTAGAGCGACCGGAGCACCAGGGATTGTACGCTGTCGGCGACCACGGTCCCGCTCTGCTGGTCGGCCATACGCATATAGCTGCCCTCAAAAGGCGATTCAATGGTCAGCGTACTGTCCGTCCGGACAATGTTCACAGCCCCGTCCACCGGACTGTTCAGGGAAAAGAGCACGTTGTGGATACTCGTGACTTCCCCGGCTTCAAGGAAATGGTCGTGGCGCGACCCGCTGCCGGCCTCCACCAGTTTCAGGAACCAATTGCCACCGGGCTCCGGGGCAACCCCCATACGGGCACCCTCGGTAAATCCTGCCACCTCCGCCTGTATCGGCGTACCGTTGAAATCGCTTGTCCAGGGCAGGCTGGACATTTCGGCCTGTTCGGTGATAATCAGGTCGTCTTCAAGGGATTTGCGCTGGGGCTGGCCCTGCACTTCCCCGTCCACCAGGACGCTCAGGTAGGTCTTGTCTGAATAGAATACATTTTCTGTAGCCCCTTCGCGGATCGGCATCATTCCCTCGTAACTGATATACCGGGTGATAAACGCGCCGACGAGGATCAGGATAAAAGAAAGGTGCAGGACCAGGATGGGCCATTTACTCCATTTCAGCAGGTCATATCTGCGGATATTGCCTATAAAATTGATGACAAAGAATACCATGATGGCCTCGAACCACCAGGCGTTGTAGATCCAGATTCGGGCGGTTTCCGTGCTGTACCAGCTTTCGATAAATGTACCGAATGCCATGGCCACAGCC
>CAXQQM010000195.1:0-23154 GCA_964226055.1 Robiginitalea sp. | reverse complement strand
AGGGAATTACCATCCACCCCAGGCCGGACGAAAGGCATATCCGCTACCAGGACGCCCGGGACCTGAAATCCGTGGTGGGTACCGAACTCAATATCGAGGGCAACCCCATACCTGCTTTCGTGGACCTGGTACTCGATGTGGTGCCCGACCAGGTAACCCTGGTACCGGATGCCCCGGGTGCCATCACCTCGAATGCGGGTTGGGATACGGTCCGGCACCGGGATTTCCTGCGGGAGGTAATCGGCAAGTTCCACGACGCGGGCATCCGCACCTCCATATTCGTGGACCCGGACCCCCAAATGGCCCGGGCGGCGGCTGAGACGGGAACCGACCGCGTCGAACTCTACACGGAAAGTTTTGCGAGCCACTACGGAACCGACCCCGAGGCCGCCGTGAAACCCTTCCGTGAAACCGCGGAAGCGGCGGCTTCTGCCGGACTCGGGGTCAATGCGGGACACGACCTCAACCTGGACAATATCGCCTATTTTGCGCAGCAGGTGCCCCACCTGCTCGAGGTTTCCATCGGCCATGCCCTGATCTGCGAATCGCTTTACCTGGGCCTGGAAAATGTCATCGGCATGTATAAAAACCGGCTGTCCTGATGGAAAAACTGCACGCCAATGTCCTGGGAGAAGGCACTCCGCTCATTATCCTGCACGGGTTTCTGGGGATGTCGGACAATTGGAAAACCCTGGGGAAACGCTACGCCGACGAAGGGTTCAGGGTACACCTGCTCGACCAGCGCAACCACGGCCGGAGCTTCTGGTCCGAGTCATTCAGTTATCCGCTGATGGCCCAGGACCTGGAACGGTATATGGACCGCAACCAGCTGGGACAGGCCATTTTGCTCGGCCATTCGATGGGGGGCAAGACCGCGATGACCTTTGCAACCGCCTTCCAGGACCGGGTAAGCCGCCTGCTGGTAGCCGATATTGCCCCCCGCCACTACCCGCCCCACCACCAGCATATTTTGGAGGCCCTGGAGGCCCTGCCACTCGGGCAGATCCAATCCCGGGGCGAGGCGGACGAAAAACTATCGGCGTATTTGCCAGACTGGGGGATCCGGCAATTCCTGCTGAAGAACCTCTATTGGCAGCAACCCCGCCAGCTCGGGTTCCGCTTCAACCTGGACGTTTTAAAAGACCGCATGGAGGCCATAGGCGCCGCCTTGCCCGAATCCGCCTGGTACAACGGGCCCACCCTGTTTCTCCGTGGCGGCAACTCCGACTATATCGGGGAATCCGATCGGGAGGGGATCCTGGCCCACTTCCCGAATGCCCTCATCGAAACCGTACCGGGGGCCGGCCACTGGCTGCACGCCGAAAAGCCGGATGCATTCTTCCGCACGAGCTGCGATTTTATGAAATCCTGAAAAACCGGCACGTTATATTATGCATGCATAATTTTTTTACCCTTCTTATTGCGGGTGTCGCAATTTTAATTAATTTTGGTTACCGCCTGAAAACAGGCATCTGGCACAGATTCACTCAAACTGACTCAAATGAAAAAACATCTGCTTTTCCTGGCCTTTTCCGGCCTGTTCCTCCTATCCTGCAGCGATGACGACCCGGTAATTGACCCGGGACCCCAGGATCCGGATCCCGTTAATTACACGAGCGGTTCGGCCGATTTTTCCACCTACGTGGCGCTGGGGAATTCCCTCACCGCAGGTTATTCGGATGCCGCGCTATTCATCGACGGACAGGAAGCATCGTACCCCAACATGCTGGCCGGGAGTTTTGCAGAGGCCGGCGGGGGCGCATTTACCATACCTTTCATGGCCGATAACCTCGGGGGGGCCACCCTCGGGGGCACACCCATCCTGGGCAACCGGCTGATCCTGGATTTCTCCAGCGGCGATCCCACACCGGTTCCCGTAAGTGGGCAGGGAACAACGGAAATCAGCAATACGCGTTCCGGCCCTTTTAACAACATGGGTTCTCCGGGTGCCAGAAGCTACCACCTGCTTGCGCCGGGCTACGGCAATGTCGCAGGGGTTGAGGCAGGCCTTGCCAGCCCGTATTTCGCCCGTTTTGCCTCCGGGCCCACAGCCACCATCCTCGGGGATGCAGCCGCCCAGAATGCGACCTTTTTTACCCTTTGGATTGGCTCCCAGGATGTTTTGGCGTACGCCAGGTCGGGAGGTTCCGGGGTGGACCAAACCGGTAACCTCGATCCGTCTACCTATGGCAGCGAAGACTTATCCGACCCCAACGTGGTGGCCGGTTCCATCGACGCCATCCTGCAGACGATGACCGCTAACGGGGCCGAAGGTGTTTTGGCCAACATCCCGGATGTTACCACTGTCCCGTTCTTCACTGCGGTTCCCCATAACCCCGTACCCCTGGACCAGGCCACGGCGGACCTCCTGAACAATGCCTATGCCGCCTATAACGGGGGCCTTGCACAACTCCAGGGCCTGGGGGCCATTACTGCTGAAGAAGTGGCCCGCCGGACGATTTCCTTCGAGGCCGGGGAAACCAATGCCGTCGTCCTGATCGATGAAGACCTCACGGACCTGACGAGTTTTAACCCGGCCCTGATCAACATGCGGCAGGCCACTGCAGAAGACCTGCTGGTTTTCACCTCCCAAACCATTATCGGTACACTGGCCAACCCCCAGGATCCGACCAGTATCAACGGGGTTGCCGTGCCCCTGGCCGACCAGTGGGTGCTCACCCCCGAGGAACAACAGGCGGTGCAAACTGCCACAGCCGCCTATAACCAGGCCATCGCAGGGCTCGCCCAGCAATATGACCTGGGGTTGGTGGATGTCAATGCCTACCTGACTACCGTAGCGACAACGGGCATTACCCTGTCGGATGGCAGCACGGTGACCGCGGATTACGCTACCGGCGGCGCATTTTCCCTGGACGGGGTGCATCCCTCCCCCCGCGGATATGCCTTGCTGGCCAACCAATTTATCGCGGTAATCGAAGCAAAATACGGGGCGGAACTCCCTGAAATCGATCCGTTGGCGTATACCGGACTTTATATCAATTAGGAAATTGGCAAATCGGCAAATTGCCAAATTGACAAATTCAACCCAATGAAATTCATCCTCCGCCTCCTGCTCAGCGCCCTCGCCGTGGTGATCCTCTCAAAGATCCTGCCCGGGGTATCCGTGGCCTCCTACGGCATCGCCATCCTGGTGGCCGTGGTGCTCAGCCTGCTGAATTTTATCGTCAAACCCCTGTTGATCATCCTGACCCTGCCGGTGACCATCCTCACCCTGGGGTTGTTCCTGCTGATCATCAACGCCCTGATCATCCTGATGGCCGACGGGCTCGTCTCCGGTTTTGCCGTGGACGGCATCTGGTGGGCATTGCTGTTTTCACTCCTGCTTTCCATCCTCCAATCCCTGCTATTCTCCTTTCTGAAGGAAGAGAAGAAATAAGCACCAGCAGTTGAAATACAGTCGGTTGAAAACTTGCCGGGTCGGGTGAAATGCGTTATTTTTGCATCCCATTTTTATACGCAAAGGAGAAATAGATGAATATCACCAAAGAGCAGATCGATGAGTTGAACGCCGTCCTGAAGGTGGCTATCACCAAGGAAGACTACCAGGACAAGGTGGATAAAATCCTCAAAGACTACCGGAAAAACGCAAACATCCCCGGATTCCGCAAAGGGCAGGTCCCCATGGGGCTGATCAAGAAGCAATACGGGAAGGCCGTACTGGTAGACGAGGTCAACAAACTGCTGCAGGACAACCTGAACAACTACCTGGTAGAGGAAAAGCTCGACGTGCTCGGCAACCCCCTGCCCAAGCAACAAGACAACTTCAATTGGGATTCCGAAGAGCTCGCCTTTGAATTTGAACTCGGGCTTGCCCCGGAATTCGAGGTGTCCCTGAAGACCAAAAAAGCGATTCCCCATTACAAAATTGTCGCCGACAAGAAAATGATCGACGACCAGGTTTCCCGGATCCGGAAACAATACGGAAAGCTCGTGGCAAAAAATGAAATCAACGCCGGGGACGAGGTCACCGGTACGTTTGTGAACGAGGCAGCCGAAATCGAACACAAAACCACCCTGGACCTATCCAAGGTAAAGAGCAAAAAGGCGTTGTCCGCCCTGAAAGGTTCCAAACCAGGGGATACCGTAACGCTGAAGACCAAGGGGCTCCTCACGGAAGAATACCTGCTGGCCAGCACCCTGGGGATCGACCGGGAGCAGGCAGAAGGCCTGAATATCGACGTGGATTTTAACATTGAGGAGGTAAATGAGCGGCAGCCTGCCGAACTCAACCAGGAGCTTTTCGACAAGCTTTTCGGCCCGGGTAATGTCACTTCTGAAAAGGAAATGCGGGAACGCATCAAGGAGGATTCGGAAGGGCAATTCCAGCAACAGTCCGACCAGAAGTTGCTCAACGACGTCACCGAACAACTGATCGAGTCCACCCAATTTGACCTGCCCCGCGAATTCCTGAAAAAATGGATGCAGACCACCGGGGAGAAACCGCTGAGCGCGGAAGAGGCCAGCGACGAATTTGAGCGCTCCGAAAAGGGGTTGCGGTACCAGCTGATCGAGGGGAAACTCATTGCGGAGCACGGCCTGGACATCCAGTTCGATGAACTGAAGGAATTTGCAAAAGGCTTTATCCGTTCCCAGATGGCCCAGTACGGCCAGACCGACCCGAAGGAGGAAGACCTGGAAAACATCGCAGGCCGAGTGATGGGCAACCGGGAGGAAGTCAAACGCCTCTCTGAGCAGCTGATGAGCCAGAAACTCCTCAGCCTGTATAAAGAAAAGGCAAACCTCAAGGTCAAAGAAGTGAACTACGACCAGTTCGTCAAGGAGGTCTACGGATAACCACAGGTCCCGGGCACCCAAAATTTGCCCCCCCGGGCGGCGGCACGCCCGAATTTCATATCTTTACGGTGCCGGCAGTATCTGTTTCGGCACCTTTTTTTTAAGGAGCGCGCCAGGGGTAATTCGGAGAGTTCCGTTACGGATAGCGCGCTTGGAAATTACCAGAACGAATCTATGGACTACGCAAAGGAATTTAAGGATTACGCCGTCAAAGACCGCGGCATCAGCAGCCTGCAGCTCGAGCGCGGGTTAACCAGCATGTATCCCGTGGGGATGACCCCGAACATCATTGAGGAACGCCAGCTTAACGCCATTGCGATGGACGTGTTCTCGCGCCTGATGATGGACCGGATCATTTTCCTGGGAACCGGCATCAGCGACCAGGTGGCGAACATCGTCCAGGCCCAGTTGTTGTTTCTGGCCAGCGCGGATTCTTCCAAGGATATACAGATTTACATCAACTCCCCCGGGGGGAGCGTCTATGCCGGCCTGGGGATTTACGACACGATGCAATTCATCAAACCGGACGTCGCCACGATTTGCACCGGGATGGCTGCCTCTATGTCCGCCGTACTGCTCTGTGCAGGCGAAAAAGGGAAACGCAGCGGCCTGCAGCACAGCCGGGTGATGATCCACCAGCCGCTGTCAGGTGCCCAGGGGCAGGCGAGCGATATCGAAATTGCGGCCCGGGAGGTGCTTAAAATCAAGGACGAACTCTACGAGATCATTTCAAAACACAGCGGGCAACCGTTTGACCGGATCCAGGAGGACAGCGACCGCGATTACTGGATGAAGGCCAAAGAGGCCCTGGACTACGGGATGATCGACGAAATCCTGGAAAGAGACAAGGACTAGCCGGAAAAAGGTCTTAGCCGATTGATCCGGGGACAATTTTTGGGATATTTAGCGTTAGTTTAATACAGCAGGCAACTGATTATGGCAAAGGAGAATTTAGAGTGTTCGTTTTGCGGCCGTAAAAAGCCGGAAACCAACCTGCTGATCGCTGGTCTGGATGCGCATATCTGCGACCGGTGCATCGAGCAGGCCCACGGTATCGTGGCCGAGGAGTCCCGTCAGTCGAAATCCGACGACCTCTCCTCCGAGCTCGTATTGAAAAAACCCGTGGAGATCAAGGAATTCCTGGACACCTATGTCATCGGGCAGGAACGGACCAAGAAGGTACTGTCCGTCGCGGTCTACAACCATTACAAACGACTCCTGCAACCCAGCTCCAAGGAAGACGAAATCGAAATCCAGAAGAGCAACATCGTCATGGTGGGCCAGACCGGTACCGGTAAAACGCTGATGGCTAAAACGATTGCCCGGATGCTCAATGTGCCCCTGGCCATTGTGGATGCCACGGTACTCACCGAGGCGGGCTATGTTGGGGAAGATGTGGAGAGTATCCTCACCCGGCTGCTGCAGGCTGCCGACTACAACCTGGAGAAGGCCGAACGCGGCATCGTCTTCATCGATGAGCTGGACAAGATTGCCCGCAAGAGCGACAACCCTTCCATTACCCGGGACGTTTCAGGCGAAGGGGTACAGCAAGGGCTCCTGAAGCTGCTCGAGGGGACCGTTGTGAATGTGCCGCCCAAAGGGGGCCGGAAACACCCGGACCAGAAATTCATCGAAGTAAATACCGAGAATATCCTGTTTATCGCCGGGGGTGCCTTTGACGGCATCGAACGGATCATCACCCGCCGACTGAACATGCAGGCCATCGGCTACAGCGCCTCCAAGCGGGAGGAAACCCTGGATGCTGAAAACGTGCTGCAATACATTATCCCGAAGGACCTGAAGGAGTTCGGGCTGATCCCGGAGATTATCGGCCGGCTGCCCGTGCTCACCCATATGAACCCGCTGGACCGCAAGACGCTGCGAAGTATCCTGACCGAACCGCGCAATGCGATCATCAAACAGTATGAGAAATTGTTTGCCATGGACGGGATCACCTTCAAGATTACCGACCAGGCACTCGATTTTATTGTCGACAAGGCAATTGAGTACAAATTGGGGGCCCGCGGGCTGCGATCGCTGTGCGAAGCGGTATTTACCGATGCGATGTTTGAATTACCGAGCACCGAGGAGACCGAATTCAAGGTCACCAAGCCCTATGCTGAGGAAAAACTCTCTTTCGAGACAATCAATAAGCTGAAAGCTGTTTCTTAGGCTTGCCGCTCCGGTCTTCGATGACCTCCTTGAGCAAATCCATACAAACCTTTTGGATAATCTTTTCATCCGAATACAGTTCCTGGCCGAATTTTGAAATGATTTCGGGCTCCAGGCCTGCCTGGCGGAACCACAGGGGTGCCGGGCGGTTTTCGTGATATTCCCCGTAGACCAGGGTTACCGGGCATTCCGGGTTACCCCCGATTTTCTGGAGGCAAAGGGGTGAAACCGCGTAGAGCGATTTAACCGGGAGGCCCATCAGGGCTGCCTGCCAGGCAATACTGCCGCCGCCCCCGAATGCGAGGTAGTCGGCCGATTCCTGCTCTTTGGATAACAACCGGGCTGCCGCTCGTTTCATGCCTGTTTCGGCGAAAGTGTGGTACACGTCCTCCGCTGTATGCACAGGTGGCAGGTCCATATCGGCAAGTTGCCGGCTGTCGTAATACACGATATCGTAATATTGTTGCAGGTATCCGAGGTAGGAAGTGATCCACAGGCCCTTTTTGGAACCCCATAAGTCCGAAAGGACAACGAGTCTTCTTGCCATAGTTGCAATATTTAAAGCATGTGCAGGTTAATCTGGTACCCGAAGTTGTTAAATTATTCTGGTATCGCCGCAATTATCGGTTAATCTGGGGCAAATTCTCGACGTACCTTCCGGGGCAGACTGCGTGCATCGTTAAGTGTTATCATATTTACGACAAAATACGCTCGGTGGTTCGCCCACATGCGGATTCAGGCCAAGAGGCTTCGGATAGCGCACAGCAACAGGCCATCAAAAACGTCTGCCAAGGGTAATTCCCACTCTGGGGTATCCGTAATCCATCCCCTGTTCCGAGGCCAGGTAGCGTCCGAAACCCAGAGCGATTTCTGCAACCCATGCTGTGCGGGTCAGGAACTTGACGCCTGTTGCCGCACCCAGTCCAAAGGCGAATTGGGCGGATTCTTCTTCACCTCCGAAATCAATCAACGGTTCGTCACGTATGGATCCGATCAGGCTGTTTAATTCAAGAAAGAAACCACCGCCATAGGCTTTTCCAAAGTAGAACCGGTAGTGGGGGATGATCGCAAACCGATACCCGATATCGTCATTGACCGCCAAATCGACGCTTACACCGATTCCGCTATCTGGACCCAGAATGCGCTCGTAGGTGACTTCAGGCACCTCAAGCAGCGTATACACTAAATTTACCTTCAATTCATTTCGACCGATTCCAGCGGTTTTCTCCACCGTACGGCTTTCCGAATACTCCTGTGTATGCACCAGGCAAGTAAATGCCAAGCATACAATAGTCCAATACGTTCGCATATTTATGGATTTAGATTGGATGAAAGTAAGCCTGTCCGATGGCAGAACTGTCCCATATTCTGCTTAAGGAGGAATTCCGGACAACCTTGGAACCTAACCGGTCTTACCCCGATAAGCCGATGGGGTTTGGCCAAGAAATTTTCGAAAAGCGGTATAGAATGTCGATTTGGAATTGAAACCGCTCTCCAGGCCAATGGAAGTTATTGTATACCGTACAAATTCCGGATTGCCCAACAATTCCCGGGCGTACGCAACCCGGTAAGAATTGATGTAATCCGAAAAGTTTTTCCCCGAAAATCGATTGACTAGCCTCGACAAGGTACTGGTACCCATTCCCAACTCCTCTGCCAGACGATCCTGGCTCAGTACAGGATCCAAAAATCGCTGATTCCTGCGGACATGGGCATCCAATTCCAGAAACTCCTCGTGGCCCGCCTCGCTACGCTCATTGGATGAAACCGCATGCGCTATCGATATAGCCGGCTTTTCTCTCAACCGCTTTCGCAGTGCCAGGCGATCCTGAAGCAGCACATACTGGAAAAACGCCTGGTAGCCTACCCAGTAGATTAACAGGGAACTGCTGATCCGCAACGGATAGTAGGTGTACGGCGGGCGGAACGATTCGGAAAATGAATTCATAATTACGGCAAACAACCATAGTAATATGACAAGAGCACCCAGCTTCATTAGGCGGAACACCCACCTGAGGTTATCACCTTGTAAAACATGGCGTTTCAGGATTGGATAGACTTTTAACAGATGCCAGGCCCGCCCAAAGAGAAAAATGGAATAGACCAGCGCAATCCCATCCTCCAGATTGGTATAGTGCTCCAAAATTTCCACTGATACCGATCCTTCGCCGGCAGCGAGGACTAGCGTGATGCGCGCGATTAAAAGGGCAAGGAAAATTGAGGCGCTCTGTTTCCAAAACACCGAACGTTCCATTTGCTGATTGAGGTAATGAACCAGAAAAGCATAAAACATGGGAACAATAAGCACATTCCATGGTATCTGAAAATTCGCCCAAAAAAATGTATTCGGCACAAACCCCTTTTCGATGATCCAGGACTGCAGGTTATTCAGGGAGAGAAAGAATACAAACAGGTTGAGGAATAGAACCGGTGTCTCAATACGCCTGCGGATCAGGAAAGTCCCCAGGTTAAATACAAACCCTTGAATCGCCCCGGCGATTAGTAAAAAATTAAAAACGGCTATCCAATCCATTCCGGGCTACCTACTTTATACGGTGCCGACCCGTTGATTCAAGGCCATGAGCTCCTCAAGATACTCCCGGGTGTTGGATAATCGCGGTACTTTGTGCTGCCCGCCGAGTTTTCCCTTGGACTTGAGCCAGTCGTAGAAGAGGTTAGGACGCGCCTGGTGGATGGTAGGCGGGTTCAGGGTGATGTTGCGGTACCGCTTCGCGGCGTAATCCGAATTGAGGTCCTGCAGGTGGGTATCTAGCAGGCAGGAGAATGCCTGTAAATCCGCCGGGGTTTCCCGGAATTCAATCAGCCATTCGTGCGCCCCTTTTTCATTGCCGGACATGAATACGGGTGCTGCGGTATATTCGGCAATACTCCCGCCGGCTTCCCTGCAACTGCGGCGCAGGGCTTCCTCGGCATTTTCAATCACCAGTTCCTCCCCGAATACATTGATGTGGTGCTTGGTCCGTCCGGTGATGCGGATCCGGTACGGACTCGTGCTTGTAAAGCGCACCGTATCCCCGATCTGGTACCGCCACAGGCCGGCGTTGGTGGTAATGACCAGGGCGTAGTTCACCCCGCATTCCACCTCCCAGAGCGGGATAACCCGCTGGCTGGGTTTCCCGAAACTGTCCATCGGGATAAATTCGTAAAAAATGCCGTAATCCAGCATGAGCAGCAGGTCCTGGCTGTCATTCCGGTCCTGTATGGCAAAAAACCCTTCCGAGGCATTATAGATCTCATAGTACTGGAAGGATTCCCTGGGCAATAATTTCCGGTACTGCTCCCGGTAGGGGTTAAAACTGACCCCCCCATGGAAGTATACCTCGAGGTTTTCCCAGATCTCGTGCAGGTGCTCCTTGCCCGTCTCCTGGAGGATGTGGTTGAGCAATACGAGCATCCAGGAGGGCACGCCGGCCAGGCTGGTGACATTTTCCCGGATACTCTCCCGGCAAATGGCCTGCAACTTGCTTTCCCATTCGCTCATCAGGGAAACCTTGTTGCTGGGGGTGCTGCTGAGTTCCGCCCAGAAGGGCAGGTTGTCGATCAGGATGGCGGAAAGGTCGCCGAAATAGGTGCCGTTGTCCTCGTACAACTCCTTGCTCCCACCCAGGCGTAGGCTCTTCCCTGTAAAAAGCTGGGAATTCGGGTTGTTGTTCAGGTACAGGCACAACATGTCTTTCCCGGATTTGAAATGGCAGTCTTCCAGGGCCTCGGAACTCACCGGGATGAATTTGCTCCGGGCATTCGTGGTGCCGCTGCTCTTGGCAAACCACCGGATTTCGGTGGGCCAGAACAGGTTTTGCTCCCCCCTCCGGGTCCGCTCGATCAGCGGTTCGAATTCTTCGTAGGTAACCAGGGGGACCCGCCCTGCATAGGCTTCATAAGAGGTGATACCCTCAAATCCGTATTGCTGCCCGATTTCCGTTTCTTCGGCAAATTCCAGCAGGTTGGTCAGTACCTCCTGTTGGACTTCGCCCGGGTATTTCAGGAAAAGTTCAATCTGGTGATACCGCTTTTTCAGCAACCACGATGCAATCGAATTGAAAAGCGGGATAGGCATTTTTCGGTATCTTTACGGGCTTTGAAAGCGGCTAAAGATACAATTTTAAAAGAGAAGTGCATGCAATACGAAGGGGTGCTGCGGAAGATGGAAACCGAATGGGACAAGCCCATCCGTTACTATTTGTTGTTTCCGGGAGACTTCGTCCGAATGAATGATTTACTGGACCGGCAGGTTGGAATCAGGTTCCTGAAGTACGAGTGCCTCTCCTGCGGGCTGGACAGGCCAATCTATCGCCAGGGTTTCTGCCGATCTTGTTTTTTCGAAACCCCACGGGCCGGCGAATGGATCATGCATCCCGAGAAAAGCAAAGCCCACCTGGACCAGGAAGACCGGGACCTCGCATATGAAAAGAAAGTGCAGTTGCAGCCGCACATTGTCTATCTGGCCAATTCGAGTAACGTCAAGGTAGGGGTCACCCGGAAATCCCAGGTCCCCACCCGTTGGATCGACCAGGGGGCCCACGAGGCTATTGAGATCGTCGAGACACCCAACCGATATTTGGCGGGGATCACCGAGGTGGCCCTGAAGGAACATGTCAGTGACAAGACCAATTGGCGCAAAATGCTCACAAACAATTTGGAGGATGTGGACCTGTTTGCCTGGCGCAGGGACCTGAAACCCCATATCCCCGAGGAGGCCCTCCCCTATTTTATCGACAGCACTCAAGAAACCCAATTGGAATTCCCCGTCCTCCGGTACCCGGAGAAGGTAAAGAGCCTGAACCTGGAAAAAACCCCGGAATTTACTGGCCGGCTGATGGGCATCAAAGGGCAGTATTTGATTTTTGAAGACCATACGGTATTCAATATCCGGGGCAGTGAGGGCTATTACGTGGCCCTGGAGATTGCCTAGTACCCGGTCCAACAGCCCTGGGGCTGCCTACCGATTCGTTCAATAATTCAGCGGTTCGGAATGGTCCGGCTACCGGGAAATTGCGATAATTGAACCATGTCGAAATTCCGTGATAAACTTCCCGATAACTGGTGGACCTTTGCGCTTTCCGCGGGCATCCTCTGTTTTTTGGTCGGATCCTATTTTTTCTGGCCGGATGCGCGGGAATTTTACGATCGCGCCTGGGAGGTCCTCACCAGCGGCGACCAGCAACAGGTCCGGGATTGGGTCCGGGGTTTCGGATGGCTTGGGCCGGCGGTCATTGTAGGCAGCATGGTGGTCCAGATGTTCCTCATCGTGGTCCCGTCCGTGGTTCTGATGATCGGGTGCATCCTCTCTTACGGGCCGTTTTGGGGCAGTCTGGTGGTTTTTGTAGCCATTTTTACGGCTTCCACCATCGGTTACCTCATCGGCCGGTCCCTGAGTGAACAAACCGTCAAAAGGCTTATTGGGGAAAAGAGTGAGAAAAAGGTTTCCCGGTTTATCGGGGATTACGGTTTCTGGGCCGTTGTGATCACCCGCGTAAACCCGATCCTCTCCAACGACGCCATCAGTTTTGTCGCCGGGGTACTCGGGATGAATTACTGGAAATTCATTGGGTCAACCCTGCTGGGAATTACCCCGCTGACAATAGCCCTGGCCCTTGTGGGCGGGTTATCCGACTCCTTCAAAAACGGGCTGATATGGGTTTCCGCCATCAGCGCCGTAATGTTTGTAGCCTTCGTGTGGTGGGACCGCAACAGAAAAAAATCCGGGTCCGAAGAATAATGATCGGCCTACTGTACGGAATCTTTTGCCGTACCCGCTGTATCCTTTTTTTTGCCCAATAACCCGCCCAGGATCTTCCGGGCCGATTGACCAACCTGCTCCCCGGAGGAAGGTTTTTCCCCCGATGCGGCCTTGGTTGTATCCTCCCTGCCGGAGCCCACTACGTCCTTCAGGACGGATCCCAGCCCGGATTTCGTCGAATCCGCCGTCGTCGTCCGGGTGCTGTCCGAAGGCCCTTTCAGAAGGTTGCCACTCAGGTCTTGGGCCTTCTCTTTGCCCGAGGCCACCAGTCTTTGTTTCTGTGCCTCTACCAGCCTGGAAGTGAGGCTTGCCACGGCCTGTTTCAGGTCGGTTTGTACATTCGGGTCCGTATAATTGCCCCCGATAGTGGCCACCACCGGGACGGTCGCTTCTTTCAGGCCGGGCTCCTGCAGCTCAGTTACCAGGCGGTTAACATCACTGCCCAGGTACTTAGCCGGTACCTGCAGGGTGGCGGTATAGTTGAGTTGCTGGTCAAAGCTGTGGCTGCCTGCTACGGATACTTCCATATCCCGGTAGGAAAAACTAAAGGGTTTTACCGTCACCAGGCCGTTCTCGAAGTTCAGTGCCGTTTTAAGCCCTTTCAGGTCCAGGTCCTCCATGTTGAAAAAGTCCATCCGGGCATCCAGGGCCTCAAGGACCTTCGCCCGTGTACCCGTGATATCCGACGCCAACACTTCGGCGACGACGTTCCCGGCCAGGGACATCAGGTCCGGGCTGAAGTCGCTGTTCAACAGGCCGCTGAGCTGTACCCTCGAGTTGAGTTTGCCTTCCACAATCGAAGCGATGGGCGCCAGGGTTTCAAACAACTCGATGGATTCCAGGGTTTCCCGGATACGGAAGCCGTCAATCCCCAGGTCCATATTAAAGCGAGGGAGGCCCTCACCCGTGGCGACCGTCCCGTTGAGGGCCAGCTTGCCATCCAGCGCATCGGAACGGACATCCCGAAGCTGGAGTTCCCGATCCCGGATCTGCAGGTTTCCGGAAACGTTGCGCAAAGGCAGGCCATCGTAGACAACGCTTGCCGCCTTTCCGCTAATGGAGATATCAATTGCAGCAGGGATTTGGAAGGCCGGGCCACCGTCGGGCGCCTGTCCGGATTCATCCGCATCGGCCCCCGTCTCCTTTTCAGCCTGGCCAGGGTCCTCCGGGCTCATAAAATCCGCCACCAGCAGTTGGTTGGAAGCCAGGTTGAACTGACCCTGCAGGGTGCCGTCGGCAAGGAAGTATCCGAGATAGTCCCGTACGGTGCCGCTCAGGGTAAAGTCGCTCTGCCCCAGGGAACCGGCAAGGTTTTCCAGACGGGCCTCGCCCGGGTCGAAACGCAGGCGGGCCTCCCGGATCTTCACCGGTTCGGCAAAATTGTCGGCCTGGAAATTCAGGTTGCTGAGTTGCAAGGTTCCCGAGGTCCGGGTATTCCCGTACTGTTTATTCTCCACCGAGGCCATGTCAAATGCCGTCTGCACATCGGCCCGCAGCAAGCCGCTCAGGCCGGGTGCCAGTTCCACCGGGTAGGCCTGGTCCAGGCTGGCGAGGTTGATGGTGCCCTTCAGGGCCGCGTCCACCTCCGGGTTACCCGTAAGGGAACGGATATTCCCGCTCATATTAAAGACGTCCTGGTCTATCCGGAACCCGGCTGCCGGGATTTCCAGGTAGGTGTCCCTGGCATTCCCGGTGGTATTCAACAATCGGGCGCTGAAATTGATGTCGTCGATCCCCTTGGGCAGGTCCGGGTAACGGAAGGCCGCGTCCACGGCTTCCATCCGGATATCCAGGTTGGGGATGCGCGTGTCGTCCGAACGGCCCGCTATGGTCCCCTCCAGTGTAAATTGCCCGCTCGTGCTGACCTCCTCCAGGCTTTTGGAATAAGCTTCGGGGATCAGCGCCAGGAAATTTTTGAAATCGGAACTGGGCGTACGGAAATTCAGGTCGATCTCCTGGCCTTCTTCAACGAGCTGGACACTTCCCTCGAAAACCAGGGGCATCTGGTTGATCAAGCCCTCGTTCTCCAAAAAGGTATAGGTATCCGTTTCCAGGTCAATACCGATGAGTGCATCGAGTTGCAGGCTGTTCCGGTCCAGGTATTGCACGCTGTCCATCTCCAGGCTGATCCGGGCGTCTGTGCGGGTTTCCAGGCGGGACTCCGCAAGGGAAAGGTCCCCGGAACCCGTATGACGGATATCCTCGAGCAGGAAGCTGATCCCGGAAGATTGGTCCATATAGGAAATTTTCGAATCCGCAATTTGGTACCCCTGCAGGTCGAAGGTAAAGCCTTCCGATGCGCCGGTGGCCCCTGTCGCGGCCGGGTCTTCAGCAGCAACCAGGTAATTCGGCCGCTCCTCTGCATCGAGGCGAAGCCTTAGGTCGGCCCCTGATACATACAATTCCCGGATGCCAATAGGTTCCCCTGCGCCCTTGAACAATTCCCCGATTCCCATCACCAGGTAGGCTTCCCGGGCTTTAAAAAGCGTATCCCCCTCAAACGGGGCCGCTGTAGTCAGGGTAATATCCTGAAGGGAAACCCGGGCATTCGGGAAATTCCGGATCAGGCTCAGGTCGGCGTCCCGAAAATCGAATTCCCCCGTGATGGAGCGGTTGACATTCGAACGGAGTATGGGGCCGATCTTGGCTTCCAGGAACAGCGGGATGCCGATAACCAAAAGCAGGAGGAATACCAGGATTCCGGCAACTATCTTCAGCAGTTTTTTTCGTTTCATATGGTGTGATCTGTCAAGGGGTCCCATCCGGCGGGATGTTCCGGTATAAGTAACGCGATCCGGTGGGAATCCGTATGTTTTATTCGATAAATGGTTTGTCCGGATGCTGTCAGAAGGCCAGCCGCAGTTCCTCATTGGGAGCCAGGCCAAAGCGCCTCCTGAAGATATATACGAAAAGATAGAGCAAAGGCGTGTCGAGAAATGCTATAAATATCTTAAAAATCACCCCGGACACAAAAAGGCCGTAGAAGGCCTCCCAGGGCAGGACGCCAAACGAGCACAGGAGGAAAATCACCGTAAAAGTATCGACGATTTGGGAGGAGAAGGTCGAAAAATTGTTGCGGAGCCAAAGGTAACGGCCCCGGGTCAGCCGTTTCCAGAAATGGTATCTGGCTATATCGATGTACTGGGCAAACAGATACGCCAGCATGGATGCGAGTACCGCGATGGGGGAAAGGGCGAATACCTGGCTGAAGACGGCATCGTCTACCGGCGATCCCGCAATGGCCGGGACGCGGTTTGCCAACAGGACAATCCCCATGGAAAAAAAAGAGGCGAAAATCCCGGCGGTGACAACCTGGTTTGCCTTTTTGCGGCCGTATATTTCCGAAATCAGGTCGGTGATCAAAAATGTCACCGGATATGGGAGGATGCCTACCGACAACTCAAAGAGGGGTGCCCCGAACACCTCCAATTCGCCGAAGGGCTTCCAATAGAAAAATTTCTGGAAAATCAGGTTGGATACCACCAGGGAGGTGATAAACAACGCCCCCAGGAATAGATAGGCCCGGTAGGCAACACGCTGGTCGGCCTGCTTCATCCCTAGCGGATTTCCAGGATAAAGGGAAGCCGCGCCTGCACCCCCTTGCGCTGAAGTTGTTCCCGGATCTGCTCCAGGATACCTGCCCACTCGGCCCCAAGCCGGTCTGTCAGGGCCGCCTGCCCGGCCGCTTCGCCCGCACCGCCCAGGTCTTCCATCAACCGTTCGAGCCCCGATTTATATTTTGGCAGGCTCAGGGTCCGGTACGATTCAACGCCCGCAAGTTCTGCCGCGGTATCCAGGGCTTCCGGCATGCCTCCCAAGGCATCCGCCAACCCGAGGCGTACCGCTTCCTTGCCACTCCAGACGCGACCCTGCGCCAGACTGTCCGCCTGCGCCACACTGATGCCCCGGCCGTCGGCCACCCGTTGCAGAAAAGTCTCGTAGGTATCCTCGATACCGTCCCGGATCACTTCCCGGAATTCCCCGCTCATCGGCTCGAAAAAGGAATAATCCACGGACATATCATGGGTCCCCACCTGCTCCGCATTGATGCCGATCTTGTCCGAGAGGCCGCTGATGTTCGGGATGGTGGCGAACACCCCGATGGATCCCGTGATGGTGGTGGGTTCCGTCACGATCCGGTCCCCGGCCACAGCCATGTAATACCCCCCGCTAGCGGCTACGTCGCTCAGGGAAACCACCACGGGCTTCTCCTTGCGCGTCTCCATAATTTCGCGCCAGATGATCTCCGAGGTCAGCGCGCTGCCCCCCGGGGAATTGATCCGGAGGACCACCGCCTTGATATCTTCATCTTCGCGAACTTTTTTAAACACTTCCTGCATCCGCACCTGGCCGATGTAATCCGGGCCGCCTTCACCGTAGAAAATCTCGCCCTGGGCATAGACAATTGCAATCCGGGAATCCCCCGTATGCAGCCGCTTGTTCTTGGTCGCCCGGATATAGTCCTGGAGCATCACGATCTTTGGATCGTCTTCCCCCCGGCCCGAGGCCCTGGCCAACAGGTCGTCGTACTCCCCCCGGTAAATCAGCGCGTCCACCAGGCCGGTGGTTACCGCCCGTTCCGGGGTGCGCGCCAGCAGGCCGTCGGCAATGCGGTCGAGCTCATCGACGGTAAGGCCCCGGCTGGTCGAAATTTCCTCCCGGATACTCGACCAGATGGAGGCGAGCAATTCCCGGAGTTGTTCCCGGTTGTCGTCGCTCATCGAATCGCTCAGGAAGGGCTCCACGGCGCTCTTGTACTTCCCGTGCCGCACCACTTCCATCTGCAACCCGGTCTTCTCCTGGAATTCCTTGAAGTAAAGCACTTCCGCTGCAAGCCCCTTGAAATCGACCGTCCCTACCGGGTTCAGGAACACGCTGTCCGCCACGCTGGAGAGGTAATAGTCCTTTTGCATATAGAAGTCCCCGTAAGCGTAGACAAATTTGCCGGTCTCCCTGAACTCGGCAAGTGCCTGCCGGATGGCGCGGGTCTGGGTAATACCCGCCAGCAGGTAGGGCCCGCCGAGGCTGATGCCGCTGATCCGGTCGTCCGTGGCTGCCAGCCGGATGGCCTTGGTGATCTCGTCCAGCCCCTGGGAGGCGTCGAACAGGCCTGCCAACGGATCGCCCGGGTCGTTGCCGCTGTATTCGTTTATCGGGTAGGGAAAACTGAGTTCGAGTACGGAGTCATCCGGGATGCGGACGGGCTCCTCACTCCCCGCCAGGCTGACGAAGATCAGGAACATCACAAATACGATCCCCAGGGCCACCAGGGTGCCGAGGATTGCTGCAAGCAGGTTTCTTAGAAATGCCATTGTTGTTAGATCTAGCCGCAAAGATAACCATAAGCAAGCGATTTACGGGGGCCTGCCCCGGTACGAATCGGGATGTTTTTACGTAATTTGCGCTGTGGAAAAATCACCCGAAACTGCCTACCTCTCCCTGGGAAGCAACCTGGGGCACCGCGCCTGGCTGTTGCAGCAGGCCGTGTTCCGGATTGGGGAACGCGCCGGCAAGGTCAACAACATCAGCCCGGTGTACGAATCCCCTTCCTGGGGGTTCGAAGGCGGGGATTTCCTGAACCTTTGCATGGAAATCCAGACCAGCCTGCCGCCCGGAGAGCTACTCGAAACCCTCCTGGAGATCGAAAAAGACCTGGGGAGAGAACGGACCGGGACCCCCGGGTATGCTTCCCGGAAGGTGGATATCGACATCCTGTATTACGGAAATAGCACCCTGTCGGAAACCGGTCTCGACATCCCACATCCCCGTATCCCCGAGCGACCCTTTGTCCTGAAGCCCCTGGCCGACATCGCGCCCCAATACTACCACCCCGTACTGGGCAAAGACACGCGTAACCTGTTGCAAGCCTGCAGGGACCGGTCGGGCGTCATCCGCTCCGGAGTCAAAATTTTCCCGGACCGGGCCTCGCAGTTCGCAGACCTAGGGTATATCGCCATCGAGGGAAATATCGGGGCGGGCAAGACCACACTGGCAGGGAAGATCGCGGAAGATATGAATGCGAAACTGATCCTCGAGCGATTTGCCGACAATCCCTTCCTGCCGAAATTCTACCAGGACCAGGCCCGGTACGCCTTCCCCCTGGAGATGTCCTTCCTGGCCGAACGCTACCAGCAATTTACCGAGGATACCCGCCAGCTGGACCTGTTCAAACGGTTCATGGTCAGCGATTACGACATTTACAAAAGCCTGATTTTTGCGAGGATCACCCTGCAGGAAGATGAATTCCTGCTCTACCGCAAGCTCTTTACCCTGATGTACCAGGAGGTCCGCAAACCGCGCCTGTACGTGTACCTCTACCAGCATACCGACCGGCTGCTCCGGCAGATTGCCAACAGGGGGCGCGACTACGAGCGGGATATCCCGGCCGAATACCTGGAGAAAATCCACCGCGGCTACTTCGACTTTATGCGGAATTCCCCGGAACTCAACACACTGGTGGTCGATGTGAGCGACCTCGATTTCGTGGCTAATCCGGAAGATTACGAGCAGGTACTCAACCAGATGTCTGCCCGTATCCTTATGGAGGGGGATGTTAAAATTTAGGCAACCTTTGGCAGAATCTGCAGCATTTATTTTCTTGCGGCTCCCTTTTAGGGGAAGCTGACTAACTCAAATATCATAAAACCCCGGCCCGGCGGCCGGGGTTTTTTACGTTTTTCTCATTCCCCTCCTGTACCGTTTTCGAAGGCCGCCTTTATTCCAAATCCCGGTTTATAAAGTCCCGCTTATTGCAAATCCCGGACCTGTTTTAAGTAAAAATCCCAAAGCAGCACGCCGGCCGCCACTGAGATGTTCAGGGAATGCTTGGTGCCCAACTGGGGGATTTCAATGACCCCCCGGCAGCGGTCGATCACTGCCTGGGAAACGCCTTTTACCTCGTGCCCGAGGACAAAGGCGTACCGCTTACCGGCCTCTGGCCGGAATTCCCCCAGGGACACCGCCCCTTCCGCCTGTTCAAGCGCCCAGCACTCGTGGGTGGTTTCCAGCTGGTCCAGGACCTGAAGCGTATCCCCGGCGTATTCCCAGCTGACGCTTTCCGTGGCCCCGAGGGCCGTCTTACGGATGTCCTTGTGGGGGGGCCGGGCGGTGATCCCGCATAGCCAGATCTTCTCCACCCGGAAGGCATCGGCCGTCCGGAATACGGAACCAACATTGTGCAGGCTCCGGATATTGTCCAGCACCAGCACGGCAGGCGTCTTGGGCGCCTCCTTAAAGGCTGCGACATCCAGTCGGCCGAGTTCTTCGTTTTTCAGTTTGCGCATGGGATGAATTCCTTCCGGGACCAAAAATAGAACTTTTCGCAGCCCCGGCCTTTATTGCTCGCCTGCAGCGTCCTGGCAACCCGTGCCGAAGTTATCCCAAAATATCAACATCCATTGGGTGCGCCGGGCGAATCCCTTATTTTCGTTCCGCACCCTGTAACCATCCGATTTTGGCAACCAAAAAGAAAAAGGAGACCCCGCTCATGCAGCAGTACAACGGGATCAAGAAACGATACCCGGATGCCCTGCTACTGTTCCGCGTGGGCGATTTCTACGAGACCTTTGGTGCAGATGCGGAGCGGGCAGCCGAAATCCTGGACATCGTCCTGACCCAGCGCAACAACGGGGGCGACCAGACCGCCCTGGCGGGATTCCCCCACCACGCGCTGAACACTTACCTGCCCAAACTCGTCAAGGCCGGGCAGCGGGTGGCCATCTGCGACCAACTTGAAGACCCGAAACAGACCAAGACCATTGTCAAGCGGGGGGTAACCGAACTGGTGACCCCGGGGGTGGCCCTGGGTGACGACATGCTGCAGGCAAAATCCAACAACTTCCTGGCTGCCGTACACTTTGGCAAATTGCGGATGGGCGTTTCCTTCCTGGACGTTTCCACGGGGGAATTCTTCGTCAGCGAGGGCAACCGGGAAACCACGGATAAATGGTTGCAGAATTTCAGCCCCAAGGAAATCCTGGTCTCCAAAAAACACCGCACCGACTTCAGGGAGCAGTTCGGTTCCGCTTACCATATGTTTAACCTGGAAGACTGGGTATTCCAGGAGGACTACGCCCGGGAGACGCTGACCGGCCACTTCAAGACCAGCAGCCTGAAAGGTTTCGGCATCGACGCCCAGCCGGACGGGATCGTTGCCGCCGGGGCTGTTTTGCACTACCTGGGCGAAACCCAGCACCGGCAACTTGGGCACATCGGCGGGGTGCGCCGCCTCGCCTCGGAAGACTATGTGTGGATGGACCGGTTTACCATGCAAAACCTGGAGCTGTTCCGCACGCGCGACCCCGGGGGCGTTTCCCTGCTCGAGGTGGTGGACCATACCCGCTCGCCCATGGGCGGGCGCCTGCTCCGGCAATGGCTCGCCCTGCCCCTCAAGGACCTGGAGGCCATCCGAAAACGCCACCGCATTGTGGCCCACCTCAGCGCCCACCCGGAAGAACTCGGGCCGATCCGCGACCAGCTCCGGCAAATGGGTGACCTGGAACGGCTGATTGCCAAGGTAGCCGCCGGTAAGATCACCCCCCGGGAAACCGTCCATTTAAAAAATGCCCTGCAGGCCGTCATCCCCGTAAAACAACGTGCCGCCGCAGCCGATGAACCCGCGCTCCGCGACCTGGCCGGCAGCCTGGACGATTGCAAGGCCCTGCGGGAACGGATAGGGGCCGTCCTGCTGGAAGAAGCCCCGGCCATTATTGGCAAGGGCCGGACAGTTGCCCCCGGGTTCTCCGAAGAGCTCGACGAGCTCCGCAACCTGGCCGGGTCCGGCAAGGACTACCTGGAGCAAATGCTGAAACGGGAACAGGAACGCACCGGGATTACCTCCCTGAAAATCGCCTCAAACAACGTCTTCGGGTATTACATCGAAGTGCGCAACACGCACAAGGATAAGGTACCCCCGGAATGGATCCGCAAGCAGACGCTGGTGAGTGCCGAACGCTATATCACCGAGGAACTCAAGGAATACGAGGCCAAAATCCTGGGGGCCGAGGAGCGAATCCTGGACCTGGAGCAACAACTCTTTGCCCAACTGGTGGTCTGGATGCAGGAATACATCGCCCCCGTACAGGAAAATGCCCGGACGCTGGCCCGACTCGACTGCCTGTGTGGCTTTGCAAGCCTTGCGGGGCAACACGGGTATGTGTGCCCCGAAATGACCGATGCCACCGACCTGCTCATCACCCAGGGCCGCCACCCGGTCATCGAGCGCCAGCTGCCCCCCGGGGAATCCTACGTGCCCAACGACCTCCACCTGGACCGGGACCAGCAGCAGATCCTGATGATCACGGGCCCGAACATGAGCGGGAAATCCGCCATCCTCCGGCAGACCGCCCTGATCGTCTTGCTGGCGCAGATCGGGAGCTTTGTACCGGCGGACGCTGCCCGGCTGGGCGTCACGGACAAGATATTTACGCGCGTGGGGGCCAGCGACAATATTTCCCTGGGGGAATCCACGTTCATGGTAGAGATGAACGAGGCGGCTTCCATCCTGAACAACCTCTCGGAGCGCAGCCTGATCCTGCTGGACGAAATCGGGCGGGGCACGAGTACCTACGACGGTATTTCCATTGCCTGGGCGATTGCCGAATACCTCCACCAGCACCCGGCCCGGGCCAAGACCCTTTTCGCCACCCACTACCACGAACTCAACGAAATGGCCGGCAGCTTTGCCCGGATCAAAAATTTCAATGTTTCAGTGAAGGAGCTCAAGGACAAGGTGCTATTCCTTCGCAAACTGGAACCCGGCGGCAGCCACCACAGCTTTGGTATCCACGTGGCGCGTATGGCGGGCATGCCGGGGGAAGTGGTCCGCAAGGCCCAGAAAATCCTCGTTCAGCTCGAAAAATCCCATGCGGGGGAAGAACTTACCGACGGTTTGCACGCGGTAAAGGAAGACATGCAGCTGAGCTTTTTCAACCTGGACGACCCGCTTTTGGAACAGATCCGGGAGGAAATCCTGGACCTGGACATCGATACGCTCACCCCGGTGGAAGCCCTGATGAAACTCAACGAGATCAAGCGGCTGCTCAAATGCAAGAACCGGGCCTCTTCCTGAGCCTGCTGCCCTATCGGCCCTACCCCATCGGGCGATAGTATCGAATCACTTCCGAAATCAAATCACACCCGAAAGGGAACCCATATTTTTAATAGCTTTAGGCAACACCAATCCACCATCCCATGAAAAAGTTCCTCATCCTTATTCCCTTCCTGGCATTTACCTTATCCACCTCGGCACAGGACCGCCTCACCGGGGAAACCCATACCACCCGCTCCGAAATCCTGGCGCGAAACGGCATGGCCGCCACCAGCCAGCCACTAGCCACACAGGTAGCCCTGGACATCCTCAAAAAAGGGGGCACAGCCATGGATGCAGCCATTGCCGCCAATGCGGT
>CAXQQM010000194.1:0-8822 GCA_964226055.1 Robiginitalea sp. | reverse complement strand
AGATCGTACCATTGGCGAAGCTGCGCAAGGATTTCCTCCTTTTGTCCGTATCGAAATCCTGCGCCGCAGCCGCTGGCAACCACACGATCGGCCGCTTCCCATCCTTTTGGCCCGATAGCGAGGATGGGCCGGGCAGCAGCCATGTATTCAAAAAGTTTCCCGGGCACAATCCCCCGCGTTTCCGGGGAATCGATTTCAATAAGCAGGAGCAGTTGTGCCTTTTCCTGCAGGACCAGGGCGTCCCGGTGCGGGATATAAGGCTGTACGGTGGTATGGGTTTCCAGGCCGTGTTCCCTGAGGGATTCCATTACCTCTTCACTGACCAGGCCCGTGAGTTCCAGGCGAAAATCTTCGCGAAAACCCGGCGTGTCCCCGAGAATTATGGCAAGGGCCTGCCAGAGGGCATCGGGGTTGCGCCCACTGAGCAGCGAACCAATATGAGCTACGACAAAGCGCCCTTCCGGCTGCTTGCCCCGGGCAGGTTCCCGGTCGAAGCCGTTGGTGATCACCGTTACGGATTGGGGCGTACGGGATCCCAGCATATCGGCCGTTACCTGGCTGGTAGCCAGTACGCGATCCGCCGCCCCGAGGACCCGGGCTTCCAGTTTCCTGTGCTTTCTGCGGGCCCGTTTGCCCAGGTTCATGGCGGAATGGTAGCCAATCTCCGTCCAGGGGTCCCGGAAATCCGCGACCCATTTCAGGTTCGGCCTGCGCCGGGACAATTCCAGCCCTATCAGGTGCAGGCTGTGGGGCGGCCCGGTGGTCACCAGGGTGGTAATCCCCTCCTGCTCCAGGATGCCAGGCAATTCGCGGACGGCTTTTTTCACCCAAAATTTGCGGGCGTCCGGAATAAAAAAATTGCCTCGGGCCCAAAGCATCAGGCGTTCTAACAATCCCGGCTTTTTTCGTCGGATGACCCCGGAACTGATCCGTCGGATCTTCTTCCGGCCAAAGAGACGTGCCCATCCATAGGGTTCCCAAAATTGGCTCCTGTAAATGATCAGGTTTTCCGGCACCTCCTGCTCCAGGTCCGGGTCGGTTAACGGGTAATGGGGGCTTTCCGGCAGGTACAGTACCGGCTCGAACCCAAAGTCGCGGAGGTACTTGACAAAGAACAGCCATCGCTGGACTCCGGGGCCGCCAGCGGGTGGCCAGTAATACGTAACGACCAGTACCTTGTGCATTATTATTCCGTTTCCCGGGGAGGGCGTTTTACCAGTCGGTAGGTCACGGCACCGAGCAACAGCAAGAGCAGTGCGATGGAACCCGCCAGGGAAATGCGGCTTCCCTTCCGGACGACTTCCGGTTCGAAACGGAATGTCACCCGGTGTTCCCCAGCCGGAACCTCCAGGGCGCGCAGGGCGTAATTCACCCGAAAATGGTCGGCTTCCCTCCCATCGATAAATGCCTGCCATCCTTCGGGGTAATACATTTCAGAAAACACCACCAAGCCTTCATGGGCATTCTTCAGGGCGTACTCCAGGAAATTCGGGCGATAGGTCTCCAGGCTGGCTGTCGCCGCCGAATCCCGGGCGTATGTCCTGGAGCCGTATTCCGGAAAATCCGAAGTGTTGACAACCGCAGAGCGGCTAATCTGCAGCGTGTCCAGCGACTGGATGGCGGCATCCGCGGAGGAAACGGGAACCAGGTTTTCCACAAACCAGGCATTGCCCATTGCATTTGGGTTCAGGGTTACCGACGGGGCCCCTTCTTCATTGGTCTGGATCAGGTATTTGGTGTTCAGCATGTGGAGCACCTGCCGGTTGTCCCGGTAGATGTGGTAGTCAAATAAATCCATTAAACGCCTGGGTTTGGCCGCATGGTAGCCCCCCAGGGAATGGTGGAAATAGGACGTTCGGGCCCCGTTGAGACCCTCCCCTACATTCAACACCCGGAATACAGACGAATCCTGCAGGATAACCTGGTCTGCCTGGGACATTGCTATCGGGGCATTCATTCGCCTTTCCGGGACAAAATCCCCGGAATCCACGTAGCGCTTGTCGACGCCGACCAGGTCGACCAACAAGACGATACCCAGGGCTGCCAGGGCCAGGTTCCGCCTCAGGCGGCCCTTGACATGCAGCCAGAGCAGGCCTGCCCCCACCAGGACTATGACCAGGGACCGAATGGTGTCGGCGATGTAAACGGCTTCCCGGTCCCTCCGGATCACCTGCATGACGTCTTCCCCAAAATACCGGGTCAGCATCGGGTCACTGCCACCTGCAAAATCGAAAAGCCCCCTGGAAAGGAATAGTAACACCCCCAAACCGGCCAGGGACCCGGTCGCAACGACCAGGGCCCGAACTTTTTTTGAGGCTTCCAGGGACGGGTCGAAAAAGCGCTTCAATGCCAGGATACCCAGGATGGGAAAGCAAAGTTCGAGTATGACCTGGGCCGAAGAGACGGCCCGGAACTTGTCGTAAAGCGGAAAATATTCGATCATCAGGTCCGTGAGCAGCGGGAAATTCTTCCCCCAGGAGAGCAACAGCGATAGTATTGCTCCGCCGAGCAGCCACCATTTCGCCCGGCCGTGGACAAGCAATAGCCCGAGCAGGAAGAAAAACACGATCAGGGCACCGACGTAAGCCGGGGCGGAAACGCCGGGCTGATCCCCCCAGTAGAGCTGTAGGTTATTACTGAACTCCAGCGCCTGCGAGCGCGGCACACCCTGGTCGATCAGGAATTCATACGTCTTAGACCCCTCCCCGAGGGACTCTACGGAAGCCCCGCCAAAAAGCCTGGGGACAAACAGGTTCAGGGATTCCACGATCCCGTAGCTGTACTGGGTGATGTATTCGGTGTCCAGGCCGTCGGTCTGCTCCATGGGGTTACCCTCCGGGTCCAGGGTGAGCTGGGAGGGGCCCCGCGTACTCCAGGCCGCGTATTCCCGGGTGGCCATCAGGGAGGCGGCATTGGGCAGGATGCCCAGGATAACCGCGACAACCAGCAGACCCGTGGCCAGGGCAAAATGCTTCAGCTGCCCCCGTCGGATGGCATCGACCAGATACACCAGGCCCAACACCAAAACCAGCAACATAAAATAATAGGTCATCTGGTAGTGGTTCGCCTGTATTTCAAGGGCCATGGCAAAAGCGGTGAGCACAAACCCCCAGAGGTATTTTTTGCGGTAAACGAGCAGTATCCCGCCCAGCAACATGGGCAGGTAGCCCAGGGCATGTGCCTTGGCATTATGGCCAACGCCCAGGATGATTATCAGGTAGGTGGAGAAACCATAGGCCAAAGCCCCCAGGACGGCCAGCCTGTAATCTACTTTCAGGCAACACATCAGGATGTAGAAGCTCAGCATATACAAGAAGAGGTAATCGGCCGGCCGGGGCAAAAAACGGATGGCCCGGTCCAGGCTCTTTATGTATTCATGGGGATAGCGCGCGCCGAGCTGGTAGGTGGGCATCCCCCCGAAGGCACTGTTGGTCCAATAGGGCTCCTCCCCGGTTTGCTTGCGGAATTCTTCCTGTTCCTGGGCCATCCCCCGGTACTGGACGATATCCGACTGGTAAATGACCTTGCCCTGGAGAACCGGGTAGAAATAGGCGAGGGACGCCAACGCAAAGAAAACGGCTACAAAAAAGTGGGTGAAAAATTGTTTCAGGTCGAGGTTCATCTTCGGGTCCGGATCGGGTTAGGATTCTTCGACTTCCTCGTATTCGATATACTCGCCTACAGGCTCACCGGGAGTTTGTTTGCGGGTGGGTTTCCGGTCGATGGTCACCTCCCCGGTCCTGTTGCTGCCCGGATCCTCCTGGGCCCGGCCCTGGAAGGCTTCCTGGAAGTATTCCTCGGTCTTCCGCCTGGCATACCGCCTGAGCCACGGCCCGAGCAACCGCCCGAGCAGGAGCAGGAAATAGTAGCCGAGAAGCAGAAACAAAAGGAACTTTAAAATACCCATTAACTGAACACTCTGTATATCAAAAGTACGATTCCGACGTTGTATTAACTGTACAAAAGTCCTAAAATAATACTAAATATGGCATCAAAAACCCGTGGAATCCTCAATGAAATCGGCAAATTCGGGCTTTTGGCCGCTCTGCTATACTGGGGCCTGCCCAGCCATGCCCAATATACGGATGTCATCAATTCCAACCGTCCGGGCAAGGCAAATAGCGCCTATGCCGTGGGGAAAGGCGTCGTCCAACTCGAATCGGGCCTGGTTTACGAACAACAGGACCACGCTGTCCTGAACACGGAATCCGGGATTTTTGGCGTGGATGTCGCTTTGAGGTACGGGCTGCTGTTTGAAGCGCTGGAACTCCAATACGAAGGGATCTACCAGAACCAGAATATTACGTATTCCAACCTGGGTACAGAGGCATCGCTAACCGATTTCTACCGGAACCGGGTGGGCCTGAAATTCCTGATCTACGACCGCTACAAGGACCCGGAGCGCAATAAGCCGAATATCCGGAGCTGGCGGGCCAATAATGTTTTTCAACTGAAAAACTTGATCCCTTCCGTAGCCCTCTATGGGGGTGCGAATTTCGTTCTGGGCGAAAACCCCTTCTACCCCGGGGAACCGACGGTTTCCCCCAGGGCCATGGTGGCAACCCAAAGCCGGTTGTCCCCGAGGTTTGTACTGGTCACCAATATCGCCTATGACCGGATCGGGACGGATTTTCCCGAATGGAGCTACCTGGTTTCCATTTCCCACGCCTTCAGGAACCCGAAATGGAGTGTTTTCCTGGAAAACCAGGGCATACAAAGCGACCGCTACTCCGATGTATTGCTCCGAAGCGGCGTCGCCTACCTGTTCAGCCCGAACTTCCAGGCGGACATCAACCTGGGGGCAGGGTTCAAAAACACCCCCAGCCGGATATTTATCAGTTCCGGTATCTCCTATCGCCTGGACTTCCATAAGGATAAACTCATCCCGATCGAGGATCAGGAGAAAATCGGCCGTAACAATATGCGGCGGGGCGGGAGGAAACTTTCCAAAGCCGAGCGCAGGAGCCAGCGTCGGGCAGAAAGGCGCAACAAGAAACGGGAGAATAACGATGACGGGGGCGATGACTGGGAGATCAACCCGTTCTGATCCGGCCGAAACGAAAATAACTGCTTTACGCTATGCAGAAAGTTCCGTAATATTGGAATCTGCAAACTCATCCCATGATCCGAATCGAAGAAGCGCTTTCAAAAAAGGAGATGAAGTCCTTTGTCCGCTTTCCCTTTAAGCTATACAAGGACTCCCCCTATTGGGTCCCGCCCATCATCCGGGAGGAGCTCGCCTCTTTTGACCCCCGGGTAAACCCCGTCTTCCGACAGGCCGAGGCGCGGTTTTTCCTCGCCTACAACGGCCGTGAGGTGGTCGGCAGGGTAGCTGCCATCATCAACCGGACCGAGGTGGAGCAACAGGGGCTGAAAAAGATACGATTCGGATGGTTTGACTTTAAGGACGATCCGGAAATCAGCGGGGCATTGCTCGATAAAGTTGCTGAAATAGGCAAAGAAAAAGACCTGGAGTACATGGAAGGGCCCATGGGGTTTTCCAATATGGATAAGGTAGGGGTGCTCACCGAGGGCTTCGACCACATCGGGACGATGGTCACCTGGTACAATTACCCCTACTACGCCACCCACCTGGAAAACCTCGGGTTTACTCCCGAAAAGGAGTACCTGGAGAGCAAGTTTCCCGCAGCAAATGCGGATCCCCGCCTATTCACCCGTATTGAAGCGACCATTCGCCAACGTTATGGCCTCCGGGCGCTGAACTTCACAAAAACATCGGATATCATGCCCTGGGCAGATAAGATGTTTGACCTCTTTAATGCATCCTATGCGCGATTATCTTCTTTTGTGCCGATTTCCGAGGAACAGAAGGCGTACTTCAAGAAGAAGTATATCGGGTTTATCAACCCGGAATACATCAAGTTCGTGGTGGACGAAGACGACCAGATTATTGCCTTTGCCATTGTGATGCCCTCATTTTCTGAAGCGCTGCAGAAAGCCAGGGGGAGGTTGTTCCCCTTCGGATTCCGCCACCTGTTGCACGCGCGGAAACACAATAAGGATGCGGTATTCTACCTGATCGGAATCCAGCCTGAATTTCAGAATAAGGGGATTACCTCGATCATCTTCAACGAATACTACAAGATTTTTCAGGAAAAAGGAGTAACCATGTGCTACCGGACACCGGAACTGGCAGAAAACAAGGCGATCCAGCAGATGTGGAAGCACTTTTCTCCCGAAGTGTACAAGCGCAGGTGTACGTACCGGAAAGACCTTTGACAATTGTGCTAAAGAATAAAAAACCCGGCAACTTGGCCGGGTTTAAATTTTTCAATGGCTTCGTGGCCGGACTACTCGCCCATGGCAGCAGCCACGGCAGCTGATAAACGTTTGTAGGTGCCGTTCTGCAAGCGTTCTCGAATTGCGGAAAATGCCTCCAGGGTTTCTTCGATATCCTCGGCTGTGTGGGTGGCCGTCGGGATCATCCGCAACAAAATCAGTCCCTTGGGTATTACCGGATACACCACAATGGAGCAGAATATCCCGTAATTCTCGCGCAGGTCCTTCACCAGTGCCATCGCCTCGGGGATACTTCCGTTCAGGTATACAGGGGTCACGCAGGAACTGGTGGTCCCGATATCGAAGCCGCG
This sequence comes from Robiginitalea sp., assembly GCA_964226055.1. Taxonomy (GTDB): domain Bacteria; phylum Bacteroidota; class Bacteroidia; order Flavobacteriales; family Flavobacteriaceae; genus Robiginitalea. The sequence goes on along the minus strand of CAXQQM010000194.1, from coordinate 2,211 downwards.
CTCTTTCAGCCCGTTTTGCAGGGCGTTGACATTCTCCCACAGCTTTTCCTTGAGTTCCGGCATGGTGCGTAGCATTTCCAGACGTTTCAGGGCCCCTTTCACGTAAACCATGGGCAGGGATTTTGCGAACATCTGGGAACGCAGGTTGTATTTCAGGTAGTCGATGATTTCCTGGTCGGCAGCCAAAAAGGCGCCAATCCCGGCCATTGACTTTGCAAAGGTGGCAAAGTAAACGTCGATCTCATCCTGGACGCCCTGCTCCTCCCCGGCCCCGGCCCCGGTTTTCCCGAGGGTCCCAAACCCGTGGGCGTCGTCCACCAGCAGGCGGAAGTTATATTTTTCCTTGAGAGCCACAATCTCTTTGAGTTTCCCCTGTTCGCCCCGCATCCCGAAAACGCCTTCCGAAATCACCAGGATGCCTCCCCCGGTTTGTTCGGCGAGTTTCACCGCCCGCTCCAGGTTCTTCTCCAGGGATTCGATATCGTTGTGCTTGAAGGTAAAGCGTTTCCCCACGTGCAACCGGACCCCGTCGATGATACAGGCGTGCGAATCCACATCGTAGACGATGATGTCATCCTTGGACACCAGGGCGTCGATGGCCGACATAATCCCCTGGTAGCCGAAATTCAGGAGGTAAGCCGCTTGTTTGTCCACAAATGCAGCCAGTTCCCGCTCGAGTTGTTCGTGGTAATCCGTATGGCCGCTCATCATGCGTGCACCCATGGGGTAGGCCGCCCCGTGTTCCAGGGCTGCTTCTCCGTCCACCTTTTTGATCTCCGGGAGGTTGGCGAGCCCCAGGTAGTCATTGATGCTCCAGGTAATCACTTCTTTGCCCTGGAATTTCATCCGGTTCGAGATAGGGCCTTCGAGCTTCGGAAAGACGAAATACCCTTCGGCCTGGGAAGCCCAGCGTCCGAGCGGACCCTTATTCTCAATAATTCGATCGAATATATCTTTCATGGAGTTTAGCTTGGTTGCACTGGAAACCTACCGGGAAGCGTGATGCATAGCGAGTTATTCCGCCGGTAGCGATCCGGGGCAAAAGTAAAGAAATTTAAAGCGAATTCATAGCATTGTGAGGAAGCAATTGCGGGAATTTTCCACAATCGCCAGGATGCACAATATCCGTCTGAAATTACTTGATTACCTGGATTTGCTGCTCGTCCCCAACGTGCTTGCTGTCGAAGAATCCCTGGTCTTCCATCCATTTATCGCTGTAGATTTTACTCATGTAGCGACTGCCGTGGTCCGGGAATATCACCACTACACGGCTATTGGCGTCGAAAGTTTTGTTTTCCTGTAGTTGCTTGAGAGCCTGCATGGCCGCGCCGCTCGTGTACCCCGCGAAAATGCCCTCCTTGTGGCAGAGTTCCCTGGCGGTATGGGCGCTTTCTTCATCCGTCACTTTGATAAATTCGTCGATGACGGTAAAATCCGTGGCATCCGGGATCAGGTTCTTGCCGAGGCCCTCGATGCGGTACGGATAAATTTCCTCCGTGTCGAATTCCCCGGTTTCGTGGTATTTCTTCAGGACGGAACCGTAGGCGTCCACCCCGATGATCCGGATATCCGGGTTTTGCTCTTTCAGGTAGCGCGCCGTACCTGATATGGTCCCTCCGGTGCCGCTGCAGGCTACCAGGTGGGTAATCTGGCCTCCGGTTTGTTCCCAGATTTCCGGCCCGGTGGTCGCGTAGTGGGCCTTGATGTTAAAATCGTTGAAATACTGGTTGATGTAAATGGAGTTCTGGGTTTCCTGGTGGAGCCTTTTGGCTACCTGATAATACGACCTCGGGTCGTCTGCGCTCACGTGGGCCGGGCAGATATACACCTTGGCGCCCATGGAGCGAAGCATATCGATCTTGTCCCTGGAGGACTTCGAACTCACCGCCAGGATACATTCATACCCTTTGATGATACTGACCATGGCCAGGCTGAAGCCCGTGTTGCCGGAGGTCGTTTCTATTACGGTGCTCCCTGGTTTGAGTATCCCGCTCCGTTCGGCCTCATCGATGATAAAATGGGCAATCCGATCCTTGGAGGAATGACCCGGGTTGAATGCCTCGAGTTTGGCATAAAATTCCCCGGGGAAGCCGGCGGTCAGCCGATTCAAACGGACCAGGGGGGTTTTTCCAATAAGTTCAAGGATATTGTTAAACGCCTGTATCTCTTGTTTCATACACTAAGGTTAGGCTCATAAACCGGCCGATGCGG